>JANQLH010000313.1 GCA_028280735.1 SAR324 cluster bacterium | reverse complement strand
TGAGTTTTCCGAAAACTTCTTTAATGAACGCTTTCAGCGTTCTTAAACCGAGGGGTTATCTGACCTATGGTGGCGCTCGCAAGCTCGCTGACCATAGGCTAATTTAAATAACGCTTTCAGCGTTAAGCGCAAATCATTGTTGTTATAGCGGAAAACAACTTAGCGCTTATGGGTCAACAGACTGTGTCGTAATGAAAAAACCTTTGATTTTTCCAAGAACCGTAGGATGGGTAACGTAGTTACCCATCGGGTGGGATGTGAGCAAAAGCCATATATAAAGAGTTGATGGGTAACAAGTTACCCATCCTACATTCTTTTTGGATTTGTTATTAACGATTTTGAAAACATCATTGAGGTTTTTCCCCACAGCGCTTTCAGCAGACCAGCCTGTTAATTTGGAAGCCACCGGGTTTATCTGTACGATTTTTCCCTTTGTATCAGTTGCAATTACGGCGTCACCTATGGAATCCAGGGTGATTCGCAAATATTCCTCACTTTCACGAAGGGCAGTTTCCGTTTTGATGCGGTCACTCAGATCCCGAATGGATGTCAGGAAAGCATCGGTTTCTTCCCATTCAATATCGATGGTCCGCATTTCACCAGATACGGTGCTCTCATTCTGTCTAAGGATTTCTATTTCTGAATGTTCGCCCTTAACAATCGGATAACCAAAAACCCGGTTTGAGAGGTCATCCATGGTGAGCTTGAACAAGGCTTCCGAAGCCGGATTGGTAAATCTGATGATACCGTCCTTATCAACAACTAAAATAGCATCCGGGTTTCTCTCAATAATGCTTCTTAACCTGGCTTCGCTTTTGACCAGGGAATCGATCGTTCTTTTATGACGCATAAACGCTTCAATTCGCGCCAGCAATTCACGTTTTTCTATCGGGCGTGTGATATGACCGTCGGCTCCCAATTCCAGTCCGCTTGCCTGATCATCGGAAGATTTCATCTTACTGGTTATTATAACGATATAGATGTGCCGGTATCTTTCGTTCTGCTTAATTTACCGGAGAATATCCAAGCCGTTCTCAACTCCGAGCATTACATCAAGCAGAATTAAATCGGGAGGAGTGGATTCAAGGATCGAAAAGGTCTCTTTTTCGCCAGTTGCGGTGGATACCTTATAACCTACATCTCCAAATACCTTTCCAAGGATTTTAAGATTCAGCGGCTCATCGTCTACAATCAGTATTGAGTCACCGTTGTTTTTCATCAAAGTTTCTCCTTTATGAACAAGTCGTCCAATCGCTCCAGTTCGCCTTGAAAAACCAAATAAGGATTTCAGGAAATAATACCGGAAACATCGAAGCACCATTTTTTCTCTTTTTCCCATTGGCTGATAGGCCAATTAAACTCCAACATATTCTTTTTACTATCTTCAACGGATTCTTCGAAGGTTACAAACACCTCATTCTGGTCAAACCGCTTGATTCCTTCGGCCGGAAATTGAGCTGCAATTTCGGTTTTTGCACTTCCGGCAGTTCCCGATATCAACCTTTTCCTGTTCTTCGGCAGTCCTCCCTGTGAGACACGATCAAAACCGGGTATGCCGGTAATCAGTTTTTCAATTTGGCAAACTAAATGAAAAAACCGACCCTTTTTTTAACTCACTTTCGGCCCAAATCTTTCCCTGGTGGGCTTCCACAATTCTCTTCACTATATAAAGTCCCAGCCCGGTGCTTGATTCACCGCCGGTGCTTTGAGTACTGGTTTTTTGAAATGGATTGAACAAGAGTTTGAGTTCATGAGGGGAGATGCCTAATCCCTGGTCTTCGACGGAAACTATGATGTCATCGTTCGATTCTTTGAGACGGATAATGATCCGGGTTTTCTCTTCGGAATACTTAACTGCGTTGGTGAGAAGGTTATTGATAACCTGAGATATCTTTCCCCTGTCAATGACGAGCTTTTCCTTGATAGTGGAGCTCTCAAAGTGGATCTTGATTTGCTTTTTTTCTGCCAGCATTTGGTTTAGTTCAATGCACTGCTTTGCCAGGTCAATCAAATCCACTAATTCAAGATTCAGTTCTATCTTCCCGGATTCAATGGCTGAGATATCCAAAAGGTCATCAACCAGGTTCAGCATAAAGCGGCTCAATCCCCTGATTTGTTGAACATATTGGTGCAGTGATTGATTCGACTCCCCGATTTCCTCCTCGATAAACTCGGCAAGGATAAAAACATTGCTTAAGGGATTACGAAGGTCGTGAGCTGCGATGCCCAGGAACCTGTTTTTTTCTTCATTCAGTTGTTCAAGTTGTATGTTCTTTTTAGCCAGGCTGCGCTGTAAATTTACCAGTTCGTTGTTGAGGCGGCTGATTTCATCAAAATCACTGCTGTCTTTTGCTGTGCGGGCGCGGAGTTCAACGTTTTCTTTTAAGGCAATGCGCAAGGCGTTCACTTGTTCATTGCCAATCTTGGAGAATTCCCTGACAAGCTTTTGCAAACTTTCGTTTGTTTTTGCAGCGACGATTAGCTGTTTATCATCCAGGATAATTCCCGCAAAACAGATGGATAGTGCATTCTCCTTGATTCTCACGTTCAAATCCCAGTTGAAGGCTGCTCCTACCAGGTTAATTTCCTGAACGAAGTTTTGCGCTTTTTCTATGTTGTGTTCATCGACGATGGTGAACCATGGTTCTCCGGGTGAAATCCGACTGGATTCATCAAAACTGTTGTGCAATACCTGCAGGATCTTTCCGGCGCCATCGCAAAGAATGGCGAAACCTCGTCCTGTAAACTGTTCAAGACCACTCACAAGGAATCCTTAAAAAAACTATTAGCTGTTGTAATGGCAGTTGGAGGATCAGGCGCATAACAATCCGCCTGGACCTCTTTCCAGAGATCGGTGGCGATATTAAACGGGCGTCCTCCAACCATTATGGTCACGGCAGCACCTACTTCCGTTGTTTTTATTGCCGAGATCAGCTTTTTGACTGTTCCGACATTGAATGTCATGGATGCCGAGATTGCCAGCAAATCGGCTTTCATTGATTCGAGTGATTGAAGTATGCTGTCAGCAGGTGAGTTGGCACCAATATAATAGGTGTCCCAACCTTCCATCTCAAAAAAATCTGCAACCATTCTCACGCCTATTTCGTGAAGTTCTCCGCCGACACAGGTGGCAACAAGCCGCTTCCCTGTTTTGTTGGAGTTAAAAATGGCGGGATATAGTTGGGACATGATTAATTGTGTGGCGGCCGTGCAAAAGTGCTCCTGTGCAACACTGATTTTATTGGCTTGCCACAGACGACCAATTTCATAGAGAGCGGGCTGAAAAACCTTTAGGTAAATATCTTTCACAGGTATGCCACCGTCAATGGCTTGCATGATGAGATCGTTTGCAGCCTGCCGTTCACTGTTTAACAACAATGTCGTGTACCGGTCCGTAAGATCGGAAAGTCCGGTTTCATCCGTGAACCCGGGATTGCTGTTACTTGTTGACATGGGGTACCGATTCAAAGCGATTTTGAAAACGATTGATAAAAAACAGGGTCGAGTCCCATCCTCATATTGAATCACGTTCCTTTTAGTAAATTCGATTATCCGGATTCCTCACTGAGTTTAGTAAACAACGGTGTATTGACAATCATCCATTGATAAAAGGGCCAGATCTCCTTTAATGATTCTGAAGTCAGGTGTCTTTGAAGGATCGTGTTCCAGGTGCTTAGTTGAGCTGCCCAATAGGTAGATTGGAATCCCCTGGAACGATAGGCCTTAAACACCCAAATAACTGTCTCAACCAGAATTTTAGGTTTGGTAACAGTGAAAACCGACTCCATGAACTGTAAATGATTGTGATGGTTATCCCTCATCATGTTTTCATTCCCGGCCCCGATAAGTTCGTCAAGATCTTCCCGTGAAGAGAGAATGGTATTGATTTCAGATAAAAGCAGGTGTTTTTTCTGAGAATATTCCTCGGCGGACTCTGCGCTTGGTTGAACCAGTTTGTTTGCACTTTCCATTAAATGATCATATTCCATTACACCTCTCTGATTTAAGGTTGTCCTGCAATGACCGGTTAACTTTTCAAGGTTGGTGTTTAATTGGTCCTTTGACCTTCATTTTATCGGTCAACGATTTCAGAATAGATCGGTTTTTCATAAGCGTAATAAAAATACGATGCACCGAGAAAATGAGATTCGGGGAGAGTATAACCTACCTGAATCCGGATTTGATGTCTATTATAATGTTAATTCAAGGGATCTGAATCTGTTACTTTAATTAGTGTCTGAAGGAAAACCCTTAAACCTTTTTCCAACCCAGTGCCAGATACCGGGATTGAGTCCGAAGATTAACGTGCTGTCAGCCGTCAGCTTTCGGGGTTTAGCTTAAGGCATGACAAAGATAAGCAAAAACCGGCCGAGAGCTGATCGCAGAATGCTGAAAGCACTGAGTTTCGAAGCAACAAGCTGCCTTTAAAGCTTTTATAATATTGTTTAAACTAGTTTTCGTTCAGGTCCTAATCAAGTGATTACCGGAGATATTACTATTCAATTGCCTGAAGTTGCCATTCTTAGTATAGTTGGAATAGTAGTATCTACATAGTTTCTGAGTCACCTGTCCCAATTAGTTAAAAAATCGGTTCTGCAAAAATCATTGCAAGTCGAATAATACTGCGGTTTTAACATCTGCTTTGAGCCGCATGAAAAGACTTGCGACCTTTACAATGGCATGTCTGGCTAAAGCAATTGAGATGTTGAATATGAAAGTGTTAATAGTCGATGACGACAAAGGGATGGCCGATACATTATCTGATATTCTGGAACTAAAAGGTTTCAAGACTGCAACCAGTGAATCCGGTGAAAGGGCATTGGAAGCCATTCATTCCGACAATTTTGATTGTGTGCTTTCCGATATCAAAATGCCGGGCATGACCGGTATTGAATTGAACAAAGCAATCAAACAATCAAAGCCCGATTTACCGGTGGTGTTTATGACGGCCTACACTGAAGAACATTCTCTTGAGGAAGGAATCAATGAAGGTGCGGTTTCCTATTTGGAAAAACCTGTAGACATAGAAAAACTATTAAGTTTTCTTGCTTTGCTTAAACGTATCAATTCATTGCTGATAGTGGATAATGACCCGGCATTCTGTGAAAACCTGTCCAACATTTTACGGCAGCAGGGGTTTTTGACTCAACAACTGATCAATCCTCTCATAGCCGTAGACGATATCGAGTCGCAAGACCAGATAGTAATTTTAAACCTTACCAACGGCGGAACAAAGGAAGGCAAAATAATAAATGAATTGAGAAAGAGGGATGTCAAACAGCCAATCATCTTGATAACCGATTTCGAAAGTCGGATGAGTCCGGAAATCAGGAAATTTGTAGAAAAAAAAGAAATAAAGTGCTTCGAACGACCGGTGGATTATCAAAAATTTACGAGGCATCTTAAATCGATCAATTTAAAACGACTCAGGCGAATATTTAAATAACAGGCTTTTACCGGCATTACGAAATAATCTTCCCGATTTACGACCGTTTTATCGGAGAATAATGCTCACCGGACGGTGAAGTGCCTACAATTTGCAGAAAGCTAACACGATTTGTTGAAACGCCCCGGGTTGGGTGTCAAATCAACAGGTTCCCCAAAAAAAAACAGGTATGAATTAGAGCATAAAAGATAAAACAGAAACTGACCGGGTGGGTAACATGAAAACGAACAGAATGTCGTTTACCTTGATTATATTGTTTCTACTAGCCAGTCTGTTTGGCTGTAATCCCTCCAAAAATAGCCAACCTAAAGATCGAGTCGTTCTGCAACTGAAGTGGTTACACCAGGCACAGTTTGCAGGGTGTTACGTGGCAGACAAAAAAGGCCTCTTTAAGCTCAATGATATTGAAGTCACATTAATTCCCGGTGGTCCTGATCTGACAGCGGAGGAATCAATCGATAACCTGTTAAAAGGGAAGAGCCATTTTCTGATTACAGGTGGAGATATGTTTCTGAAACAGAGAAAACATGGTGCACCGTTAGTGGCTATTGCGGTTATTTTTCAAAGAAATCCCTATGTTTATGCCGTACCTAAAAACTCGGACATTCGTCGACCCCAGGATTTCGTCGGTAAGACAGTCATGATTCCCCATGACGGGAAACCACAACATGTTGCACTGCTTAGAAAGCTTGGTATACCTGACAAGACCGTGAAACTGGTTCCCTATAAAAAAAACCTGCATATTCTGGAATCGGGAGAAGTTGATATCGGTATGCTTTACCGCACCGGAACCGCCTTAATGAATGAGGCGGAGGGAATGGAGTTGGAATTGATCTGGCTGGATGATTACGGCATTAAGTTTTATGCCGATACCATTGTGACTTCGGAGAAACTGGCAAAAGAAAGACCGGATCTGGTAAAGCGGTTTCTAAAAGCTACCTTGGACGGATGGAGGTATGCCATTGAACATCAGAATGAAGCGGTCAATCTTGTATTGCAGTACGACGGGAAATTATCTCGTTATAACGAACTAAAGATGATGAAGGCTCAAATCCCGTTAATTCATATCGGTAATGTGAAAATAGGCTGGATGGAAGAGAAAATATGGGAGGGTATGTATCGTACTCTCTTTCCCGATGATAATGACGTTAAAACCACCCTGAACCAATCGGTTTCCATGCATTTTTTAAAAAAAATATACAATGATAATAATTAAGAACTTGAAATGACTGCATTGGGCACCAGTTTAAGAATTCGTCTTCTGATCTACTTTTTACTGTTGGTAAGCTGCGTACTTGGTTTTGTAGGAGTGGTCAGTTTTATCTCAGGGCGTGACAGCATTAAAGTTTCGGTTAAATCTCATTTGGAAAGCGTGGCTGTATTGAAGGAACAGGAAATAAACACCTTGATAGAGCATTTGCGCCATACCCTTCTCTGGTTAACTACTGATGTTCATTTAACCAGTGAAATCAACCAATTAATCAATGGCCATGATTCAGAACCAACAAAAATCGGTATTAAAAATCATATTGTCGAAGAGTTTCAGAGGTTAATTGCAATAGGTCATTTTTCGGAAATCTACGTGTTGGGGAAAGAGTCCGGTGAGGTATTGGTTGCTTCAAACAGGAATTGGGAAGGAAAGTTCAGAAATTTTGAATCCTATTTTCACCAGGGGAAAAGGGATGTTTTTGTGACGGAGTTTTTCCTCAGTTTGACGATGGAGAGACCAACCATGGTGATTTCCGGTCCGGTTTTGTATGAAAATGAACTGGTTGCCGTGTTGGCTGCTCATATAAATGTGAATGCTTTAACAGAGATTATGCTGGAAAGAAGCGGACTGGGTGAAACAGGGGAAACCTATTTGGTCAATCAATCCAACCTGATGATTACCGACACGCTTTTTTCTCCCAACGCGGCATTTAATAAGTGGATATTTACAGCCGGGGTGGAACAGGCACTTAAAGGAAAAAAAGGTGTCGGGGAATACCTTGATTATAGGAATCAAGAGGTTATCGGCGCTTACAGGTGGTTGGAAAATAGCAAGCTGGCACTGATTGCGGAACAGGATATTTCGGAAGCATTTGCACCGGTAACCAATTTGCGAAACACAACGCTGGCCATTGCTTTGTTTGTCGGCATTCTGGCTTTGATTCTGAGTCAAGTTATCTCACGATCCATTATCAAACCGATCAACCAGATCATCTATGCGGCAAAAAAGATCGGTGAAGGAAAACTGCACCACAGAATCAATTCCTCAGCCAGGGATGAAATAGGTTTATTGGCAAACCATTTTGACCTCATGTCCGAAAACCTGGATAAAATCACGGTATCACGGATAGCTTTGGCAGAGAAAGTCCAAGAGAGAACCGAGGAATTGACCAAGGTTCATCAGGAACTGTTAAAATCCGAGAAAATGGCAGTTATGGGACAGCTGGCCGGAAGTGTCGGACACGAGTTGCGAAATCCCCTGGGTGTAATATCCAATGCGGTTTACTATTTAAAGCTCATCCTTCCGCAAGCAAACGACAGAACAATCCAATACCTGGAAATTATAGAATCGGAAGTTTTTCGATCCTCGAAAATTGTGTCCGACCTGTTGCATCTTTTTCGATCAAAACCGGCTAACACCAAAAGAACAAAGGTTTCCGAGCTTTTGGACATCTCCCTCGATAAAATCCCGATACCGCAAGGCATTGTTGTCTCCAAAGATATTCCAAGCTACCTGCCATCCATTTATGTCGATCCCTACCAGACCATACAAATATTCAGCAATTTAATAACCAATGCCGTTCAGGCTATGCCGGAAGGGGGAAACCTTCAAATTGAGGGCAGGATAGGTACCGAAAAGATCCTGGTATCTTTTTTTGATAGTGGAAGCGGTATTGCGCAGGAAGATGAAGACAAAATTTTTAAGCCATTGTTCACAACCAAAGCAAGGGGAATAGGTCTTGGATTGGCTGTCTCAAAAAAGTTCGCGGAAGCAAACCGGGGAAAAATTCGATTTATAAATCTCGAAAACGGTGGAAGCGCATTTATCGTTGAACTACCCATCAATGAGAATAGTGCTGATGTCATAAACAAGGTGGATTTCATCGGCTCCGCAACAAGCGAGAAGCAGGCGATAAAACCTGATTGACAGCGGGTCTGTCGAAACCTGTATTGATACTCATAGCCGGGTAGGCAGCGAAGAATCACATTCCACTCTTGGATTCCCGTTCCGATCATCTGCTGCGAGTTGAACAACGCAGTTAAAACTCGAAACAAACAGGCAAAATTGCAAAGCTCAGACAAAAAATCGTATATCAAAAGGAACTTTAGATTTCTCGCTGTCGGCTGGACAGTATTGCTGGTCGTAGCTTTTTCGATTACCGTGTACCTGGTTTATTTAAACAGTATCGAACATGCGAGAATTCACGCATTTGGAGCATTTGAAAAAGATGTTTTGTTTCGAAGATGGAACGCACTTCATGGGGGCGTTTATGTACCGATAACCGAATACACACAACCCAATAAATACCTCAAACTAAAAGATCGTGATGTAACAACCACAAACGGAAAAAAGCTCACACTTATCAATCCGGCGTATATGACCCGGCAAATGTATGAATTAGCCAGGCAAGAGGGCGGTCTGCTCGGGAATATAACATTTTTGAATCCCATAAGACCTGAAAATAAAGCTGATCAATGGGAAACCTTTGCTTTTGAAGAATTTGAAAAAGGCAAGCAGGAAGTGGCTTCAGTTGAGGAGATTGGAGGACAGAAACACCTGAGACTTATGCGTCCTTTATATGTGGAAGCTGTTTGTCTTAATTGTCATCAAGAACAAAATAATCAAATCGGAGAAATCAGGGGGGGGATTAGTGTTGCCGTTCCGCTTGATAGACATCAGAAACAAATCGTGCTTCATGTCTCGGGATTTTTCGGCATTTACGGAATCGTCTGGATTTTGGGACTGGTCACCTTAAAAAAGGTAAAAACGGATTTTATCCAAAATGAGCAACTAAAAAACAAGGCGGAATTGGAGCTTGAAGAATTGAATCGCAAGCTGGAAGAAAAAGTAGAAGATCGCACCGCTGAATTAAAAAAGACGCAAAAAGAACTGGCAAACAAGGAAAAGTTTTCCATGATTGGAAAGCTGGCTGCCACTATTCGACACGATCTGAGAAATCCGTTGGCGGTAATAAACAACTCCAATTACTACCTTCGAATGAAAATAGGTGATTCAGATGAAACGTTGAAACGCCATTTTAACATGATTGATCAACAGATTGGATACGCAGATAGAATAATAGGAGATCTGCTCGACTTTTCCAAAACCACGTCACCGAAAATGCAAGCTGCTTCCGTAAACCAACTTTTGGAAGAGATTATCAACTCTTTTCAGGCTAAGAAGGGACTAACGATAAATTTGGAGCCTATGGCAGACCTTCCCCTGGTTAGTCTCGATGAAGGGTTGATTCGCAGGGCGATTGAAAACATTCTCACCAATGCCGAACAGTCTATGCCGACTGGTGGTGAGATCAGAGTGAGTTCACGGATCGAACAGGATCAATTATGCATAAGTATTAGCGATACCGGAGAGGGAATCCCGAAAGAAAACCTTGAAAGAATATTCGAACCGCTGTTTACAACCAAGAAAAACGGGATAGGGTTAGGATTGATGATAGTGAAAGAGATTCTGGCAAAACACAAGGGTGTTGTGCTGGTCGAGAGCGAGGTGAAAAAAGGATCTACTTTTATTATGAAACTTCCGCTGTCTGTTCATTGAGCCGAGATCAACCGGATCAATTAATTGGTGCCTGAACGAAAACCAGTTTAAAGCGTACCAATAAAAGCTTGAAAAGCAGCCTAGCGCTTTGAAATTCAGTGCTTTCAGTATTCAGCGATCAGCTCTCAGCCGGTTTTTGCTTGTCTTTGAAATGCCTTAAGCTGAACGCTGACGGCTGACAGCAGCTTTAGCTTAAAGCTGAATTAAGGAATCTGGTATATAGCCGGATAAGGATATAGCGATTTTCCGTTCAGACACTACTTAATTGTCAATTCTAAGACTGCAGACCATATAGAGGCAATATGGTAAAACAAGACCGCAGTGTGCTGCTGGTAGAAGATTCTAAAGCACAGGCCCAATTGCTACTTGAATTCATGAAATCTGACCCTGCCGTTACCATTGAAGTGACCTGGGTCGAAAAAGTAAACGATGCAGTTACCGCACTAGAACGCAAACATTTCGATGCTATTCTACTCGATCTGAACTTACCCGATTCCAACGGATTCGAAACCTACAAGCTGATCAACGATAAAAATAATGATACGCCAATTATAGTTTTGACATCTTCCCAGAACGACGTTCTTGCCTCCAAATTGCTGGAAAATGGTATTCAGGACTTTTTTTTAAAATCTGAAATCACCGAAAAGATTATGCATCGTATTTTAAGTAATTCGATGCAACGCAAAAAGCTTGAAAACGATCTTTTGGCATTATCAAAGGATCTGAGTGTTTCCGTTGAAGCGTTAAAACGGGAGGCATTGGAAAGAAGAGATTTGATCAATAAGGTATCGGCCAGCGAAGAGCGATACAGATTGCTTGTGGATCAGCTACCGGTTGGTGTGGTGGAATTGGACAGGGAAGGTACGGTTGTTTTTGCCAATGACCGAGCTTTGGAGATTTTCGGTTATCCAAGAGCTAATATAATCGGCAGTAAAGCTTGGAGTAGCCAGCCTTCCGAATTGCTGAGATCGAGTTTTAAAAAAGAGTTTCATCACTTGTTGATGAAAAAACCGAGCTCTTATCGCCTGGAAATGGAGCACCTAACACAGGATCAGGAAAGAAAACAACTGGAAATTCACTGGAGATACCAGATGGATTCCAATGACCAGCTTGTCGGTTTCTCCTGCTCGATCATCGATATTTCCAATAGAAAAAAAACTGAAGCGGCTTTACGAGAAAGTGAAAAGAGATTTAAATCAGTGATCAATACGGCAACGGATACAATCATCAGTGCCAACCTCGATGGTGATATCCTGTATTGCAATAAATCCGTCCAAGGAATGTTTGGCTACAATCAAGGGGAACTCATCGGCGAGAACATCTCCACACTTGTGCCTTTCAGTCTTAGGGTAGCTCATAAAAAGGGGATGGAAAGGTATAAAAAAAACATGATGCTTAAGCATAACAAGCCTTTGGAACTGAAGGGATTGAAAAAGGATAGAACGGAGATCCCCATAGAAATATCGCTCGCTCACTGGAAGACCAGCCAGGGGATGTTTCTGACTGCAATGATTAAAGATATTTCCGCCCGGAAACGGGCTGAAGAAAACCTGATGAAAAGCTATGAAGAGATGGAGCAAAAGGTCGAGGAGAGAACAAAAGAGCTTTCCTTTGCCAATGAGCAACTTCAAAGTGAAATTTCCGACCGTAAAAACATTGAAGCGAAGTTAATTAAGAACAAGGTGGAACTTGAAACAAACGAACTGACACTCAAAAACATCATCGATCAGCAGGATACCATCCTGGACAACACAATATTCGGGATCATGTTACTCCAGGATTATCAATGCACCTGGCTGAGCAGCCATATGACGACCATGTTTCAATATGATCATATGGAGCTTATGGAAAAAGGCATGGAAGCCTTATTCCCTTCGCTTGAAGAGTTTGAAGCCTTCAAAAAAGAGGCAAACAGAACAATCAGGTTTGGCAAGCTGTTTACAACCGAAGTGAAACTGAAACGCAAAAGTGGAGAATCCTTCTGGTGCCAAGCTCAAGCGAAATCGATAGATTATGCAAATTATTACGCCGGAGATATTTGGATTATTCAGGATATCAGCAGTCGAAAGCAGACGGAAGGCGATCTCGACAAGTATAAATTTATGTCTAACAATTCCAAAGACTATATGAGTATGCTGGATCGGGATTTGAGGTATGTTGTCGTGAATGATGCCTTTGCTCGTGCTCAGGGTCGAACCAAGGAAGAGCTCGTCGGAAAGGAAGTCAGTGAAATCTGGGGCAAAGAGGTATTTGAGAATTTCATTTTTCCCAAATTTGAAAAGGCTTTGCAGGGAGAGCAGGTAAATTACCACAACGAATTTGATTTCGGGGTGTTAGGTAAAAAGCATATGGATGTCAGTTTTTATCCGTATGCAGAGGAAGGAGAAGTAAAAAACATCGTGGCGGTCTCGCATGATATCACCACCCTGAAGCAGGCCGAGGTGGAACTGATTGAAGCCAAGGAAAAGGCTGAAGAGACAAATCGCTTAAAGTCGGATTTTATCAATGTAGTTTCCCATGAATTGAGAACCCCGCTGACAGTCATTTTATCCAATCTGCCGTTTCTAACCGATCAGGATAACCTGCCGGATGCGGATGAAATTACGGAAATTGCCACAGATGTGGAAGATTCTGCTAAACACCTGCTGGTTTTGGTGAACGATTTACTTGATTTTTCCAAAATTGAAGCAGGAAAAATGGATCTGAAAAAATCGGAACTATCATGCACGGAGATAGTTGGAGAGGTTACAAAATCGTTAAAACCGCTTGCCGATGAAAAATCCCTTTATATCAAAACTGATTTGCAGGATGCCACCGTCATGGCTGATGATGTGCGACTGAAACAAATTCTGTTAAATCTCGTCGGCAACGCCATTAAATTTACTGAAAATGGAGGTATCACCATAACTGTTGCGATAAACAACAATCATGCTGTTTTTCAGGTAAAAGACACGGGAATTGGTATGGCACAGGAAGATATTAAATATATATTCAATGTCTTCAGGCAACTGGACGATTCTTTAACACGATCTGCAGGGGGAACAGGGTTAGGGCTTCCTATCACGAAAAAACTCGTGGAACTGCACGGGGGAGTCGTAACCGTTGACAGTAAACAGGGGGAAGGAAGTACGTTTTCGTTTACTATACCCTTGGGAACAGAATAAAAACTGTCGTGGGAAAAGCTTGTTTAAAGATCCCTATTTCTTGAAAAAAGTTTTAAGTATTAGTATATTGTTAACCAAACAATTTTAGATTTGGTTATGGTGCCCGGGATTCTGGAATACTCTAATGATATCGTCAAAAACATAAAAAAGTTATGAACATTCCACTTGACGAAAAAATCGCTCAAATTGTCGAAAAGAACATAAGAATACTGGTTGTTGATGATGAACCAAAAATAGTCAGGGTGCTCAAACGCCTGTTAAAGGAGCTTGCATATGACATTGATTATTTTGAAAGCTCTTTGCAAGCAAAAGAGGCTGTTAAACAGGCTGAATACTCTTTGATACTTTCAGACAACATGATGCCTGATCTGTCCGGGTTGGATTTATTGAGGTTTGCCCAACAGCTTTATCCCGAGTGTCAGAGGCTTCTTCTGACAGGTGCAACGGAATCTAACCAGGCGATTAAAGCATTTAATGATGGTGTTATCAACCGGTTTATTCCCAAGCCCTGGGACAATAAAGAGCTGATGGAATACATTAATGAAGCGTTAGATAAACACCGGGCGATCAAACACAAGGAAATTGAAACATATATCAAAGATAAAACAATTGATATTCAATCAAAAAAATACTCCCAAGCTGTTAACGAATTGCGACAGACGCAAACTCAACTGGAATTGCAAAAGGTTCAGACAGTTTCCGGTCAAATTAGTATTCCGAAGGAAATTCAAAACCTTTCCTTTATGATTGTCGAACAAAATGAGAGCGTACGTGACACCATCGTGGAAACCTTAAAGAGCGTGGGCGTGAAGTATTGTGTTGCCGAACCGGACCCGCAAAAGGCGCTTGACTACATGGCAAGAGTCTATCCGATTGAAGTTGTGCTCTCGAACCTGGGGATGAGTCCCATGGATGGCATCACATTATTGCAGGCAATCAGGGATCGAAACGATATACAACCCAAACCTTATTTCATCGTCCTGACGACACATGAGCGCAGACATACGATCGAAAAAGCCATGGAGAGCAAAGTTGACGGCTACGTAATAAAACCTTTCAAAATCGAAACATTAATTGAACAGCTGAAACACACAGTAGTAAAATCCGGCAAATCTATTACGGCAAAACCTTCTGAAGTGAAACGCAGGAAAAACCATTTTCTGATTGCCGGTTCAGACTATGAGATGTGCTCAGCAATCAGCAACATTCTTTCCGCGGCCGGAATAGAACGGATTTCAATCACTCATACCGGGAAAGCGGCGCTCTATATTATGAAAGAGAAACGTGTTGATGTTGTGTTCTATTACTCGGGGCTGGATGACCCCGTTTGGAGAAACCTCAGCGATAAGTTTTTGGCAGATCAAATCAAACTGCGTAATATGAAGCTGGTTGTTACCAGTTTTTCCAAAATCAAACCCGATGAACAGTTGTCACACAGACTGGATTTACCGGTCAGCTTCCTTTGTAAACCGTTTACCAAAGATAATGTTTTTCTTTCGATTAACCAACTGATACCCGGGGTGAGGTTGTCTGATTATAATTTTGCCAAAGACTAGGGTACGATTTCAGGAAGAACACTAAAAACACCAGCCATTCAAATACTGTTGATAATATGCCAAAAATTCTGGTTGTAGAGGACGATGACAAAATAAGAAGGTCAATCAGGAGACACTTGACCAGGGAAAAATTTGAAATACAGGAAGCCGAAAACGGTATTATTGGATTGAATACTTTAAAAGGATTTTCAGCGGACCTGGTATTACTGGACGCGATGATGCCTGAAATGAACGGTTATGAAATGTGCAAAGTGCTGAAAACAGATTCCTTTTTACAGGATATTTTTGTGTTAATGATCAGTGCCAAAGCGAAACCTGAAGACCAGTCTTTTGGTCTGGATATTGGCGCTGACGATTACCTGACCAAGCCTTTTGATCCCGCGGAACTTATACGAAGGATAAGAAAAGGGGTTGATGTTACCAACGCCAGGAGAATCGGTACCAGGGATGAGGAAACCGGAATGTTTAACCGTCCTTTTTTTAATCTTCAACTTAGCCAGGAAATAGCCAGAAACTCTCGTGACTCATCGAAGCTTTCTATAGTTCTCATTAAAATTGATTTCCTGACTGAATTAAGCAAAACGCTGGATGCGGAAGGCATACGAATAATAAAAAAAGAGATTGGAGACATCCTGGTGTCTCAATCCAGGTTCACCGATGTCTGCGCCAAGTGGAATGACAGCGAGTTCATTGTGTTATTACGATCTACCGACCTCAACGGGGCCACACATTTCAGCGATAAGATCAGACAGGAGGTCAAGTATCACGATTTTCCAAATAATCTAAACGTGACAATTAGTGCCGGCGTAGCAGAATTAAACAATGGTGACTCGGATATGATTAAACGCGCTTCCCTTAGTCTGCAACAATCTGAACGATCCGGCGGAAACTGCACCATGGCGATTTAAACAACCCTGTATATACCTGCAATGTCCCCTTTTTAATTGCTCCCTCCGTAAAAACTTTCACCGGCAGCACAGTTTACCGATTAAAACCGATTTGTTAGCGTAAAACCCACTTCTCAACTATTTCTCATCTTATAATCAGTTATTAAAGTGGATCCAAAAAAACTGGGATTAATCGAAATACATACTGCTGTTTTTCTGTTCGGCCTTTCCGGCTTGTTAGGGAAAATCATTACCTTGTCACCTTTATTGATTGTTTTTGGAAGGACTTTTTTCGCATCCATCGCGCTGGCCCTGCTGCTTTGGGTTTCCAAAACCTCCATCAAGATAAAATCCGCCAGGGACCTGGTCATACTAATTGTGATTGGTGTTATCCTCGCGTTACATTGGTGGTCCTTTTTTCAATCAATTAAAGTATCAACCGTTGCGATCGGGTTGATTACATTTTCTACTTTTCCCTTGTTTGTAACCTTTATGGAACCCTATTTTTTCCGGGAGAGGTTAACCTTATTTAATGTTGGTATGGCGGTTTTGATATTTGTAGGCCTGATTCTGGTGATACCTTCCTTTGATCTTGAGAACAACGTAACACAGGGCGTCATCTGGGGCGTTGTTTCGGGATTCACCTTTGCCGTGTTATCGCTGTTAAACCGAAAATATGTCACTGACTACCAATCTTCCGTCATTGCCCTTTTTCAAAATGGTGTGGCCGCACTGGTACTGCTTCCCTTTGTGCTGGTTGCAGAATTTCAGATTCAAACCTGGGACTATGTTCTGGTTCCTTTTCTTGGTGTTTTCTGCACTGCTGCAGCGCATACCTTGTTTATCAAAAGTCTGAGTCAGATAAAAGCCCAATTGGCAAGCCTGATTGCAGGACTTGAACCGGTTTATGGGATTGTTCTTGCTTTGTTGATTTTGGAGGAAATTCCTTCACTGAGGACCTGGATCGGCGGTGTTGTCATTCTGGGAACGATTTTTCTGGCAACAATGCGACGGCAAAAAGCTTAGATTTCGCTGTGCCGTCACTAATTTTCAGCTATATAACACACATTTCAGGGTTTAGTTTAGTTCTGCATAGGTAGTAACTATGGTAATTTAGACTAAATCCGCTGAGTTATCAGCCGGGCATCAGGTATGGATGATTTCGGAAGGAGGTGGGTACCTCGTACCCACCGGTTTTGACTTAATGTCCCAGGTAAGCCTTGATAATACTTTCGTCTTGTTGCAGTTCTTCGGCCGGACCTTCGATGACGGTTTTTCCGTTTTCCAGGACATAACCATAGTCAGCGATTTTTAGAGCCACTTTGGCATTTTGCTCGACCAAAAGAATAGTGGTTCCTTCGTTGTTGAGGCGTTTCACAATCTTCATGATGTTTTGCACGAGAAATGGTGCCAGCCCCATGGACGGCTCATCCAGTAAAAGCAATTTAGGTTCGGTCATCATTGCCCGGCCAATTGCCAGCATCTGCTGTTCTCCTCCGGAAAGCAGCGCTGCGTCTCCATTTTGCCTGTCATCGAGTATGGGAAAGATTTCAAATACATGCTGCATACGCCGTTTTCTTTCCGCATCGTCCTTTAAAGTAAATGATCCCAGGTCGAGGTTTTCCTTGATGGTCATTCCTTTAAAAATATGACGTCCCTCGGGCACGTGAATCAAACCTTTGTTGACTACCTCGTGCGCACGCAACTTGGTGATATCCTCTCCCATAAAATCGATGGAGCCGGAGGTGACATCCACAAGGCTCGATATTGCTTTCAGGGTGGTACTCTTACCTGCGCCATTTGCCCCCAGCAGGGCGATGATTTTGCCTTTTTCAACAGAAAGGCTGATTCCTCGCAACGCGTGAATTTTACCGTAGTGGGTGTTTAAATCCTTAATGTTCAGAACTATTTCGCTCATGCTGCCTCCTCCTCATCTTTACCGAGATAGGCTTCAATCACTTTTGGATCGTTTTGAATGGTTTCCGCATCCCCTTCGGCAATTTTCTTACCGTAATCAATAACAGTGATATGTTCTGATACTTTCATGATCAGTCCCATGTCATGTTCTATCAGAAAAACCGTGATTCCTCTTTCTTCCCTTATCTTTCTGATCAGGGCAATGAGTTGCTCTTTTTCATCATAATTGAGACCGGCGGCCGGTTCATCCAAAAGTAACAGTTTGGGTTGGGTTGCCAGGGCTCGAGCCCATTCCACTCTTCTTTGATCTCCGTAAGGCAGGTTGGTTGCCATCCAATTTTTCTTGCCCAGTATACCCACAAAATCAAGACACTCTTCACAGAACGAGCGAATTTTTTCCTCTTCTTTTCTTTGATGAGATGTGTGCAGAACAGCCCCCCAAAAGCCGGCGGAGGACCTGCAGTGCATTCCGGACATGACGTTTTCCAAGACTGTCATGTTTTTAAACAAACGTAGGTTTTGGAATGTGCGGGCGATACCCAGCCTGGTGATTTTATGCGGCCTTTTTCTGGTAATACGCGTGTTATCAAATATTATATGTCCTTCACTGGGTTTATAGAAACCCGTCATACAGTTAAATATAGAGGTTTTACCGGCACCGTTCGGTCCGATCAGGCTGGAAATCGAGTTGAGCTCGAT
>JANQLH010000251.1 GCA_028280735.1 SAR324 cluster bacterium | reverse complement strand
ATTTTTTAGATTAGCTATACCTTTGACCACACTGGGATCTTCCACTTTATTCAGGATTTCGGCAACCTGCTTCTCCAGGATCATGGTGGCACTGGGATTCATCTCCTCATCCTGCTCATAAAAGGCGGGAACCCTGTATTCAAGGTTATTGGTGCAAATCTTGATTTTATCCTTGTCAATCAACCTGCGTTTTTGAATTAGCTTTCCATTTATTTGGGTTCCGTTGGAACTGGCAAGATCCTCAAGGAAAAAAGCCCCGTTCTCCCAGGTTATTCGAGCATGGCTTCGTGACACGCCTTTGTGAGGCAAAACAATGTCATTCTCTGGTTTCCGTCCGATAGAATAATGGTTGCCGGGAATCAACTGGATTTTTTGATCGAGGAAATATAAGAAATGGGCGTCTCTGGGCATGGTATATTATAAGATTATTGATTATACATGGCTTTTTTTTGTAACTCGAAAACAAGGTTATGCTATGATAATAAAAAGCTGTTGCTGACGTGTCAAGAAACCTAATATGGCAGACCTGTTGAATCAAATTGGTAAATTCTATAATGTCTCTGCAAAAGCTGATAAAAAGGGTGACTATCTGCCAATGCCCCAAACTATCGGCATATGGACTGTCAACCTTTTGGAGCCGATGGAGCGTGGTTTAAACAGGTTTTGCTTCACATGCGTAAAGATTCAAGCCTGGTATTTGGAAATCTCTTAGAGAATGCGTGGAAGCAGCCAGTAATTGCAAACACCGGAACAATTGTGTAGCAACTTTATTGAGTCCCAAAGGGACGACAAAAACCATTTTAATCGGCATTGTTATGTCACCATTTGACAGGATATGTTCAAACCGAGCAGATTAGGGACCGAATCCGTATACTTAATATTCACTAAACTCATATACGATTTAAGAATGACACAACCACAATCACCCTACGCCAACTTATTCAACGAAACCAGCAACTTTATCACCCGAGATGGTGTATCCCTTCGCTATATATCTTTAAAAGCGGAAAAATGCCGTGGAACCGTTTTGTTGTTAAATGGCTGGACCGAATTTATCGAAAAATACGGTGAGCCTATTTCCAAATTACTTGAGCGGGGATTCAAGGTCTATTCCCTTGATTGGCGAGGTCAGGGGTTGTCTTCCCGGGCTTTGCCAGACCGCGAAAAAGGTTATGTAAATGAGTTTTCGGAGTTTGTTGAAGATCTGCATCAGTTTGTAACCAACATAATCATCCCCGAAGCGGAGCAACCTTGCATTTTAATGGCTCATTCCATGGGAGGAAACATCAGCATCCGGTATCTGCATGATCATCCCGGGGTTTTCCGAAAGGTTTTGTTCTGCTGTCCCATGTTTGATCTGCCTGTATCTTTTTTGATGAAAAAAGCATTCGGTCTTTTGGCCTCAACAGCAAGTTTAGTTGGGTTGGGGAGTGTTTACATAGCGGGATGCGGGGAATGGAAAGAAACTCCGTTTGAAGAAAACAAGGTAACATCCGATCCGGAAAGGTACGCTCACGATTTATCCCTTTTACAGTCCAACCCGAAGCTTAGAATCGGCGGTCCTACCTATGCCTGGCTAAAAGCTGCCCTAAAGTCAATCAAACTGGTTAAATCAAAAGCATTCCTCGAAAAAATAGAAACACGGATAATGCTGTTTAGTGGTGGGGCAGACAAAATTGTTTCCATTCCGGCTCATCACTTTGCGGCAAAGCATTTACCCAATTGTGAACTGGTAACTATCGAAGACGGAGAACATGAACTTCTCAGGGAAACAGATGAAATCCAGCAGGTAGTGTGGGACAACGCCGATAGATTTCTGGCAGATATTTAAACCTTAGTATCTGCAGTTTGCATCCGATCTGCAGAGTGGTAGCTGATGCACCCTTGCAATATTCGGCACCTGTTCCGACTCTCCTGCTGAATTGCTCTCTACATTTCACGACCGCCGCCCTTTTCATTTAGTTCGAATCCGGTAAGAAAGTATATAGAGAGAAAGCAGGAAGGTCAGCCATGAGGCTGCACACTTCCTTGAAGTAGGTCAATATGACTTATGCGGTAACTTGTTCGGCGGTTTGTTGACCGGCTGTCACGGGAAGTAATTTGGGATAGAAATAGATGGAAACCAATCCGGCCACATACATAACCAACCCGAAGATTCCGGATGTAACAAACATGGAGCTGTAGAAATCGCCCATGGTGTCTTGAATGAGCAGGGCTATAGTCATGGCGAGAGCACTGTTTCGCAAACCTGTCTCCAATGAAATGGCCCTAGTCTGGTAATTGTTGACGCCCAGCAGCTTCGAAATGAATAATCCGAACATCATCCCCAACATGGTGATGGTAAATACCGTGAAGTAGAACTTAACTCCATAGCGAGAAGTATCCACGAAGATATTCAGATTGTTCAGCACTCCGGCAATAATCAAAACCAACAACGCCACGATGCCCAAAGCCGAGAAAAACGGTGTTGCCTTTTCAGCAGCCTTAGGCCATTTCCAACGGAATGTCATCCCTACAATCAATGGAATGATAACCAGTATAAGAATGGTTTGTATCACCACCTTAACCGGAATATCAATGTCCGGCATGTCGGCACAATACAGGGCCAGCAGCAATGGAGTAAAGACTATGGAAAGCACTGTTGAAAATGAGGTGAGCGATATGGAAAGTGCCAAGTCACCCTTGGCATAATAGGTCATCAGGTTGGAAGTCACACCTCCGGGAATGGCGGTTATCAGGATCAGTCCGACAAAAATAAAGGGATAATGTTCGTAAAATCCCAACAACCGGCCCAATATCATGGCCAGCAACGGCATTAATCCAAATTGAAGAATTTGTCCGATCAGAATTCCCCGTGGCTTGCTGAAAACCAGGGCAAAATCCTTTGTGGTTAAGGTCATACCCATTCCCACCATGACGAAAAACAGCATCAATATGATACTAATCCTGAAAAGTCTATCCATCAGTAATTGCTCAGGCTTTTGCACCAATTGGGCAACCTGGACGACCGTTTCTGTCAGATCCAATTCCTGGACGTTGACCCGAAAGAGCATCTTGTTTTCAAAAGCATCATCCAAGTTGGCATAGGGCGATGTCGAATCTGCCGACAACGCAGTCACATTGGGTGGTACATTTAGGATTAAAAGCTCTCCGGAGAGTTTTCTTAACAGATAAACCTTTCTTGTCGGAGTCAAATCATCTTTATTTTTTTGTTCAATGACTCGCAAGTTCCCGACAAATTCTTCGGAATCAGAACCTTCGAAGTCAAGCCCGGCAGATCTTTCAAACAAATCATCGATTAGTGTTGGGTCTGAAATACCGCCGGCTGCTGCAGTCAGTTTTTGATACAGCTCTTCTCCCGGCAACCTGTTCGCAAAAATTGAAGGCGGAATAATCATCAGGATTATTCCGGAAAATAAAACAAACTTAAGAAAGCTAACGATTTTGACAGGTATTCCCCTATTGGCATAACCACCCAAAGCAGTGCTTTTTCCTTTCATTTACTCCCCTCCTTTCAATTTTTCGAATACTCTCATTCAGTTGTCTGAAGGTTTGTTTACCGAACAGTGGTCGACAAGTCAACCAATATTTAATTTCTTCATTACGATAAACAAATCGGGCAATTAGACTCACAATAATGGAAAAGACGGGGTGTTGGAAAGCCGTTCCAAAATGAGCCAATCGGCGTATTCGCAGGTGGTTACGACAAAAAACGGAATTTTAATCTCGGGATGTTAAGGCGTTACATATTTTATAATTCTGGAAATCAAATTGAAGTTTTCGATCATAGTGAACTCCCGCCTCCGGCGTTCACTATCACACTTTCTCTAAGACCTGCGATAATGGGAAGCCGATGACTTGGTGACGAACATAGCACAGGTCAAAACGGTATATTTTATCGAATCAATGGGGATAGAAATGGTGAAATGACACAACAATTGACCGAATGCTGAAAAAGACTGATGATGATTATCGATTACAGACAGCGCTATAACCAGACAAATCACGGAGGTATTAAACACATAACCCGCGAATGTATCGATATGTAATTCTACTCTGTGCAGTAGCCATGCAGATGTGTTTGGGGGCAACGTATTCCTGGTCGGTGTATGTTTCTCCTATTAAACAATTGACAGGTCTTGGACAGGGCGCGGTGCAGATCCCTTTCACGATATTTTATTTCATGTTTCCTGCCACAATGATGATTGTCGGAAGCTATGTTCATCGCTTGGGTGTCAGGAAATGTGCGCTGCTTGGGGGGCTTGTATTCGGAAGTGGTTGGATTCTGGCAGGACTTGGTCGGTATCATTTCATATTGACTGTTCTTGGTATTGGACTTTTTGCCGGCATAGGGGTTGGGTTTGCCTACATGGTTCCCATAGCTACAGCTATTTTGTGGTTTCCCAATCAGAAAGGATTGGTGACGGGAATTGCTGTGGCCGGTTTTGGAGGAGGTGCAGCCCTGGTTAGTCAGGTAGGTGGATATTTAATGGAAGGGTTGGACTTCACCCCGTTTGAAGTGTTCACTCATTTTGGATTCGGCTTTTTGGTAACAGTCTGCTTTGCCGGACTTTTTATGAAGACACCCAAGGGTTTTTCCGCTAGTAGAGCGACATCTCTGCGACTCGCCGATATTGTTAAACACCGTACGTTTTTACTTTTATACCTTTCCATGTTTACGGCACTGGCTGCCGGATTTACGGTTAACGCCAATCTGAAAGAGCTGAATATCAACTTGACCGTGGAAACAGGGATTTTAGCAGTCTCACTGTTTGCCGTCGCGAATGCCGCAGGTCGGATTTTTTGGGGTCTGCTTTGTGATAATGTAAAAGCACTTTTGGTTATCCGTCTGAATCTGATCAGTCAGGCTTTGTTGTTCATTGGCGGATACTGGATCTTAAATCAGATAGAAGGATTTTTGATCTATGCCTTTATCGCCGGTTTCAATTATGGGGGAGTCTTGGTGATTTATGCCTCGACCGTTGCCAGAAAATGGGGTGCCGAGAACGTCGGTCAGGTATACGGTTGGTTGTTTTCCGCCAATATCCCGGCAGCAGTTGCACCGTTAATTGCAGGTCTTGCGTTTGATGCGACCAAAAGTTTTATGGTTTCCCTGTTAACAATTGCGGGTATGTTGTTAATGGTAGCGTTTTTTATAGGGAGGCCTTTGGAAGCTGAACTCGGCAAAATAGCAAATTAAAAGAGGACAGGTAAAACAATTGAATAATGAAGGAGCCCTTTCCATAACTGCACAAAAACAACTCTCTATACAGAATTATGGCTGAACTTCTCAAAGATGGATACAATCGACCGTTGCTGGAAAGACTTGCCGGATTGATATCTTTACAGGATTCGACATTTGAGGTCGATATCTTTCTCGACAGGGTTTTTGATAAAACCTGGGAGGGGCTGGAATTAAAACAACGAATGAGCCGAATCGCCGGAGTCCTGGGTGAGACTATCGTACACCCGTACAAGCAGCAGCTTAGGATTCTTTATCCAGTTGCCGAAGAAGCCAATACCGGATTTTTGGGTATGGTTTTTCCCGAATTTGTTGAACAATTTGGCTTGAACGATTGGAAGCTCTCCCTTCCCGCCCTGGAATGGTTTACACGCTTTGCTTCCTCTGAATTCGCAGTTCGGCCTTTCATTCTCAAGGACCAATCGCGGATGATGAAGCAGATGCTGAGATGGTCGAACGACGACAATTATCACGTAAGAAGGCTTTCCAGTGAAGGTTGCAGACCTCGCTTGCCGTGGGCCGTGGCATTACCGGCTCTAAAAAAGGATCCCGCACCAATTCTCCCCATTTTAGAAAATTTAAAAGAAGATCAAGAAGAATATGTAAGAAGAAGTGTTGCCAATAATCTTAACGATATCTCCAAAGACAGTCCTGAATTGGTTATTCAAATTGCAAAGGAATGGCTGGGAAAGAACGAAAAAACCGATTGGATCGTAAAACACGCTTGCCGTTCATTGTTAAAAAAGGGGAATTCTGATGTATTGACGCTTTTTGGTTTTGAAAGTCCGGACAAAATCAAAATCTGCCATCCGGAACTAAAGGAAGATAAAATCAGGATTGGAGGAGAACTTGAGTTTCGCTTCGAGTTGTCGACGAGCACAAAATCTCTTGGTAAAATTCGTCTGGAATATGCCGTGGACTATGTTAAAAAGAACGGGAAGCTGTCGACTAAAATATTCCAAATTTCTGAATCTGAAATCACCGCCAACACCAAATCGTTTATCCGCAGGCAGTCTTTCAAAGACATGACAACACGCAAACACTATTCAGGCAAACATCATTTAAAGATCATCGTGAATGGAGTTGAGAAATGGCAAACGTCTTTTGATGTATTTGAATGATTCGATTATTAAAAGCAGCTTGCCGTTCAACCGGAAATATGATTATAAACCAGAAATCCCAGACTCGTTATTGCCTTGAACGACGTTTAAGGAGGGCCCATGAAAAAGCCAGATGTTGCCGAACTGTTAACTCAAATCGGACTGAGAAACTCCCAGGAACTCAAATTGTTAATCGAAGATCCCGAAAACATTCCTGATGTTGCCGAACGTTTCGACAGGTTTTACAAGGAATCGCCGGCAGCCAGGGAAACGTTGGCGTTATTGTTCAACAATTATCCCTTTATTCCGGAAAGCACCCAAAACTTGGTTTCAATCCTTCAGAAATCCAAAAAGGTTTTTCGTTTTTTCTCCGAACAAGAGAAAGAGCTGGACTCAGAACAGTTCGAAAACGGCCTGAATTTCAGTTATAAGTTCGTTTACAAAATTCTGTACAATAATCCGGAAAGCGTTTTTAAAGAGACCTTTTTAACTTCGCTGGAAAAAGCAGCGGAAAAAAAGGAAACACCGAAAAAAACAATGCAACGGAATCGCTATAGTTTTTTAATTATGTTGCGGGTGATTATTGACCAGTCGTACATGATCTGGAGTGAAGGCACATCACATTTTGCCCCTATGTTCCGGGACCGGCTGGAAATCTACCAGATCAAGGAAGAGATTATGGAAGAGTTGGTCAGTATAACACAGGATGTTGATATCTGTTTTTTTCTGGCTGTTTATCTGTATCTTTTTTTCGTTGTTCCCAGGCAGGTGAAATGAGAATAAGGCTCGTAAGAGTGTAACGAATTCTCGCCTGGGCACTAATCAAAAACCGGGTGTGGCAAAAATGGCGAACACAACACCGATAGTCAGGATGGCGGTCCAGATGGTAATGCCGGCAATTGTCACAGGAGATAAAGGAGTTTTTGTTTTGTTGTTTTGATGTTCAATCATAGCCGTTTTACGCAATTAGAAGTTTAAGATCATTTCAAACAAACCCGAATCCGGAAGTATCAGCAGACATCATCCGAACTGCAAAACCGGGGAAGAAACGCCAACTCGTTTTGCCAAGTAATTCTTCAAGGTCCAGCTTCTGTTATACAATCGCTGAATGATCATTTTAGCATCATCTCGCCGGAATGATTCATTGTTTCTGATCAGCTGCCTTATGATATTCCAATTCCACTCACCTGTTTTTTCTCCTGGTGTTGATTTTTGTCACCTCTATTCAATTCTTTTGCTATCCTGGCCAACGCTACCAGCCCTCCAAGCGGGGCATCCTGTCAGGGATCTTATCGTATTTTTATGAAAAAGGGCCAAATGCCAGCCGTCCCGGCTGTGATGGCAATGTTGCAATACGATCTTGAACTATTATAGCGCCTCATTCCAAAACCCTGCAGAAACATGGGGATTGTATTGCCCCACTACCATTGAAGCGACTATATTGCTTGCACCAATCCGCTCAAAAAAACGGTAAATTCCATTGACAATCTAGGTGAATCCTTAGAGACTTGGACACAATGAAAATAGAAGGGCCTGATAAATCGGGCTGCGTCTAAGGTTCATTTACATCACTAACATATTGTTATGTAAGGTTTTGGTTTACTTAACACTTATTAAGTCATCTCAATAATTGTTTTCTGGGGAATCATGAAAAAGCAAATTCTTATTCCGATTACTCCAAGTGCGGTGAGTCAGGAAATAATTCGCTTGGCTAATCGATGGTGTAAGATTACCGGATCCGAACTTCACTTCCTTCATGTCAGGTCAAAAAACTTCATGCAGGGTAAAAAAATGCTGTTTACCCAGGATGAAACCCTCATGAAGAAAGATTTGAAGGAAATGGAGAAGTTTATCAGCAAGTTGAATGTAGAGGTCGGTTATGAGACGTCATCTGTTGCCGGAGAACCTCATTTAAAAATAATCGATTTTGAATCGAAGATTAATCCCGAATTCATACTTATTCCTGCTCATTCCCACACCCTGATAGAAAGAATCTTCCTGGGAAGTGTCACTCGACATATCCTCAATAATGCGAGGGGACCGGTCTACATCTACAGAAAACCCATCAAAAAATTCAATATGATTTTTATTGTCCCCGTCGACTATTCCGATACCAATAAAGGTTTGGTTGAACTGGCAGACAGGTGGGCACAAAAATCCAATGCCGAGCTTATGTTCATTCATGTGGCTGAGTCTCCGGCAGGAACAGATATGAAAACAGATTTCACCTGGGAATGGGACCAGAGGTTAACCGAGGATAAATCCAAAAAAGAACAGCTTAAAGGCCTGAGGGTGGAGCAAAAGGCCAAATTAAACGACTATATCTCCCAATTTAATATCAAATCCAGGTACAAAACGGTTCTGGAGTTTGGTCGGTCTTATGAGAAGATCATCGAGTTGCAGAAAATGTCGGATGCCATCCTGATTATCGTTGCCGCTAATTCCAGCTACGCCGACAAACAGAATGCAGTCGGACGAACCGCCAAGTATTTGATCTACGATTCTGCCTGTTCGGTCTTCATGTACAAACAAGGATAAAAATTTTTATTCTTGGATAAATTATTGTTTTAAATCAAAACATTTTTTCTTAGAGTACTCTAGGTTGACCAAAAAATCGAAGTGAATGGTGTGGCAATGACCTGTTGCCTGACCGTCAGTTCGGTTGTTACAATAATAATTCATATTGCAGGAGGTAACCGGGGAAAGAGTAATTCGTCGTCGTTTTATGATAGACAATTTCCTTAGATGATCGTTTTTTCTCGTCGAATAATTTTCAAAGTTGCATTTGTATAAACTGATTAATTGTATCTGCGGAGAAAGAATAAGATGGCACAAAACATTCAGGAGCTAACCAGTATTATCTACCAGGAAGGTGTTCAAAAAGGAGAAGCAGAAGCCGAAAGAATCATAGAAAACGCAACGGAAGAAGCCGTGCGGATTAAAAACGAAGCCAAGACCGAAGCTTCCAAAATGATCGACGAAGCAAAAAAAGAGATCGAAAACCAACGCAAGATCAATGAATCCGAAATCAAGATGGCCGGTCTCAAGGCCATAAGAGAGATTCGTCAGCAAATCACCGACGTTATTACGGCAAAAGCCGTCGATTCAAACGTGTCGACAGCCATGTCCGGTAAAAACATCCAGGAATACATAAAGATCATCCTCAAGAACTGGGAATCAGATAAAACCAAACCTGACCTTGAGTTATTGCTGCCGGAAAAGGATCAGCAGGAATTGGGCAAAAGTTTCGAAACCGAACTTTCCAAGATTATTGGTGGAAAAATTGAACTGAATTTTTCCAAAAGTATTAAAGGTGGTTTTCAAATCGGTCCTAAAAACGGCGGATACAAAATCAGTCTTACCGAAGATAATTTCAATGAATTCTTCAAACAATACCTGAGCAACAGGACCAAAGA
>JANQLH010000295.1 GCA_028280735.1 SAR324 cluster bacterium | reverse complement strand
TCGCTATACAAGTCATAGCTAAACCATGGAATATCAATTTCAAAATTTTCACTTAAAAACTTGGTATTGTATCCTTTCATTTTAAACTCCCGATTAAATAATTTGGTTAATCAACACTGTGTAAGGCAGACAATTTTACAACAAAATTAAGCAAACAAAAAAGCTGCAATGATAATGCAGGTATCCTATTTAAGCGGATGTAATAGATTGGCATAACGCAGTTCCGGTACTTAAATAAGATAAGCTAATTATTTCTTGGCAGGATTGACGTTTATGCAGATTGAAGCTCATTGTTAAAAGACTCGAAAAAGAGTTTTCATTTAAAACAAAAAGCTTTGGATCGTTCATCTATGGCCAATAACGTCGTTTTCAAATTAATTATTCCCGCCCGATTTTTTTTTGTTTGTCTACCAGGTTTTTTTTGAGTTATATAAAGCACAAGATCCAAAATTGCAAACAAAAAATAGTTTTGTATTTCACTAAAAGCTCACAAGAAAAAAATGGGGTCAGGCTTGGATCTTTGGATTTTTTATTCAATGTCCGGTTGACTGCAAAGTTTCGCTGTCCAATAACACAATTACAAAACTTCTAAGCCCGGAAATCGCCAAGTGCAAACTACATGTTTTCCATCCAAACCCTCAAGGCTTGATGACTAATCAGCGAATATTTAATCCGATCATTTCATCCATGTATTTAAGCCTTCGATCGGTGAACTGCATCCTCAAAATACTTTGAAACTTGCCTCAGATTATGGTAAACAAAGCCATGCTGATGATTCGGTTAGGGATCACTCATGAAATTTCTTCACCTTGATCAAGCGGTTAATACTGAAGCTGTCAGGATCGAAGCAATCAAGAGTTTTCCCTTCTAATCCAACCAGCAAAAAGGAACTCCTGCTTAAAAGGTTATCATGCGATGTATACCTTTATATCCCGGTGTCGTGACAACGAAAGGCTATTGCTTTAGATCCGCTGAAACCAGGTTCTTGCTGCGAGCCTCGCAACTCAGCGTAAAAAAAGTCATGTCCCCTAGTATTAAATCAAAACGATTTTACATTTGTTGAAAGGACACTGGTCACGATGTTGGATCTTGCTAATTTCACTTTAGATAGGAGGCAACTATGAAAGAGAAAGTAAGTTTAACTTCGCTTTTCCCGGGCTCTGTCGGAACCAATTTCTTTGTATTAATTTTTGGTATTGTTTTAGCCGTGTGTGCTTTTTCTGCCCAGATAAGCGATACACCGGCGTCATTGTTGGCGGGATTTGGTTCAAGTATGTTTTTAGCCGGCTTTTTGGGATTAATTAATGTAAAGGTTTTGTCCGAGGAGGTTCACAAAACCACTATCCAGCCTATTGAAGATGCCAAACTTCTTGCAGAAATTCATACTGCAGGAATTACAGGAGTAACGAGAAACAGGAATATTGCGAAAATAAAATTAATCTCTTCCATTAATAATGAAAATGAAGAAATCGTCATTGTAGGTTCATCACTAAAAGGTTTAATTGGTGTAGGCCAAAATCCGGTCGGTGATAACATGCAAGTCAGAAACGCTTTAATCAACGCTCTGAAAAGAGGAACCAAAGTGAAGATATTGATGACCAATCCGGAAGTTGCACATCATAGGGCCACACAGGAAGGTCGTAACCAAGGTGACATAGAAGAGGAAATCCTAAAGAATCTTATTTCAATCATTATGCTGAAAAACGAAATAAAATCGGATAAACTTGAAATTCAATTATATAAGGGTACTCCCACCATATTTATGGTATGTACTTCAAACTTCATGATGATTAATCCCTATCCATATTATTCAACCGCATTCGGATCATTTTCCTTTATGATCAGGGGGAATTCAGTGATGCATAAAGGGTATTACGAGTCCCATTACCAGAATGCCTGGGGCGATACGAACTTAAGCCAAGCTATTGAGGACAATATTGTAAAGGCAAAATTTCAAGTGACAGAGTTTATTGACGGCACCAATCAACATGGTGAAAATATCATCCCAACTGATGCTAAGAAAAATGAACTCAGGGACTTGTTAACTAAAATCTAAAAGGCGGGGCAGGCTTTTTGCTTTTGTAGAAGCGGGCGGCAGATCATTGATTCTGATATTTTCTGTCAAAGCCCGGATGTTAGTAAGCCAAGGACGCCCCGAACTGAATCCCACCCAATCAACCCCGACTGGGCTGAACTACTCACATTTCTGCCTCTCCAGCGAATTAGTGTCTGAACGAACATCCCTTAAATCCTTATTCCGCTTTGATGCTACCATACAGATTGATCTTGAGGTTTGACATGCTTTCAGCTATCAGCATTCAGCTAAAAAAACTAAATCCAAAATAATAACGATCGCCTCCAACACCGGTTTGTTGTTGCAAATATTGCCAAAGGTTTGTTGCAGGTAGTCATTTGTTACAAAAAGCCATTGCTTACTGCTGTCAATTGACTTTAAAAAGAGTGTTTATTTTGGATTTTGTAGGCATTTAGATTTAGATTCCAATACAGCCTTTGAAACCATCTATAGCCAGGGTTTGAAGGCGATAATCAAAGAACACTTCATGCAAGATACACAATTTCAAATAATAGAATACAATAATTTGAAACACAGGGTGCAAGTTATCAAGTTATGGCAGATTGTGTTCGGATACGAAGCAGCGCACAACTCACCGGAAGTTGTAATTGATAAAAAGTTACAAAACAAAGACGGGCTTTTCTTTGTTGCCGTAAAAGAACAAGAGGTAGTCGGCACTGTTATGGCTGGATATGATGGTCATAGAGCTTGGATTTATTCCATTGCGGTGCGTCCGGAGCTCCAAAAACAAGGTATTGGATCACGTTTACTTTCGTTTACCCAAAGAAAGCTCGTCAACCGGGGATGCCTAAAAGTCAACCTCCAAATTATGGAAGGGAATGAGTCTGTTCAAAAATTCTATTTAGCCAATGGTTATTCAGTCGAGAAAAGGGTAAGCATGGGGAAAAAACTCTACTAGCAGTTGAATCGTATGTTTACAAGTACGCAAAGTTGATCGGATGAATAGCCTACAACAGATGTCAACTTTAGCTATTTAGTGTCTGAACGAAAAATCATTAAACCCCTATCCGGCCTTGTGCCGGATACCGGAATTCAGTTTTAAGCACTACAAAGACAAGCAAAAACTGGCCGAGAGCTGATCGTTGAAAGCATTGGACTTCGAAACACCAACTTTTTAAATTTTTATTGGCATGGGTTAAACTGGTTTTCGATCAGATATTATTTAAGGGAGTTTTGCATGACAATAGAAACAGATAAGGATTTGAAGGAGCTAAGAGCCATAGGAAGTATTGCCGCCTTTACATTGCAGGAAATAAAGCTTTACTGAAAAGAGCCAACACGTTTTTTACTGTATCAGTATACAAAAGCGTCTAATTTCCGAGACACCTTTTGCGGTTGCTAGTAATTTTCAATAAAATCATAAGGATATCTTGGATTCCATTCTCGGTTAACGCTTCCGGTTTAAATAGTGAACCAAAGAGGTTATTGATATAATTATCATTTGACTTTCTGTCGGTGATGTAACGTATAACCCGGTGTTTTTCTGAGACAATGAACATTTGCTTTCAAACGTTTGGTAAAGGAATTGGATCAAACCTCTGCCGAAATGATAGATTTATGTGTTCAGCTTAGCCTTTAAATCCAAGATAACCCGGAATGGCACAATAATTGGTGACGATCACAAGCTTACAATCGCTCCTCATACCATACTAACAAGTCAAGATTTTTCAGAATCGATTCCCATTTTCATAATAAAATCAATAGCTATCAATCCATAGACTTGCATACCTGGTTGACCCTATTGGTTCGATTGGGTTTTTTACATTATTATTAAGTTGACGGCACTTGGAGGCCTACTTTTTGAAGAGGTGAATGGCTGGTTTGGGCAATAAACTATTTTTCAAAGGGGTTAAATCATGCAAGTAGTTAAAATCAATCATCCGCAACAGGCCAAGAGTTTTAATAAAGCTCATGAAGTAGCCGACGAAAAAGCGCAATCCATTTTAGGAGAGTGCCTGAACATCGCTTCGTTTAACAACATCACCAAACTGGTTTCACCAACCCTTGTTGCCTGCTCTACAAAGGAAGGGCCAAACTGCGGAGCAGAAGCTTATGCAAGAGCAAATGGCGCGGAACTGGAGATTGATGTTTCCGATGATTTTAAATTTTATTACCGACCTGTCAAGGAAGATTACGCGGAACCCAGCCCAAGTCCTTTTGAAGACTATACCAAGTCTGGTGTAGATAAAGCTGAGTGGCCGTAAGTTTGCAAAAAAGCGGACGTAGTTTTGATTGTAGGTATACAGGCTACGTCCACATGAGATCCCTGCAAGTTTTTCCGATTCCGGTTCCTCACTACAGCTATTTCTCAGAAAGCGGTTATTTAAGCCAGTAGCTGAATCTCATCGACATATTTAATCCAATATTTACCATAGTGACCCTCTGCGACCAGGCGTAAAGGGAATCCCATACTTTCCGGCAAGGCTTCGCCGTTTAAATGATAAGCGAGGAAAACTTTATTGTTCATCACTTCTTCCAGGGTGTAGGTAGCTGATTTCTTTTTAATTCCCCTTGGACCGGAAAACCTTACCCTGGTGACCCCCGGTTTCAATCCCGCCTGTTTCAGCAATGAAGCCGAGGAGATCCCTTTCCACAAACCGTTATGGGCGAAATAACCATAGCAGATCAACAAGGTATTGCGTTCCACGGATGGTAGTTTGAGGATATCATTGTAACTGAATTTCAGTGTGGATTCCGTTTCACCGGATACTCTTAGAAACCAGGCTGCGAGATTAACTTTGTGCCGGGAGAGCCCCATTACGCCAAACTGACCCCGGGGTGTGGTGTCCAATTGACCGGCATCCAGCGTTGCAGGATTTTTGTAGATTAAAGTGGAAAGATCTGTATCCCCGGGCAGAACAGTCTTTTCTACAAACCGGGAAACTGCCTGGAGACCCCGGCCTATTTTGCCTGACAGTAGGGTCAACCCTGAGGAAACAGTAAGAATAAGTTTTACGGCATATCTTCGGTTAATCATCGGTCGACCTCGTCAGGTGATCTCCCAACGTGCTTTCCTTCGCTTGCTTTTATTTTATATCCGAGTTGTGAAGCGTGTAAAGTTTATCCCGTTCTTATTTACGACAAAGATCTGCAGGTAAATTATCTTAAAGCCAGGTTGATAATAAGTATCTGAGCTGAAGATCGCTAAACCCTTATCCAGTCTTGTGTTGGATACCGGAATTCAGCTTGAGGATTAACGTGCTGCTGGCTTTCAGCTGTAGACATAACAATGGTAAGCAAAAACCTGCTGAGAGCTGATCGCTGAATGCTGAAAGCATCACTAAACTTCGAAGTGACAAGCTGTTTTTAAAGCTTTTATTGGTGTGGTTAAAACTGGTTTTCGCTCAGCTGTAAATTAAAGCTCTTCCAAGATCTTT
>JANQLH010000239.1 GCA_028280735.1 SAR324 cluster bacterium | reverse complement strand
CCCTTTGTTGCAAGCGTCCATGAATTAGTCAGAACAGCTACAAGCACTTACTCAGAGCCCTCAGATTTCTTGGCACTTCAGCATCCTTGGGGGCAGTTTGGGTAACCATTTCCATGACGTCTTTCAAGCCAAAATTCTTGCCTATCACATCCCCTGCCGCTTCTCTCAACTCCTGTTGCAGGTAACGATTTTCATCGGCCAACATATCCTGCAACCTCAAGATTTCCTTATATTGAAGACAATTGGACATTACCAGGGCAAAAGGTTCTCTCAGGGGGGTCAGCATCTCAGCGTAATCCTCACTGAATTTATTCAAGCCCAAGGCGACAATAGCGAAGTTTCCGATCCATTTCCCCTCTATGGTCAGTGGCAGACCTATAATAGAAACTTTGCCCTCGTGCCATGGATTTACTTTTCTGGGAACGAAATTCAACATCGGGCCGAGATTTTCATCAGAAGCAACATCATTAATCACGATGGGTTGGTTTTTTAATTCTTCTTCAATAAACTGCGCGGTTTTATCGTGCACCGGAATTAAATCATCCAGCCAGATCGATTCACTTTCCATGGCAACGGCAACGGAACGGATCGATTTTAACTCCGGTTTATAAACATCAAGAGCTAAATGATCAACCGGCATCACAGTCTTTAAATACTCTCTTAACCGTCCCAAAGACACGGTGATATCCAGGCTGCTGCAAAACCGGCTGGTAGCTTCGATGAAAAATTGCTCTTTTGATAGGGTATCCATTTTTTTACTAAATATCGTGTGTTTTTCTATTTTACTAAATATCGTAACAGATTTTAACGAAATTTAGTAAAAATAAAGGACAATATAATTGAGACTCAATAATAACAATAGTTTAAAAAAATGGTACACTTCCAGCTATAGCTGGATGACAGTATTTTATCATTTCACCGAGTCAATGAAACCAATTATGGTTTCTAAAGCATAGGAGTATATCGTGGGGCACTTGGAGGTGGTCAACATTCGTTGTTTTGATCAAGACATCGACAAGATCTTATCGAGGTATGTAAAACCTCTTCTCTCCCAATCAGATGTATTGAAGAATTGGGACATTAAGGTCTTTCGTCATTACCGCCTGGGTATGGAATTAAGTATCGCAATAGTCAGTAAATGCAGCCGCATCAAGATTCAGAAAAGTGATTTTGCGATTCATCTGGCAGAAAATTTAAAACCATACGGCGTTGTGAATCATTCAGCCTGGGAAGAGTTAGCCTTCTAACCGGGCTTTTACCAGTATTACGGAGTTTGCGAGATATGCAAGTTATCAGTCGTTTTTCTACACGTTTTCCCAAAACTATTATCGCGGTGGTTGTCTGCCTGACCGCATTTTTCGCGTATTCATACAATAAATATGCTTATATTGAGCCTGATATGCAGAAGTTCATGCCTTCGGACATGAAGACTTCCAAAGCCAATGACTATTACCGAAAGAACTTCAGTTACAATGAAATGCTGATCATCGGGATTGAAGCCCCCCAGACAGGGGTTATGAATCCCGGTGTGTTAAGGAAGATCGAAAAGGTTGTTTCAGAGCTTAAACAACTGACTTCTATAAAGACGATCGAGAGTCAGCTAACGGGAAAACCCGAGAGGATCGAATTACCGGTGGGGATAGACACGGAGGACATCAGCAGTATTTCCGGACTGGAAGATGCGATTTTGGATAAGTCAACCGGTGCAGTGGTTACCGGGAGCGTCATTGCCAAACTGAAAAAAGAAGCAGGTATTTCCTTTACTGACGAAAGCGAAGAGAGCTTACCGGAATCGGACAGGGATCTCGAGAAAATCATCCCGCGTCTGCAGCAGCATATCATGAATGATCGCTTGTTTCGAGGCAATATTCTTTCAGAAGACGGTCTGGCAACCACTATTCTGGTACCCATGATCGGCAAATGGGATTACAAACAACGATTCTCCAGGCTGGAACTGGAAACCGCCATTGATCCCCAACGCCTGAAAAATCGGTTTTTAGGAAAAGAATCGACCTTTCCGCATGAGGTTTTTGGCAAAACCATTGACGGTCAAACCTATGACGACGCTTTTATCTCAGCCCACTCCGAGGAAATCCGTGAGGACTTGAAAGATCACCTTGAAAAGTACCTGTCACCGGCCTTTCGGGAGAATCCTGATTTGGAAGCGTTATTGGAACAGGAACTGACAGCCGAAACCTTCGGCAGGATTATGAATATCACCGATGACAAAGAGTTCTTTATGCATCCGGATTTGCAGACCTGGGAGGTGTTTACCAACAAGTTGTATGACTTCATGTTGGCCAATATCGATCCTCTCAGTTATGAAAACCTGGAATTTCAACTGGCGGATGTAAAGCAGGTATATGACCTGCTGTATGTCTATGACAGTGCAACAGAGATTCTGAATCGACACTCCGGAGATGAGTTGAATTTCTATATTGCCGGACAGCCCGTCGTTATTTCTGTGATGTCACGCATTATCAACCGGGATATGGGATTGTTGATGCCGATAGGTATTTTGGTGATATTTTCAATGCTGGCTCTTAGCTTCAAAAGTGTACGAGGTGTTATCATTCCCCTGGTTACGGTCGTCCTGTCGGTACTTTGGTCAATTGGATTGATGGCATTAACAGGGACACCGATAACAAGTTCAACATCTATTTTGCCGATTGTATTGCTGGCGGTGGGAAGTGCTTACGGTATTCACTTTCTGAATCGATACAATGAAGATGCCCGGGAAAAATCAGATCGCAAAGTAATCCTTCGCTTAACTATCGAAGGAGTAGGGGTCGCTATCTTAATGGCCGGTCTGACTACCTTTTCCGGCTTTGCTTCCCTCTATTCC
>JANQLH010000222.1 GCA_028280735.1 SAR324 cluster bacterium | reverse complement strand
CCCGAAGGTACCATCGGATCTGGCAATTTCCCCCGCCCAGCTTTTACACCAGTGATATAGCAGTTTGTACCTGGTATCCCGAACGGTTAGCACTAGAGTTGTGCGTTCAGTTGCAGTGGGCATGGAGACTTGCTGCGAACCGAAATTCTTTTCCTGCATACCGATGGTGACTGGTTCATAACTCAGATCTTTGGCTAAAATATCCAACTGATCCGGGGCGCCTTCAATCTCAATGGCAAATTCCCAGGAAGAACGCTTCTCCGTCTGCAACATCGATTCCACTGCTTCTTCCACGTATTTATCTTCGTCTATCATAGGGACTAATTACCTTTTCTCACCACGAAGACACTTCTGCATTTTGGATTTTAGATTTATGAGTTTAGATTTTCTGTTTTGAGAAAGCTCTGCTTTCAGTCTTAATATTTTTTATCGGCGGAGCCACGTTATAGTAAATCTTAAATCTAAGATCTGAAATCTAAAATGTCACAGTGTCTCTATGGTTCAGTTTTATGCATGCTTCGAGTTTCCAAAAATCATTACGTGGATCGAATTTCTGAACTCCAGAAAGAACCCATTTAAAAACTTCGTGCCCTTCGTGTCTTCGTGGTGAATACATATAAAAATTAAAAAAAACCGGCGAAGCCACGTTGCAGTAAATCCTAAATCTAAGATCTAAAATCTAAAATGTTTCAGTGTCTTCGTGGTGAACTATTTTCTAGGGAATGGGAAATATTCTGATTCCTCCCAAAGAAGCTTCGCAATCCTTTTTCTGCTGCAGATAATCCTCCGGTGTTCGTTGCTGTAATTCCAGGTCCAGCGATTCCATCGCCTTGCACATTTGACCGTTGGCAATCCCAACAATCGCTTCCAGGTAATCGATTACCAGGTTGACATCGCATTCTTCCGGCAGCACCTCATCACGATTAAGTACAGCGAGGTTCATGTAATACTCAAGTGACAGCGGGTAGACATACTCGTTCAAATCCACTTCAGGCAGTAAGGTTAAAATCCTGATAGTGGTTTGATCAATAACCTGTGTTCCCTCGCGGTACTTCACCAGACCGTCATTGGCTCCTTTGATGTTTTCTATCCGCAGAAAGTCCACCGGCAGTACCAGAGTGTGCTCAGTCGGATCAATATCAAGCTGCTGCACATACATGGTCTCGCGAACCCCGGCTTTGGTGGAATAGGCTACCAGGGCCGCATCCAGCTCTTTTGGCCAGAGGATAGGCAGTCCGCCGTCATCCACCGGAACCGTCTCGTTCAAACGATACCCCTGGTAAAGCAGAATCGGAAACCGGGCTTCGACGATATCTACAATATCCTGGGGTGTCATGAATTGCCTTTGTCTTTATCTTTGGTGACTTTTCGATTCGCAAAGTGCAACACAAAACTGAATTTCGCGGGAGTTGTTTTGTTTGCGTAATCCAACTCGGCATCATTCAATTCAGGAAAACAATAGGTATAGGTCATATCAAATTTGCTGTTGCCCAGTTCATGGGTTCCATAAATTCGAACGTCCTTTCTATTGCCTGCAATGTTACTGGCTTTTGCCCAATTGACAATTTCTTCAAACGCCTTTCCTTCAAAACTGTCGTTAAAGGTCACATTAAACTGTCCGCCGGTTTTTAAAGGACCCGGCTCCGGGACTTCAACTCCATGTGCTCCCGGAATAGCCTCAATTAGATGCCTGCCGGGTAATGCAGGACTGCAGGAGACAACCAGGTTGGAAAGAGCCGGGCAATCATTAACGAAAAATCTAAAATTTGAACCCAGCAATTTGTTTCCGGACTCAATAATCCTGTTCACTTCTTCTTCATAAAACTCTTCGGGATCTACAGCCATAATTTATCCTATTGATTTAAGTATATCAGTGGTATCAAGGGTGGTTCGGGTTTTAACAACAAGGGTGACGGACATCTGCAACGGCAGCCCGTCATGGGAATAGATCATGGGATCTTCACGTTCTACGGATTCAATGACACAGTTTTTCAGCATCAGGTTACGGCCGATATTAATGGCAATCATTTTAGGAATCTGGTTACCGGTGATTTTGGTGCTGGTGATGTAGTCAGCCACAGCCTTGGCGCTTTTCGCATCGAAACTCAGGTCCGTTGTAATCGATTGCACGCTTTCCATGGTTCGGGCAAATTTGGGAGCTGACATCTTTTCCAGTTGAATCACTGCCTCTTGCACCTCCCTTTTCGGATCTTTCTCCGCTTCGAAAAACAAGGGAATGGTAACCGTCCTCGGCTCCGATCCTTCCCAGGTCAGGAAGGTGTTTAGTCGTCCCTTCGACGTTGTGTCCGTTGTCGCCTGAATTAACGCCGAAACCTTGGGGAAAACGGAACCCGCCGTATCCTGCTCAAAAGGACTGATCCAGTTGTGTTGCAAGCTGGTGGTATACCCTTCCGGCAACTTACCAACCACTGAAACCTGGTCCTGCTTGATAATACATTTCAAGTGCTCCGACAAATAATGGTCCTTGTCACATCCGTAAAACTGCATTTTAGATTTATGATTTATGATTTTAGATTTTCTATACGTGAAAGCTCCGCTTTCGTTTTAATAAATATTTAATTGGCGAAGCCACAACCTGCAAATCTTACATCTAAGATCTAAAATCTTAAATTTATAGAGGAATCGTTTTCATCACGATGGGGCCGATGGCATTCTGAATCCGGATCGCCCGGTTGATCTCCACGCTGGCGCCATTGCGGTTGATCCAGATACTGTATGGTTCCGGGTATTCCTCGTCGTTTTCATCAGCCACCAGCACACCTTTGGCTACCAGGCGATCCCTGACCTTTGAAAGCGAGTTGATGATCTCCCAATCGGTCTTGCCGCGGAATTGCTGCCGTTGCATGGTTGCCGCATCGGTGTGATAGAGGTAGTTGATCACATCCACGTTGCGTTTGTAAGCATACGGGTTATCATCGCCGTTAAGGGTGAATTGTTCCCAGACAATGACACCTTTTTCCGTGGAGTTGACAATGTAATTCGCCCAGGCGCCTGCCAGGGCTTTTTTATCGGCAGCGGTCAGCGGCGTTTCATTCCGTATACCGGTGATGCCTCTAAGCAGTCCGAAGTTTTCACCGGCTGGAGCTTCTTCAACACTGGGGTCGCTGATAGTCTTGGAGGCTTCTCTAGCATAGGCTTTGGCAGCGGTGACGAGTCCACTAACTCTAATAGTTGCTCGTAGTCCGGGATAAAAAGGATCATTGAAACTGATCTTGCCGTACGTAAATGAAATATTATGTGAAGTCTCAGACAAAGCATTTAACCATGCAATTTCGTCATTAATTTTTAGAGTCATTGGAAAATCACCTTCCAACCGAATATCACGCTCATTAGCAACGGCAAAAGCAGCACCAAGAGCATTTGTGTCTATATCGCCTGCCATGAAAATCTGATCCAGATCGCCTGCATGGCTTCTCAACAGGTCCCAGGCCTTATAGTAATCTTCTTTTTTTAACGTTCCACTTTCACTTCCCCCGGAAAACCAAACCGTATCAGGCATGTCCAATGCATCAGGAACATCATTAATAGTAGCTGTACTGTGGACCTTGAAGCCAACAATGGAAGAATTCCGTTCAAAAACAGATTCAATGAACATTGAGGAACCATCAGAGGCAACAGCAGCAGGATCCAAAGACACTGTTTGAGGAAGACCGACCTGTATAGGTTTTTGTTGATTTTGATAAACTGTCACCACAAATGTGTTAGAAGTTTTGTTTGTGATATGTAATCCAAACATACCATTTCTGGTTTCACCGTTTTTAAGGTACGCTACGATTGGTTCATCTTCTGAAGCCTCTATAACAGGTGATGCAAAGGCGGCCTTACTCAGGGTTAATTTGGCAGTAGCGTCAAAGAAATAGTATGGATATTCCGCAGTGTCAGGAACAATTCGAACATACTTTCCAACGGTGTTCTGGTGATTATGCAAGGCTAGTTTTGCTTGGTAACCACCTTCGTTTTCAAGATCGGGAATACCGAAATCATCAAGGTAATCGTTGCGATCCGTTTCAATCACGGTAAAGGGCCAGCCCCGATGGGCTCGAATCACCGTACCGATACTGAAAGACATATCTCCCTTGGCATAAGTCGTGGGAGACTTACCCAACACATGCGTAATGTTTGTTACATTTCCCATAAGTTCCTCCTTTGGAGTTATTATGTTTCACCACAGAGACACAGAGTTCACAGAGAAAAACTTAATAATTAATTGTTAACAATTGATTATTGATTATTAATCTCTTGAAGCTGAGAACCCCCACGGTAGATGTTTAAAAGTTCTAATAAATCGAAGTAATTGTTTTTCACTACGAAGACACTTTAACATTTAGAATTTTGGATCTTAGATTTTAGATTTTTGTTTTGTGGCTTCGCCGTTTATATGTTTTAACGAAAGCAAAGCTTTCACTTTATAAAAATCTGAAATCTACATTCTTAAATCTAAAATGTTGTATGTCTACGTGGTGAGTAATTAATAAAGTGATTAAAAAGGTGAAACCACCTTATAAAAATCTAAAATCTAAGCTCTAAACTTATAAATCTACAATGCTTTC
>JANQLH010000215.1 GCA_028280735.1 SAR324 cluster bacterium | reverse complement strand
GCACGGTGGTCATAACCATCTCCGGTAGCATCAGGATCAGCATTTAAGGTTTCCATTAAAGAATAATCAGCAAATCGCACAAACTCATCAAAAGTTGTTATGCGCTGCTGACCAGATTTATTATCGGGTGGTTTAGACAATAACATTGTTGTAAATACCTCGCTATGGGGAGCGCCCACACAATGAACGCTATTGGGAGCGCTATTAAACAAGATTACAGCAGCAGCCTCAGCCCAATCTGAATGTTGCATAAAAAAGAGAAAGGTAAAGCCTTAGAAAACTATATAATTCAATTTTTTAAAAAGAATTCAAACTAAGGAATTGCCACAACTCTTTGTAACAAGATAGCCATCGAATTCACAAGATGCAAGGCGTAGGCGTATACCTTGTACTCCTGTCTTTCTACTTCCGGGAGATGCCGGCATCTGAAAAACCGGCCATGAATTATACAAGGGGGTATTGCTGAAGCTCAACTTGTCGTGGACTACTTAGGTTCGATTCACATTTCAGGGTTCAAATGACACAGCAGACTTTCCCTGTAATTTGTTTTACACAGGGTATTGCCAGGCGCTCAATACGTTTCCTGATTAAAATGGTTTTTTTATTCCTTGACATTTGAACCTGCTGTGTACTCTATAAAAACAGACTTGAGGAACTAGTCAACAAAGGAGATTGTCATGAAAGAACAGGTGCAAGAAGTTTATGATTCTAAAGTAGAACAAGCAGTCAACTGCTTTAAAGCAGGCAAGATGCTTGCTGCATCACATCTTTATGGAGAAGTTCGTGGCATCACGGGGACCGCAAAAACGGCAGGACTTGAACTCGACCACACCGTTTACGAAACGAACAATGAAATTTTTCTTGAAATACACAAGCAAATCAGTGAGGAATAACAGATTACCCGATGCTCGAAAAATTTTTATCATCACGTCTCTGTTACAACCCAATAATCTGGCAAAACCCTTCTCATTTAGCGATATCAACTATAAAATGAACCGGATTGATTTCAAAGTGAGTGGAGATAAATAATAAGGAAAAGAGGGTATGAAATCAAAAGCAATGGTTGTAAAAGCACCTGGTAGAATGGAACTTGAAACCTTTGAACTAAAGAAAACACCCGATGATCATGTATTAGTAAAAACCAATGTGACATCTGTTTGCTCAACCGATATCAAAGTTCTAAAAGGGAATACACCGGTGGGCCAATACCCGGTGATAATGGGGCATGAAATTGCAGGAGAAGTTGTTGAGCTCGGAAAAAAAGCACACCACCTGTATGATTTTAAACCTCATGACAAAATAACGATAGAACCATATATTGCATGTGGTAAATGTGAACATTCTCGCAGCAAGCACTATTACCATTATTGTAACCATGGCGGGATTTACGGTATTAGCCTGGCTTGTGATAAACCACCCCACCTGTATGGAGGGTACAGTGAATATTTTTATCTCAAACCGGGGTCTCTTGTTCATAGGCAAAATAAAAATATGGCAGACTCTGCCGCCAGCATTTCTTCGGTTGTGGCAAACGGGGTGCGATGGATCAAAACACTGGGACAAGTAACATTTGGTGAATCTGTAGTGATTTCAGGCCCAGGATCCCAAGGCCTTTGCAGCCTTGCTGCTGCTCTTCATTCAGGTGCTAATCCAGTCATTGTTCTTGGAAAAAATGGTGATGAGAAACGTTTGGAACTGGCTAAAGAATTCGGAGCCCATCATGTAATCAATGTAGACCAGCAAAATCCAGTTACGACTGTTTTGGAACTGATACCGGAAGGTGCAGATGTAGTGGTTGAAACCTCTGGAACATCTGAAGGAATTCAAGCTGCTATTCAGATCGTTCGCCGGGTAGGTCGTATTGTTAATATTGGCATTTCAGGAGGTGTTGAAACCCCTATCAAATTTGATGATTTAGTATGGAAAAGCGTATCTATCATAAACGGACTTGGGCAGGCTGGAAATGTAGACGATGCGATGAAGCTTATCGATACTGGGAAATTTCCATTTGAAAAAATTAATAATTTTACCTATAGGTTGGAGGATTTAGCAAAGGCTATTGAGGACACTGAAAAACGACCCAAGGGATTCATTAAAGGTGCTATTGTGTTTTGAAAAGCCTTTTTCTAAAACCATGAATCGAAATCTAACGAAATGAAAAATCAAATTTAATGTTAATGTCATTTATCTTTATTCCGAGTTTCAGACCACCACCGGATAAAAGATCAAATGATTATTGGCTCCACTGTTTCTAATTCAGGATCCGACAACCCGATATCACACCGTGGCATCGGCAGGCTGTCGCAATAAAGCAGGAACCATGGTGATGAAAGAGTTTGTCTAATAGTTCATAAAGGATAATGGGTCTATACCCGCCCACTCCAGGTCCAAGCTGATAACTTCTGATCACAAATGGTGTAATTCCTTTGATGCGGAGACGGGCAAGCAAGGCAAACATATCCTCTTTTCTTGGTTCACCCGTTTTGGTACACTTGCTGTCTGGTTCATCACAATTTAAAGGACAGATAAACTCGGCATGACTGACATAAATATGATTTTTTGTCACGCGAACAGGATTGGGTAATAAATCGTCCATCTCTTCAGGTAAAGCCAAAGGGGAAAGTCTCTCCTTTCCGATGATTAGTGCGAACCATTCAAAGGCAAGATGCAACGGCAGGGCCGGTACAATCCAGTCCGGCCCTCTGCCCCCAATCAAGTTATCTTTCAGGAACAGGGTGCCATCTTCTACTATTATGTCACAATCAAGGTTCTTCGCATTTAGCAAGGCTTCCTCATTTGAATCCACAAGTGTAATCGAATAAGCGTGTCGATTTTGAGACAGTTGTTTTACAGAACGAATTCCAAATTTGCCTGCACCTATAATCCATATTTTTTCCATTCTAATTCTATGGGATGTTTGCAGGGGTGATGTCAAGGCAGACTTGTGGTCGCCCGGATATATTTTTTTAAGTTAGGATTTCACATGAGTATTAGGAATGCGAAGCCTAATGATTATTGAAGACCCTTGTTGAGT
>JANQLH010000209.1 GCA_028280735.1 SAR324 cluster bacterium | reverse complement strand
ATTCCTTTTTTTGCTGCTTCCTTGATAGCAGGCAGTATCCATTTTTGATCTTCATCTCCAAAGATACCACTTTCGCCGGCATGTGGATTCAATCCACAGACCGCAATTTTCGGATTGTCCATTCCTAATTTGATTAATTCGGAATTGCCTAATTCTACAGTCTTAAGCACAGCTTCGATTGACAGATGATTATTGACATCTTTTAGGGGGACATGGGTCGTGACCAGGCAAACTGAAAATGGTTCCGCCACAAACATCATTCTGTAATCGTTAGTTCCGGTTAAATGGGCAAGAAGTCCCGTATGACCATCAAACCTGTGACCGGCCTGATGCCATGATTCCTTGCAAATCGGTGCTGTCACCATAGCCGATACTGTATTTGTCCCGCAAAGCCGGGTAGCTTTCACTACAGCTTGATATGAATGCTCCCCGCACATGTTGTTGGTTATTCCCGGCTTATATTCCAGAGGAGCGCCGGAGCAACTCAACACACAAATGGTGTCTGCAGGATTGTCGACTACTTCCGGAGATGCAATTTCCCGGATAGTTACTTTCAGACCCAGGTTTCTTGCAGTTTGGCGAAGGACTTCAGCATGTCCGATGACCAGTGTACTGCACATCCGGGAAACACGTGGCTCCGTTAAAGCTTTGATGATGATCTCCGGTCCAACCCCGGCGGGGTCTCCCATCGTTATTCCGATTAACGGTTTCATATTTGCCGCTGTGAAGTCATTAAAAACCAGGCAACAGGAGACTTACACTAACGTGGAGTTTCCAAAAATATCTACTCATTTACTTCTAAATATTGTATGATTTACGTTAAATGTGGTCTTTCAATTATTTTAAACTAATAGACCATCATTCAGTTTGAAATTAGGATAGTTTTGGTGTTGAGCAGTTAATTCATCTGTGGCTATTGTGAAATGGAGATAGCCATCTATCTAACCAATCATATTCAGGGATTCTAACATGATTGAATTCAGAACAGAAGACAAACGATTGATTTGTGAAATTACTGAGGAAATAGTGGCTTCAAAAATACCTGAAATGCGAACTGTTTTAGCGTCGTACCTGGATGGCAACCAATCATGGAAAGAATTAATTTTTGATTGCAAAAGAGTCCAAACCTTGGATTCAATTGGTGTCAATTTTATTGTAGGAGCTTACAAAAAGGCTCATTCAGCTGATCGCCATTTCAAAATCACCGGGTGCAACGAACCTGTTACTAAGGTGTTGAAGTTGTTTAAGCTTGATGAAAAATTTGAAATTGAACCTGCAGCGATTGTTTGATTGTCATTACATCCCGATGGTTTGTCAGCATTACATGAACACAACAAATGTCCGAATTCCAATCCACTGTTTTCTTTCAGTATCCTGGATGTAGATGTTTATGAAGTTATCCCGGAAATTTGATGAAACTAATTTTTGCAGAATCAGATCAATCAGTTTACAAAGCCCTTGCAAAAGACTTCAGACGCTGGGGTTTTGATGTTTACAAACGAAGCTCCGAATCCTCCATCATTGCTCAACTAAAGGCAACTCCAAGCATCAGAATTGTAGTGCTTGGCAATAATGAGTGTAACTTAACAAGTCTGTTTTCAAAAATTCGCAACAGCAGCAATTACATTTATCTCGTTAAACTGATTAAAGGTGGTGCGCAGGAGGTTTTAGGTGATTCGGAACAGTTTCCGGATTTTGTGATTCCTGTTCCGATCGACCCTGATTCCCTGAGAATACAGCTCTTTGGTATTCGTAAAACCATAGAACTGAGTTTAAAATATTACAGAACCGACAGATCACAAACCACCGAGACACAGAGGCAAATCCTCAATCTTGCCTTCCTTGAAGAAGCTTACAAAAACCGACGTGGTCTGTTGTACGAGCAACTTTTTCGATTCCTGGAAGATCTCCGAAAAATCGACTTTGAGAAAAAATCTTTACAATCCTATGACTGGCGGAGCATGTTGCATGAAGCTGAAAAAATGGGCTGCGAACAATGCGATGAATGGATTACAGGTATAGTTTTTTTGTCGCACAATCAAAAGCTTTCCGCTTTTTTCTCTCAAAGTCTCTTGCAGTATCAACTCGCAGATATCATAGAAAACCTTGAAATGGGAATACGCAATCTGGCTGATTGCGGTTTCTTTAACGAGTCTGCCGGATCAAGTCCCAGGAACATTCTCGAAGGAAAGCAGGTGCTGTTGGTTGAAGATATGAAGTACAACAGGGTGTTGCTAAAAAAAATCCTGCAAAAACAAAAGTGTATTATACACGAAGCGACAAATGGTGAGCATGCGGTAGAAATCTGGCAGACCATGGAGCATGTCGATGTGGTCATTATGGATATGAACATGCCTGTAATGGATGGGTTTCAAGCAACCAAAAAGATCCGTGAAATTGAACGGGAGAAATCATTAAAAAGAACGCCGATTATAGCTTTGACTGCCCTGGCAATGAGAGGCGATAAAGAACTATGCCTGGATGCAGGCACTGATGATTATCTTCCGAAACCTGTTGAAGCGCAGTCTTTAATCAAAGTTTGTCGAAGGTTACTGGCTTCCGACGATCAACACGATGTTATCTATGGAGATTATATCCCCGAACTGAATGTTAGAACTGTTTTATTAAAATCGGAAAACCAGGTTAATAATTATGCTCTTTCATCTATCTTCAAACTGCTGGGAATCGACCTGGTCATCAACAACGATACCAAGGCGATTTTAAACAGTGTCGTGGAGGAATCGTATGATTTAATTATTTTAGATTCTCAAACAGATCTGGAGTTGGCATATTTCATAAAAAGCAATTTCAGAAAGCAGCAAATTACCCTCTTAACCCCAAAAAACGGTTTTGGCGAGCATATTCCCCGAAAAAATTCTGACTGCATCGTGTTTCCAATTACAATTGACCATACCTTAAATGTACTTGAGTATTTTTCAGACAAGATAAACCAGGCCCAACAACACGAAGAAAAACTGGCTGACGTGGATTCCCTGGGAAAAATCAATCGTCAGGCCAGTATTGATGAAGCTGTTCAAAAATCGGGAAACCAACTGGCTGTTTGGCAAAAAGCATTTAGAAAAATCGGGGGAGACCTGGTTATCAGTCATCAATTCAATCTGCATGGTAAATTTGGTTTAATCCTGGGTGATGTGGCCGGGCACGATATTCAAAGCGGATATACGGCATCCTGGTTCAGTGGCCTGGTGGAAGGTATTTGGGGCCAGTTCAGTAATCCTTATAAGTTTCTGGTCAACCTTAATAATCGTTTTGCTCATGACACGGAAGAAGAAAACAAGCGCTTTGTATGCTCTCTTGTCCTGTTATGGGATCCTTTAAGACAAAATCTACATTTCGCCAATGCCGGGATACCCGGGGGAATTTTGATCAAAAAAGATACCGGAAAGTCGGAATTCATGGATTGGAAAGGTGTTCCCATCGGCATGTTCCCGGATATGGATATGTATGACCACGGGACTATTGATTTTACCGAGGGAGACAGGCTAATTGTGGCAACAGACGGGGTGCTGGAGGCAATTCCGAGGGAAATCATTTCCGATCTCAGTGAATCAAGTTTAGATAAATCAGCCAAGCAAACCCTTGATGTTATTGTTGACTTTGTTACCCGCTCCATTGAAATCATTGATGATCTAACCATTGCAGTTTTTGAAGCGGAATTTCCAAGAATACCTGATGTTGGATATAGACAAACTATAAAATCTGATTTTAAATCTGTTGATCAGGCAGTAGCTGACATGCAGGATTTTCTGCAAAAGAACAGCACCAGGGAATTCGATTGGCCGATGATTTCTGTCGCCATCCGGGAAGCGTTAATCAATGCGGTAGAACATGGAAATAAAAATGATGTTGCGCTACCTGTTGATATTGACTTTGAGTTGGATGACAGAAACATGGTGATTACCGTTTCTGATTGCGGAAGTGGATTTGATCTGTCTTCAGAGAAGAAACGATTGGCTAAGGAAGGCGATCTGCGAATTCACGGTCGAGGTATAGAGATGATGGAAAACATCGGCTCCTCTGTCACTTTCACGGGAGGGGGTATACAAATCGTCTTCGGCGCAAAAGAGACCCGGTAAAAACACTGCTAACCAAACATTATAATCAGTAAAACTTATGAGAATTCTAATAGTAGATGACGATGTAATAAATCGCAAATTCCTAAGTGCCATGTTAACCGGAGTGGGGGAGATTGATATGGCGAAAAACGGACAGGAAGCTATCGATGCTGTAAAGCACAGCCTAACCGCAAATAATCCTTTTGACGTGATATTCCTGGATATCATGATGCCGGATCTCAATGGCATAGAGGCGCTACAAGAGATCCGTAAAGTCGAAGAATCCAAGGGTATACAATTAAGTGAGGGAGCAAAAGTTGTTATGGTCACAGCTCTTGCAGACAAACAGAACGTTTTATCGGCCTTTTCAAAAGGTTGTGAATATTACCTGGTAAAACCTGTGCAACAAGCCAAGATGTTTGAATTACTGGAAGAAATGGGTTTTGACACATCCGCCGGTCAATAAACTATTGATTTCAAGAAAGACCTGGAAGTAACACTATGGACCGGATTTTAATAGCGGATGACGACAATATAGACCGAAAGCTCCTGGAAACCTACCTGAAAAACAGCAGTTTCGAGGTCATTTCCAAAACCAATGGAGAAGAGGCCTGGAACTATATTTCCTCATGTGAAAGCCCACCGCAGATTGTCATCATCGATTGGCTCATGCCTGAAATGGACGGCATCACATTATGTAAAAAAATCAGGGAGATGCATAGTCCGTATTATGTTTATATAATTCTCGTAACAGGGAAGGCAATGACTGCCGATATGGTTGAAGGCCTTGAAGCAGGAGCGGATGATTACCTTACCAAACCTTATGAAAAGGCTGTATTGATAGCAAGAATCAATGTTGGAGCACGTATCGTCAGGCTGGAAAGGGAAAAGAATGCCCAATTAAAGAAAATTCAAAGTACCAACCGAAAACTTCAACAAAACATGGAATCTGCAGCAGGTATTCAGCTCAGTCTTTTACCGGCTAAAAAATGCGTTATTCACGGTTTTCATTTTGACTGGATCTTCAAGCCTTCCGATACATTGGGTGGGGATATGCTGCATATTTACAAGCTTTCGAAAACCAAAGTGGCATGTTACGTGCTCGATGTATCCGGACACGGTACCGATGCAGCCTTGCTTTCTGTTACCATTAGAAATCAACTGACCATTAATTCAGAGACAGCCAAGCTTGAGGAAAGTTATGGTTCCTTTATTGCTGCCGGACCGGAACAAAATCTTCCCTCCGATGTCATAGAAAAACTTTCAGACCATTACGGAGATCTGCTCGAAAAAACAGGACACTATTTCACCATTGTTTACGGAGTTCTTGACACTGAAACAGGAATCTTCGAATACATCAGCGCCGGTCACTACAACCCGGTTCTTATCAAAGGTCAAAAGTTTGTCCTCGCTGAAGGGAGCAGTGGGACGCCGATTGGAATGTTCAAGGACCAAGGTTATGTGCAGCAGAAAGTGAAAATGTCGAAGGGTGATCGGTTGTATTTGTTTTCCGATGGTATTGTTGAAGAGACCAACAAGGAAGAAGAGCAATTTGGCACCGATCGTTTGGTTGAGGAGTTGAAATCGAAACCGGGCTCACCTGACTATCTCGAAGGATTGGTTGAAAAAGCAGCTGAGTGGTCCAATCTCGGCTCTTTTAAAGACGATGTAGCAATCGTCGAAATCTGCTACATCGGTGACAACTGACAAGTCTCCGCATGGCCGGAGACATACTCAAGTCTTGTAACAGAAATCCTTACACCAGTATAAACTCATTGTCTTTCAGCAATCGCAAATCTGAAAAATCCTCTTCCACATTCAGGCTTTTCAGAATCTCGATCCCCTTCGCTCGGTCAGCTTCATTCAGCGGAACATAAGGAAGCCTGAACACGGGTTTTATCAATCCTGCCATCGCCATCATGGTATTTAAGGGTATGGGGTTCGGTGCACAAAACAGCCATGAGTAAAACTCATTCAAACTGTTGTTTAAATCATCGTTCTTTTCATCCATTAACTTGCGTACAGTCTTTGGCAACAGGTTTGATGTCACGGAGACAACCCCATGGGAACCAAAGTCATGTCTTGAATCATGGCATTGATCGTCGTTGCCGGACCAGCATGCAATTCCTTTTTTTTCATATCCGCCAATTCTTTCTGATCCCATGCATTCCTTAACTCCTTTCATGTTTTCGTGCCGGGCAAGCTCCTCCATGATGTGGGGCAGGATATCCTGATTTGTCCGGGGAGGAACATTATAAATCATGGCGGGACCAAGGTCTAGAGTGCTTTTAAAATGGGATCTGAGACCATCTTCGGAGGTTTTTCCATAGTAAGGATTAATTTGAAGTGAACAGTCCATACCTACAGCAAATCCTTGCTTTGTAGCCTTTACAGCTTCTTTGGTGTTGTTGCTGCCGGTGTTACCGATAATGACAAGATCGTCGGAATACAGATTGACTGTGTGAGCTATCAACATAATATGCTCATCCCAGCTCATCAGATGTCCTTCACCTGTGGTTCCGCTGATTACCAACCCCTGAGTCCCATTGTCAATTTGACGTTGTACCAGAAAGTCATAGGTTTCCAAGTCAAACTCGCCGTTTGGCAAATAGGGTGTTTTGATGGCGGTGATCAGTGTTGCTTCCTTAATATCCTTCATACGGTGTCCTTCGATTAAATGAACTTGTCACGCCTGATATATAGTGATATCAGAAGATAAGATGATTTTTTGTTTATGATTTTTTCAGATATTGCCATACTTGTCTACTATGGTTTGAAATACTCTAATCAGTGTACTTTCAAGCATTATTAACCAACTACGAAGGCAAGTAACAAAAAACCGGTGGGTTATATGAAAAGCGATAAAAATGCCAGGTTTATTCTTGATGCAAGCATATTACTTTACGATCCGGAGTGCATATACTCCTATCCTGATTCGCATGTGATCATTCCCATTTCGGTTATTGAAGAGATCGATCATTTTAAAAAAGATTTCACGGAAACAGGCAGGAATGCACGGATCGTTGCTCAAATGCTGGATAAGATTCGCAATGAAGGTTCCTTAACAGATGGCATTGCTCTATCCAACGGCAGTTCCCTAAGCGTATTCGTGATGGAGGAAAAGCAGCTCAATCTTCCCGCATTCATAGATCTAAAAAAAAGCTCCAACAGGGTGCTTGCCGCCACAACCTTGATTCACAAAGATTATCCGGATAACACCTTTCTTGTCACAAACGACATTAATCTCAGGGTTAGGGTCTCAGCCCTGGGAATTAAGGTGAAGGCATACGAAGAGATGGCACCCAATCTGGATAAGATATACGAAGGACTTCCCAGTCGGACGATCGACAAAAAAGAATTTGAACAGCTCTTAAGATCCGGACGCCTTTCTGTTTCCAAGGAAGATTATTATGCCAATCAATACGTCTGGGCGGATTTTGAAAATGAAAACCAAAAACTGATTTGTCGTTATCACTCGAACGAACAAGCTTTAATGCCAATTAGAACCTTTTCCGAAGGTATTTGGGGAATTGTCGCCAAAAACACCGAGCAGGAGATTGCATTGGACCTTTTGATGGATCCGGAAGTCCATGTGGTAATCCTTGCAGGTAAGGCGGGAACCGGTAAGACACTGATAGCACTGGCTGTAGCCCTGGAACTGATGCTATCCGCAAATCGTTATCAAAAAATACTTGTCTCTCGACCTATTTTCCCTATGGGAAGGGATATGGGATATCTCCCCGGAGATATAGAGCAAAAAATGGAACCCTGGATGCAACCCATCTTTGACAACCTGGAATTCCTGGCTACCAACAAACAATCTCCCGGTAACAAAAGTGGTGGTTACCAGCGTTTGTTGGATATGGGAATGATTGAACTGGAACCCTTAACCTATATCCGTGGACGATCGATTCCCCATCGCTATATGATTGTCGATGAAGCACAAAACCTTACGCCTCATGAGCTTAAAACCATAGTTACCCGTGCAGGTATCGGCACCAAGCTGGTACTGACGGGCGACCCGTATCAAATTGACAATCCCTATGTGGATGCTGGGTCTAACGGTTTATCACACGTGATTGAAAAATTCCAAAGTTACAACCTGGCCGGTCACGTCTATCTGCTTCATGGTGTTCGGTCCAAACTGGCAGAACTGGCTTCCAACATCCTTTAGTGCCAATTATATATGGGCATATCCAAATCGAAAAAGCGACAACTGCTCCAAAATCAAAATCCCAGGGTTGTCGCGGTACGAAGTCTGATTTCATGGTTAAAATCCCATGCCATCAGTATTCATTCTCGCGACACATTCCATCAAGCATCCGATTACACTTTCTATAGGCACCTTGTCAGCAATGTAATTCGTCATAAATCCAAGTATGAGTTCTTCATTCAAAGATTATCGGGTAAAAACATCAAAAAGCTTGATTATGAGGTGATAGCCTGCCTGATGCTTGGATTGACACAATTGGAAACCGATTCAAAAGTGGAAGATTATGCGGCCATTAACGAAACCGTTAACTTGATGAATTCATTGAAGAAGCCATACGTAAAGGGCTTTATTAACGCCATACTCAGGCGTTTTACCAGGGAAAAAGAACAGCTGGAACATGATTTAAACCGACAACCAACGGATATCAGAACCAGCCATCCACGTTGGTTTATCGAACGGTGGCAAAAGCAATTCGGAGAAGAAAAAACAATAAACATCTGTCAGGCAAACAATATCCAACCACAAGTGCAGCTTGTTTTGAATCCTGACTTTCAATCCGAAGAGATCATCAATGGATTAAAAACAGATGGATATCATTGTATTGTTAGTGATGAAACGAGCCTGACAATCACCAATCCTGCGGGTCTTTTCGATTGTGAGTGGGCAAAAAAGGGAGCATTTCTGATTCAAGATCGATCTTTTCAACCATTAAACAATATAGTGGCGGCCCTACCCAAATCGACCGTGTTAGATGCTTGTGCCGCTCCCGGTGGCAAATTAATAAACCTTGAATGGTCCTTTTCCGATGAGATTAACACCCTGATAGCATGTGAAATTAATCCAGCCCGGTTGAAACGACTGACAGAAAATATCAGTCATTTCGGAAGCAACGCATACCAGGTTCAATCCGATTCCTCCCAACCGCCATTTAAGCAGGCTTTTGATCTGATCATCCTTGATGCCCCCTGCAGTGCTACCGGAACTATTCGAAAACATCCCGAATTGAAATGGAATCGCAAACCTGATGATTTATTAAAAAGCCAGCAATTACAGGTAAAGCTGATTGAAAGCTGCAGCCAGTTACTCAAACCCGGTGGAAGTCTTCTCTATGTTACTTGCTCGCTGGAAGCGGAAGAGAATCGGGATGTGGTTCAACTTGTGGAAAGTCAAAAATCAAGTGTCATTAAACCGTTACCGATACGGTCTGAAATCATTGATAACAATTGGATAACGGCGGAAGGGTTTTATCAGGCATTACCTTCACCTTCTCAAATGGGTTGTTTTGCAGCACTGTTTGAGAGGAAGTGTTAATAATACTTAATAACAAATAGTTAACTTGTAATAGCAAGACAAGTCATAATCGCTTGGTCTAGACTTAGTGATGTTCAAATGAAAATCCTGAGCTCATTTCAAATATAGAATCCCAAACCTCAAGGGTTAATATGGTTAAAATCGCTCCTTCAATTCTTTCCGCTTCTTTTGAAAAATTAGGTGCAGACATAGACGAAGTCGTTAAAGCAGGTGCCGACATGATCCACCTCGATGTAATGGACGGTGTTTTTGTTCCCAATATTACTTTTGGTCCGCCTGTCATTAAATCACTACCGAGATACGACGGCGTGGAAATGGACGCACACTTAATGATCACTCATCCGGAAAACAATATTCAATCTTTTTTAGACGCGGGAGTGGATAGAATTTCCGTGCATGTGGAATCAACCATTCATTTGCAGCGATTATTGCAGCAAATTAGAGCTGCCGGTGTAAAACCCGCTGTCGCGTTAAATCCATCCACGCCATTGCACTCGCTGGATTGGATTCTTGAAGACTTGGATATGGTGCTGTTAATGTCTGTAAATCCGGGGTTTGGCGGTCAAAAATACATTCCCGCAACAACTAAAAAAATAGAAACATTGAAAGAAACTATTGTCAAACGGGGTCTGGGTATTGAAATACAAGTTGATGGAGGGGTCTATCCCGGCAATGCACATGAACTCGCATCTGCCGGTGTTGATATATTGGTCGCCGGGTCAGCCGTCTTTGGCCGTGAAGATTATAAACAGGCAATTTCAGAGCTTAAGCCAAAATAGTCAACCCGGTGACATATAAATTGTTTTTTCGCCGGGTATTAATGAATCGCAAACATTTAAAGGTTAATAAATGAGAGTCGGCATTGGTTATGATGTTCATCGTTTGACTGAAAGAAGAAAACTAATATTGGGTGGAGTGGAGATTCCTCATAACAAAGGTCTGCTAGGTCACTCCGATGCTGATGTTCTCGTTCATTCCATTATGGATGCCATGTTGGGTTCCCTTGCTTTAGGCGATATCGGCAAGCATTTTCCGGACACCAACAACTCCTATAAAAACGCTGACAGCATTGAGTTGCTGGCTATGGTGAACAAGCTGATTCAATCCCAAGGATACTCCATCGTTAATATCGACTCGGTTGTAATGGCTGAAAAACCAAAGTTACTGCCATATATTGAGAAAATGAGGCAAAAGATAGCGGATTGCCTGGAATGCGACATATCGTGTATCTCAATCAAGGCTACTACTACGGAAAAACTTGGTTTTGTTGGTCTCGAGGAAGGAATAGCAGCCCAGGCCGTCGTTTTGGTGAATAAAATAGGGTGAGTTTAATGGTTTCAAACAGTTCGTTGCTTGCATCTTTCTAAAGAATGTGTTTGTTTGATACATCAGAGATTGATTTAACATAATTCTTTCAAGCTATGATAAATTTGACTGGTCTTAAGCAAGTCAATACAAAGAAAATTTCGATTATTGCCCTGGTAATTATTGTTTTAAGTATCAGCATTGGTTATTTGATCTCCCCCAAAATGATCTTTCAGCCAATTGCCTACCAGGAAGGGGATATAATTCTGCAAACTGTTCAAATTAAAGAAGATATACTTGTTCCCGATAAAGTATCAACGCAACTGAAAAGAGATAAACTGCTTAAGGACCAAAGAAGAATATATGACTACGACCCTCAAATTTTTGAAAAAACTCAAAAGACTATTCAGGACTCTTTTGCTCAAAGCAGGGCCGCCTATGAAAAAATCGCCAAACAAAACGATGAAATGGCCGGCAAGAGCAGACAAGTTGGCCTTGAATATTTTAATGCATCAAGCAGTCTGCAGACTATCAACAATAAGACTCAATATTATGAAAAATATCGCAAGCTATTGAAAGATCGTCTGCAATGGTTCGATTCAGCCAACTCCTTAACCCCAAAAGGATTCGAAAAAAAAGCCAAAACCGATGCTGATTTGAACACGGTCAACCAGGTCTTGACAGACTTGAAAGAGAGGCAAAAGTACTTTCAGCTTCAAATGAAAGGATTTACAGAACGATTTGAAAACCTTGAAAAAGACAACCAGGTCCAAGTTCAAGCTTTGGCAGAAATGAAAAAAGAGACCATTGAGAATTTCGATAAAACACTGTCTCTTGAGATGACGGACCAGGAAAAAGACCTACTCGATTTCCCTTATTACACACAGGAGATCGAAACTCAGCTTTTAGCCCTTTTGTCGGAAATCCAGGTTAAAAAGATTGTTGTCTCCAAAGAGATTCTTCCGGAAGACAAAAACAAACTGGAAGTAAGAAATCTGAAAACGGCAGACACCTCCGTTTCCGAACAGATTGAAGAATTCTTGGATCTTTCTGAATCCCGAGCCCTTGTAAGTCAATTTGCCAATGAGTCCTTCATGGACGATGAAACCGGCAAAAAGAAAATCCTGGTCGTGATGCTCGGACAAAAGCTAATTCGACCAACGGTGTTTGAAAACAAACTGGAATATGAAAAAAGGAAGTCGGAACTAATCGACAACACCAGCCCTGTTTTTTTTAGTGTTAAAAAGGGTGAAGTGATAGCCAGGGCAGGTGACAGAGCATCAAAAAGCCAGGTCGAACTCATTAACAGCTACTATGAGTTCGCCGCCAAACAAGAAAAGCTACCGGAAACAATAGGAGTGATTCTATTTGTATTGTTTGCCTTGATTTGTACTTCAGCCATTTTCAGATTACCCGACTTACATCTCAGAATCAGGTTTAAATACCAGATCCTTATAATTAGCTCCATTGTGGTTACCCTGATGTTGGTAAAAGGCGGAGCCTTGTTAGGGGAGTTGGTAGAATCCCGATATTTGAATATTCAGAACCAGTCCTACACCCTGATCCTTCCTGTTGCGTTAGGGTCGATGCTGGTTGGAATCCTACTGAGTTTCGAAGCGGCATTAATCACCGGTCTGCTTTCGGCATTGTTTTGCTCAATCATGATGCAAAATAATATCTATTTTTTCATCTATTCTATCATGGGATGCCTGGTGGCATCGTTACCCATGACAAAATTCGATTCCCGCTATTCAATATTAATCCATGGTCTGAAAATCTCCGCTGTAAGCCTGATCATGATGTTGATAATCCAGCTCATCCAAAGTAATAAAATCGAGGTTTTTGCCTGGTTTAGTATTCTTGCAGCGTTAATGAACGGGGTTTTAACCGCTATTTTTACCTCATTTTTATTACCTTTCTTTGAATCAGGATTTGGTATCACCACCAATTTAAAACTGCTGGAATTATCAAATATGAACCACCCCGCCCTTAAGGACTTAATCAGAAAAGCCCCGGGGACCTATCAACATTCCATAATTGTCGGAAATCTTGCAGAATCCGCGGCATCTAAAATTGGGGCCAATCCTCTTCTCTCAAGAGTTGCAGCGTATTATCACGATATCGGTAAAGCATCCAATCCACTTTATTTTATAGAGAATCAACCCCCCACATTGCCGAATATTCATGACAGTATGAATCCGAAAGATTCAGCGAAAATCATTATACGGCATCTGCACAAAGGCGCTGAGATTTCTGAAAAACACAGACTGGGCAAAGATATAAGCGACATATTGCTGCAACATCACGGAACAAGCCTGGTTCGGTATTTTTTCAATCAAGCCGTTGAGCAAAACAAGTCGGAAGCAGGTGAAAACAATCCTATAAATGAAGAGGATTTCAGATATCCGGGTCCTAAACCGCAATCCCTTGAAGCTGCTTTAGTGATGATGGCTGATGTTTCGGAAGCTACATGCCGGAGCCTGGACTCTCCGACGCCCGAGCAAATCAAAGAGATGACGGACAAAGTTTGCTGGAAATTACTCGAAGGAGGGCAACTGGATGAATCCGGGCTAACCCTGAAGACTTTCCATAAGACGGTTGAGATTTACGGATCTATGCTGACCAGTTTTTACCATCAGCGTATCAAATACCCTGAAAATGAATCCGGTAAACCTGTCAATGCTCACTCCAGGCTGGAAAATTAATTTATGAGTGCCCCTGATCAGATTCAAGTAAGTTACGAAGATCATATTGACTTATTGCCGCAGAAAACCGAAAAGTTCATCACGGAAACTTTACAAAAGCTACTACAGAGCATAGACAACCGGAAGAGACTTATATCGCTTCATTTTTGCAGCCTTTCAGCCATCCAATCCTTGAATCTGAGGTATAGAAATATTGATAAACCTACAGATATTTTATCCTGGTCATATG
>JANQLH010000194.1 GCA_028280735.1 SAR324 cluster bacterium | reverse complement strand
ATGTTTTTTTGAATGAAACGGATCTGAAAAACAAATCTGTTGCTGAAATATCGCACTCGGTCGGATACGTTGCTCAAAATCCGGAAGACCAATTGTTTTGCGACACTGTCTACAAAGAGATCTCTTTTTTTCTCAAGAATCGAAATCTATCCGCTTCCGAAAGGCATAATAGAATCGAAAGTGCATTGAATCTGACGGGTTTATTGAACGATCGACACCAACACCCTTACGATTTGATTCCTTCCAGGCAAAAACTGGTTATCATCGCCGCTGTTATTGCGATGGATACTCCGGTTATTGTTATGGATGAACCAACAGATGGGCAGGATGACGCGGGTATAAATACTATTGCCGGAATAATCGGGGATTTGTCGGCCAACGGTAAAACCATCGTGATCGTCAGTCATGATATGGAATTTATAGCGAAAAACATTCCACGGCTGTTAATATTGTCCGAGGGAAATATATTGATGGATGGAAAGCTGAAAGATCTTCTCTTGCATCCGGATAAATGGAAACAGGCAGGCTTGTCATTGCCTCAAATGACTGAATTGGCCATGGCATTAAACATTTCACGAAATTGTAGTACGGAACCGGAGTTTTTGTCGTTGTTTAACAAGAATTACCGTTTAAAACAAAAAACGATACATGAAGCGAAGTAAGAACCTGGTTGTGTTAAGCCATTGCCTATTGAATTCCAACGCCAAGGTAGAACCTTACGCATCACATGCCGGAGTAAACCATGATGTTGTGTTTCCATATATGACTAAAGGGTATGGTATCATACAGCTACCATGTCCTGAAACCTGTTATTTGGGCTTGAATCGATGGGGAATGACAAAGAATCAATATGACCACCCGTCATATCGAAGTCACTGCCAACAAATATTGCAACCCTCTTTGAACCAAATTGAGGCTTTTGTTAAAGCCGGTTACAAGATAACAGGTGTCATAGGTATAAAAGGCAGCCCCAATTGCGGAGTATTGCATACGTGCCAGGGATTTCAAGGTGGAGAAATCGATCATTCCAGAATAGATTCCCAAATTGAACAACTTACCATAGTTAAGGAGCCAGGAGTGTTTATGGAGGTTTTTCAGCAGGAGTTGGAATTAAGGAAACTTAAGCTCCGTTTTCTGGAGATCGAGGACTAGTGATTGGGACGTTTTGAAGAACATAGGATCCGGTTTTTAATTTTGATATTCCAAATAGTCAAAATGAAAGATTCCAGTTTTTACATACCATCTCTCAGAATCGATATATCTGTTTTGCATGTCATTCGGTTGCGGTAAATAAGCTTTTTGGAGTTAATTAATGATATATACTCTTATTCACGCTTATTATTGTGGTCCTGCATGCTCTACGTAAAATCTGTTTCCACAATCACCTTTCAACCCTCCCACTAAGGGTTTTGCACCTCTCATGGTTTCTGCGAGTGTTCTACCTATTGAGATATCCCGAGGCAGGCTGATTTTAATCTCAATCAGATTTCCATTTTTACAGTCACAATCAAGGTTGAATCGATCTACCAAATCATATCCCATAGTCTTTTCGATATGTGCAGCAAGATCGGAAATTACGATAGTTTGTTTGATTTTGTCGGTAATAAAAACACCTACCGGTGACGCATTGAATTGCTTGACAATTTTTACGGAAAGCAGGAAGTAGTCATCGTCATTAAGAGATTGGCAAGTACCATGCTTTTCCCATTCATGGTTCATTAACCAAGTGTTACCCTTTAATAGACTTGGCATGTAGTCATCGAGGATATCGATTGTTGTCGGTTCAAGATCAGCTTTTACAGCGGAGCACTTCCCATAATTTATACCGCAGCCTTTTTTATTCGGCCACAGTCCATGCAGGGTAAAATAATGCACCTGAAAGTCACCCTCGTACATGGCAACGCACTCCAAATTATCAGGACGAATGTTTTCACAAAATCCTGGTTGCCATGAAACAGCTAGTACATTTGAATCATAGGTATTGGAGACTCTGCAATGAGCCGGAATTGAATCGCGACGATTTCTATTCGTTGACCGGGAAACCTCTATTTCTCCTTTGCCACAATCGGCAGCTATCCACCTTGCTTTCGGTTTAGCACCTTCAACCAGAACATAAATCCAATCCCAGTTAACCGCTTTGATAACAGATTTTACCTGGTATGATTCTCCGATAACCAGATAGATGTTGCCCGGATTATCCCTGTGTTTCAGGGATTTATATGCAGGGCATGGTTTAACCGCTGTATAGTTGCCACATGCACTGACAGACGCGAACAATATAAGAGGGAAAAAACTAGTGCAATAGATAAAAAACAAAAAACGTATCATAAGTATTTACCGGTAAATATGGTTTGCATAGCTTTACGGCGGTGAGGACCAAGTCTCAAAATGACTATCCATCAGTATTTAGTTCTCAGAAAATCACAGCTGTTCTCCTAAACCGAGAAAATGGCGATATGAAAAACAAAGCCAATATTTTCAGTATACCTGGGCTTTGAAGCAGGTGAAACATAAAGGTTCTGGTCTTTAACTCTGATATTTTAAAAAAGCCAAAATGAAAGATCGGCCCCCTTTTTTTTAAAGTGTTTGTCATCGTTTATTTATCACTGTACTTATGTCCTTCAACGGAATCGTTTCCGGAACTACAATCTTGTTGTCTCTTGTATACTCATTTTCATAATAAAAAAGAGGATTTGTATCAAATACATCTTGGCCGAATTCGAGTCCCGTTAAACTTTCAATTTCTGTCGTTGTAACTTGGTAGTTTTTGATATCAATATTATACCGTCCCATTTTGTCTCGAAGGAACTCTTCATCTTGATACATAATGAAGCCTCTTGTTTCCAGCTTTCTTGAGGTTTTTCCTTTATACAAAATCAACTTCCAAAAAGCAGATGGTATTCTTACTGGCTCTATTCCTCGAAGGGTGTAATATCTATCGAGTTCAGAAAATATTGGTCCAGTAAAAACACATAATCTATTGTTTGAGTCTTCAGAAAAATCATATGCAATTTCTTCCGGTTTCTTCCATTCATCTTGATTAAAGTTTTCATGTTGAAAACAAGCATTGGCATAGGAACAAGAATCAAGGCTTGCTTTTTTAGCCTCATATTTACTTCCCCAGGCAATTATAGCCCTCCTTGTTAAATGCCCTCTATCCCAAGGATTGTGCTTATATGCTATAGGGGGAATTTGGTTTTTATGACCAACTCTGCTATCAGTGAACCATTTTCGATCACTAACGGATTTATAACGTTTTTGATCAATATTCGCTGCAGAAAAGAAAGCTTGTTTTGTCTGTTTGTTCATCACTACTGAATAATGCACATAATCAACAATAAAACCCTCCCTCAATTCGTCTTTAAATAGAACATCATCCTGACACTCTGGAGAGACTTTGGGCAGTGGAACGATAGTGTCATTAGCAATGAAATTTTCAGAATAACCATATCTCATAATTCCTCCTTGCAATTTTTAACGGTTAAAATGATGAGTCAATGCAGAATCGCCAATTGTAACTCAAAACTTCTGAGTGGATTGGTTTTATTTTTTGATTTTGCAAACTTGATCCTTGGCGTTTATTCAGATTTCTCGGCGAGAGTCCTGATTTAGACTCTACTAACAGTAAGGAAACATCCGCAAAGGCTTTGCTAATCGAAAACCAATCGTATTTTATTAAACAAAAGATATTGTATTGTTTAATATTTTAAAAAAATATATCGCAAACTCATGTTAGATTAAGAGTCTAGCATAGGTAACATGCTCGATCGGTCGTGAAAAAATTGTTAGACCGGTTTTATGAGCTTTTTTGCTGTGGGAAGATTACAGAATGGTGTTTGGTTTGTCAAAGGTTATTAAAAATGCCCTATGTTTTGTTATTCGGTGTTGTGCAAGGTTGTGTTAGGGGAGTTGAAATACTGAAATTTGATTGAATCTTACACCTATTGATCGGGTTGGTGGGTTCGTCACTTTGTTCCTTAACCCACCCTACAATTGGACTATGCCCGGTGAGGGCAAGACGGTTCGGGAACCTGTATTTATACAACGTAGTTGAAATGTTGACATTTAACAGGAGAAGCAATATTTCATAACCGGAATTAATGAGAGTTTTGATCGGGTTGGTGGGTTCGTCACTATGTTCCTTAACCCACCCTACAATTGGACTATGCCTGTTGAGGGCAAGATAAATCGGAAACCTGTATTCATCAGTCAAGCTGGGAAAAGGCTTATGAAGCTTCATTAGTTCTCCCGGTTAACTGACAAGGTTCAGACCTTTTTAACTCATGGTGAAAAAACCCTTGCCTGAAAATTAACTGTGAGTTAAATAGGAGAGATGATGTACAAATGAAATACACCAATCGATTTTACAGGTAATGAAAAAGTATTTGGATTTATGGAATATCACGGTGGGATACCGTGGATACTACCTGGCAGCCGTCATATTTATGGCCTTGGGGAGCTTCTTTGCTTTTCTGATTCCCCTGGTGGGAAAAGTGACAATAGACGCTGTAATTACATCTAAAGCCCTGGAATTATCCAGCATGTCGAAGTTCGTTATCGAACTGTCGGGAGGTGTACCTTTCCTGAAAGAACGACTCTGGATTCCAGCTCTCATCCTGATAGTGATCAGCTGTTTGAGCGGGTATTTTCTGTATTTGAAAGATCGGTTTTCCGTGCATGCCTGTGAGGCTGTCGCCAAGAATCTCAGGGACAAGCTTTATAATCATATCCAGCATATAGACTTGCTTCCGTTTGCCCGCTTTGAATCGGGAGACCTGGTTCAACGGTGTACTTCCGATATCGAGACGGTTCGCATATTTTTATCAAAGCAAATAGTCGAGATAAGCCGGGCCGTTATTATGCTGATTCTTGTCGTTCCCATGATGATTACCCTGGACCCCAGGATGGCGGTGGTATCACTGTGCTTGATACCGATTATCATTTCCTTTTCCTACCTGTTTTTTCAGAAAATCAAAGCAGTTTTTCTACAGGTAGATGAGGCGGAGGGGGCGCTTACCAGCACCATGCAGGAGAATTTGACGGGTATTCGGGTTGTAAGAGCTTTTACTCGTCAAGCATTCGAAATTGAGAGGTTTAACCGGAGGAATGCGGTTTTTCGTGATCAGCAGTATCGGTTAATCAAAGTCCTGGGAATATATTGGGGGCTCTCCGATTTTTTATGTATCGGACAAATAGGACTTACCCTGTTTGGCGGCGGCTGGCTGGCTTCCCAGGGTGAGATATCGATTGGAACTTTATATGCTTTTATAACTTACCTGGGAATAGTATTGTGGCCAATTCGGCAAATGGGGCGAACACTGACTGACACGGGGAAAGCTGTTGTGGCCTTTGGCAGAATTACCGAGGTTCTGGACACACCTCAAGAAAGAGATCTTGATGCTGTTTTGCCTTTTAACGCTGAATCGGTAAAGGGTCACCTGGTCTTTAAAAACTTGAACTTCAGATTTTACAGGCAGGTACCTGTTTTAAACAACATCGCTTTTGAGGTCAAACCGGGTGAAACGATTGCTATTGTCGGTCCTACGGGAAGCGGCAAGACGACATTGATCAGTCTGCTCTTGCGACTTTATGATTTTGAAGTTGGATCGATCGAACTGGATGGAACCGATATTCGACAAATACCTCGTAAGCAGTTGCGAAAGGTTGTTGGAGCCGTGCTGCAGGAACCGTTTATTTATACAAAAACTGCCAGGGAGAATATCAATCTGGCGGATAAAACAAAAATGGAAAAGGCAATTTTCAGAGCAGCACAGGACGCCTGTATCCATCATTCTATTCAAAGCTTTAAAAAAGGCTATGATACCAACATAGGCGAAAGAGGTGTTACTCTTTCCGGTGGTCAGAAACAACGGGTGACCATGGCCCGCTCTTTCTTGAAAACGGTTCCGATTTTGATTTGGGACGATGCCCTGAGTGCCGTGGATTCCGCAACAGAAACGCAGATTCTGGATACTTTGCAGAGTCGCTACGGTAAATTAACCACAATTCTGATCACTCACCGGTTATCGGTTTGTCAGCATGCAGACCAGGTTTTTGTGATGGATCAGGGATCCATTGCCCAGCGAGGCAGTCATAAATCCTTGATCACGCAGGATGGTTTTTACCGGAATGTCTGGAAGATACAAGAAGGGGCATTTTAGAATGTAAGTTTTCTGATTCATGAAAGCGTTGCTTTCGGTTTCCTAAGCGCTAAAAACTATAAAAAAATGAATACTGCAACACAAACATTAGAAACAAAAACAATTGAAAAGAAGTTTTGGGGCCAGTTGTTTCGGGTTTACATATTGCCTCATCGAGGGGTGTTGATTGCCTTGATATTAACAGCAATTTTAGTGGCTGTGTGCGAAGCATCACTAACCTTAATTACACGCTCTGTAGTGGATAGCATTGTGAAACATAAAGAGCAGGCCAGCTTATTGAAGATTGGACTAATCTATTTCGGGTTGCTCTTGACCCTTGGTATCAGTGTCTGGGCGTTCATTTTAATGGCTGGAAGGCTTTCCACAAGGATCATGTATCACATGAGGCAGGATGGCTTTTCCCATCTGCAGGACTTGTCATTTTCATTCTATGACAAGCATTCCATAGGCTGGTTGATGGCCAGGTTGACTTCCGATTGCAACAAAGTGGCAGATATCATTGCCTGGGGGACGCTGGAAATATTTTGGGCAGCCCCATTTTTACTGGGCATTAGCGGGGTTTTGCTTTATTTAAACTGGAAGCTGGGATTGATAGTACTGTCTGTCATTCCGCTGGTTATCGCAGTGAGTATTTATTTTCAACGGATTATCATAAAAAGCTCACGAAAAGTGAGACGGGTTAATTCGCAGCTGACGGCCAGTTTTAACGAGGGGATTACCGGTGTTGAGACCAGCAAAGTGTTGGTAAGAGAAAATGCCAACCTTGAGGATTTTCAAAAACAATCTCAGAGTATGTACGCTAACTCCTTTAAAAACGCCAATCAAACGGCTGTCTATTTTCCATTCGTGTTGGGAATCAATAGCATTGCGACCGGCCTGGCATTATGGCTGGGAGGTGATTACGCGTTGAGCGGATTACTGACCTTGGGGACATTGATAACTTTTCTGGCTTATACCAGTGCCTTTCATGAGCCCATATTGGAGCTGGCCAGGATCATGACTGAACTACAAACAGCCAACGCCGGCGCTGAGAGGATTTTTGGTTTGTTGAATACTAAACCGGAAATAAAAGACAGTGATCTGGTTAGCCGACATATCAATGCAAAAAAACAACAGGTGAACGGTGTACCATATGATGGAGGAGAGTCGGATATCAGGACAATCGAGTTTAGTGACGTCAGCTTTGAATACTTAAGCGGTCAACCGATTATGAAAGATATAAATCTGAAGGTGAAGGCTGGAAGCAGTGTCGCTTTAGTCGGGCCTACCGGTGGAGGAAAAACCACCCTGGTGAACCTGATGTGCCGTTTTTATGAGCCAACCCGGGGTCAGATTCTTTTGAACGGTTCCGATTATAGAAACAGGGGGTTGCTATGGTATCAATCCAATCTCGGTATAGTTTTGCAGACACCATTTTTGTTTAGCGGCAGTATTGAAGACAACATTCGGTACGGTAGGCTGGATGCGACCCATGAAGAAGTCTTGGCTGCCGCACAGGCTGTGAATGCCCATGATTTTATATCTTGTCTGGAAGAAGGCTATCAAACGCAGGTCGGGCAAGAAGGTAAGCATCTTTCCACTGGTCAGAAGCAGTTAATATCCTTTGCCAGGGCGATACTGGCTGATCCCAAGATATTTGTGATGGATGAGGCCACGTCAGCGGTAGATACACAAACTGAAAGCCTGATACAGGAAGGACTTTCAAAAATCCTGGAAGGCAGGACCAGCTTTATCATTGCGCATAGGCTTTCCACGATTCGTTCAGCTGACGTTATTCTTTTAGTGGAAAATGGAAGCATTATCGAAAAAGGAAACCATGAAGAGCTGATTAATCTGAAAGGAGCTTATCACCGGCTTTATCGAAAACAGTTTATTATTGAAAAGCAGGCTTTACATTTTAGAGCTTAGCTTTCAGTTATTATGCTTCGAAGTACCGGGAATTCGTGCGTAAGGGCTGGAGCTGTTGTAGGATCGGCAACAAGCAGCCCATTCTATGGTCTACCGGAGAAATAAAATGCAAAATAATAGTCAGATAGAATCGCTAATAATAAAAGCTATTCATGAATTGAATAGTCAATCCTAAGCAAAGATCACAGAATCCTCTATGCCCCCGGGAGAGCTTCGCTTAGCTTGGGATTAAGGGGGCGTTCGATTTCAGATTTTCTGTATTGCAAAAGCTTCGCTGCACCTCACCCAAGCCGGTTGAATTTTGGAGAAGCTATCCTTATCAACAATCAGTCGGTATTTGACAATTTCATTACAAAAAAATTACAGCCCGCCTTCCTGTGTTGTCTAAGATTATGGCTAACAGCCTTGCAGAAAATTGAGACCCAAGGCAATGATAACTGTTTGTAATCATTATAATATTAGTCTTAATCACTTCATCTAGGGTGCAACACATGAATACCACAACCAATGCGAATACGATATTTGGCAATCGTCAGTGGCTTACCATTGGGTTGAAACTGATCCTGGGGATTACCATTGCCTCAAATCTTTGTATTGGACTGCTGCTTTATACCAACTGGCAATCCACCAAAGATGTCACATTGCAGTATAATAGCCTATTGCAGATTCAATCGGAGATGAGTAGTAACCTGAGAGACAAAATCCATGAGTTACAGGAAAACTATCAAAAGATTCCCGGTTTTTTTTCCGAAGACAAGACCAGAATAGCCCTTGATTGGATTAAAGCAAATTACTCCGTTGCAAAACAGGAAAATCTTATAGGAAGGGAGAACTACAAATCACTCTATAACAGGGCTGCCCGCAGGGATCTTTCCAAGGGCCGCTTTGTTGTCCAAAACGATTCCGGGGGATTGGTGGTTTCACTCGGGAATTTTGACGAAAACGGTGACTTTAAGGAAGCGGTCTCCCGTATGACTTTGCAGACAAATCAGCCGGATATTGATCGTGATTCTATCATTCAATATCTGTCAGGATTGAACAATTCCGAAGTTGACGTCAGCTTGTTGTTGAAACAACTGAATGAACTGAAAGCTTATCTGGCAGATGAGGGAATAAAGGCTGAGGATACGAGAACTGAGATTTTATACCGGGTGGAGGAAATCACCAAAAAAGAGAAGGAACTTGAAGCTTATCAATCGATGAAGCAGCGCAACAGCATATTAATGGGAATCGGAACTATAATCATTAACGTCGTTGTATTGCTTCTGCTTACGGGAATAATCATTGAGAGGCCATTGCGAAAGTTGACGGCCGTAATTCAAAATATTCAAAACGGTCAGTCAGCAGTGGTCCCTTATTTAAACAGAAGGGATAAGATCGGGATACTGGCTCATTCCATTCGCGGATTTCAGGATGCCATGGCAAAACTCAGGGAGGAAGATGAACGTAAATCCGTGGAAAAAAAGATTATCGATGACTTTATCAACAATATTTCCGAACTGATTCATCATCTTCAACAAGACTCCAAGGAGATGGAAGGTTTTGCCCTGAACCTGAACGAGTTGGCTAAAACAACCGAAGAACAATCGCTCAGTGTTTCTTCAACAGCGGAAAACACTGCCAGTAATACCAGTTCAATCTCGGTATCTACCCAAAATCTGCAGAATGCGGTGGAGGACATTGCCAGGCAGATAAAAAAGCAGAACGACCTGGTCAAGAAGATTTCCGAAGGAGCCATAGAATCCAGAAACAATATTGATCATTTCCAGGAGACGACAAAGCAGATTCACAGCATGCTGAAGGTAATCAAAGAGATCACTCAAAAAAGCAAATTATTAGCCATTAATGCGACCATTGAAGCGGCACGTTACGGCTCAAGGGGAGCAGGCTTTCTGGTTGTGGCGGATGAGATGAAGGCGCTTTCCCATCAGACGGAAGACGCGGCGGATGACATAACCTCCAGAACCGAGGCTATCTATTCCGCCGGCCAGCTGTTTGTTGATACTATTGTCGGGATTGAGGAAAAGGTACAGAATCTTTCCGAGATCACAACCAAAATTAGTGACGCTTCTGAAAACCAACGGGTAGCAACGGGTTCGATTGCCGAAAATGTGATTTCCACGTCTGAAGATTCCACTAATGTCTCCAATCACATTAGTCAGGTCAATGAAGCTGCAGCCAGGACCCGGGAAATGTCATCCAGGGTTTATGATTTTTCGGAGAATATTGCTTTGGGATTGAGTGATATTCTTTCCCAAACCAAAAACAAGCTGCAATTTCTGACGAAAACCAACTTGATCGATATACCGAAGAATTGATGGGGGGTAATATTCGGCGATTGGAATAGTTATCTGACCTATGTTGGCGCTCGCAAGCTCGCTGACCATAGGCTAATTTAATGAACGCTTTCAGTGTTAAGCGCAGTTCTTAGCGCTTATGGGGTCAAGCCCTGAATGACTAGCTGTCATGGTTTTGTAGGATGGGTAACTTGTTACCCATCATGAGGTTTTTTCCAAAACCAGATTCACTTGGTTTGGTTATTTGTATCTCATAAAGTTCCGCCCGCTGGGCAACAAAGTTGCCCATCCTACATCTATTTCCACATACCGATAGCCGATAACCTTACCTGTAAATGCTAAATGCTGTCACCGCGCAATCGAAACTGTTTTAGTATCTGCTGCAGGCTTGCGGCTTCGTTGGTAAGGGTTTCAGAAGCCGCAGCGCTTTCTTCTGAAATGGAGGAGTTTTGCATCACGATCTCGTTGACCTGGTTGAGTCCAAGGTTAATTTCACTAATACTCTTTTTTTGTTCTTTGGAGGCTAAGGCGATTTCGCTGTTCAGTGCATTTACTTTTTCAATACTGGTAGCCACCTGAGATAACATTCCTGCGGTCATTTCGGCATTCCTGACACCATTTTCAACTTCCTTGGCAGAGTTTTCGATCAATTCAGTAGTATCCTTTGCTGCTTCTGCACTGCGACTAGCCAGGTTTCGCACTTCCTCGGCAACTACCGAAAATCCCTTGCCGTATTTACCCGCCCTGGCAGCTTCCACCGCTGCATTGAGGGCCAGTAGGTTGGTTTGAAAGGCGATTTCGTCAATTACTTTGATGACCTTTGTTACGTCACTGCTGGTGGAGCTGATTTTTTTTATGGACTCCATCATTTCATTCATTCGCTCGTTGCCTCGAATCACAGCATCAAGGGTTTGCGCGGTCAGTTGCTGGGATTCAGTAGTGTTTTCATTGTTGGTAGTGACCCGGGTTTCAATTTCACTCATGGATGAGGTTATTTCTTCAAGGCTGGCTGCCTGCCTGCTGGTGCCTTCCGAAAGCGACTGGGATGTTTTTGCCAACTCTGCAGCACCGGAGTCCAAGCGTTCACTTGAAGTAGTCACATCCGTGATGGTCTGACTTAACAGGTTAAGGGCATTGTTGACGCTGTCTTTTAATAAGGACAGTTCGCTGGAAAGATCGCTGGTAACGAGCTTGGAAAGATCACTCTCGGAAACAGCAGTCATAACTTCTTCCACATCTTTAAGGGCCATTTGGATGTCCCTGGTAATCAAGTCTGATTTCTTTTTGGCAATTTCAAATTTGTTAAGGTTCGAGCTGCTTACTTTTTCGTACACTACCCCCAATACGAGAGTTGCAATTATAAGTGTCAGATATGATCCGAATGAATCGAGCATCAGTTGCTCAGGGGTTAGTTCTGCGATGACGATCAGGGCGGATTCAGATTTAAGAGAGTAGAGAGAAATGATCGTTATTGCAGAAATGATTCCCCAAGTGAGCCCCGAACGCAGTCCGGAGAACATTAAGCTCAGCAATACCACTATGACCAATAATGCGGAGTCCGGTGACAATCCCCTGCTGGTGATTAAAACCAGTAACAATAAAACATACAATGAGAGGACAATTGCATTTCCGGCAATAAATCGGGAACCTGTTACTTTGAGCAAAAACACTCCTCCCATCATCATTGACCCTAAAACCAGGACAACAACGCCCATGATAAAGTCGCCGTTTACAAAAGGTCTGATGCAATTCAACAAGGTCATGATTGTGGTAAATAGTCCGATCCCAATCACCTGCCTCGCTTTGCTCAATTCCAGTGCATCGGTTTTTAGATTTTCTCGAATGAAGAAATCAAGTAGTTTCGTGAAACCCATCTTCTCTCCCAAATATGCATTATTTGATTTTTGAATTGCTATTTCCCATCCGGATTCAGTGTTTTCGTATGATACAGGAAACGTTGAAATGATTCAAAGAGCAAAAAAACCGGCAACTCGCTGTAGCCCGGTTTGCCCTGCTGTTGGTAACATTGACGAGACAAGAAATGAGAATAGATCTTAAAAGTAAGTTTATACCGGTTAATTGCTAAATTTCAAATGATGAGCTTTGATTAAACCAGGGATTTCAAGGGAATTAGACCCACAGACCAATTGGTTTGCTATATTTTCCATAGCATGCAAAGATTGCAACCCACGGAGTGAAAAAAGGTTGACGCTCGATTTTGAAAAGCGTTAGTAAAAACAAATTTTGTTGATCAATTAATTGAATGAATATTCTCTCCCACGACTTTTCATGAAGCTTAAGCAACTATCATTGGATCGCCTGCCTATCGCAATAATACTTCCGGTGATCCTTTCGGTAATCCTATTTGTGACCACCATTTTTGTTTTTATTATTCCTTATATAGAATCTACACTGATGGATTACCGACGTCATTTGATTCACAATCTGACTGAAGTTGCCGTTAGTTCGTTGGATTACTATAACGATATGAGTATCAACGGGGTGATAAAACGTGAAGAGGCACAGAGGAGGGCTATCGATCATGTCCGAAAACTACGTTATGGTGATGACACAAAAGATTATTTTTGGATAAATGACATGCATCCGAAGATGATTATGCATCCGTACCGAACCGATTTGGATGGAACGGATATCTCCTATTTCACCGATACCAAAGGCAAGCTATTGTTCTCTGAGATGGTGAAAATTGTGGAACAACATGGTAGGGGATTTGTGGATTACCAGTGGCAATGGCAGGATGAGCCCGGTCAGATTGAGCCGAAGCTTTCTTTCGTGAAGGAGTTTGAGCCGTGGAACTGGATAATCGGCACAGGTATTTATATCAACGATATTCGGGAAGAGATAGACATTTTCACCAAAACGCTGGTTTTTATTTGTACCGGGTTGTGTCTGATCCTGTTCTTCCTTTCGTTTTTCATTGTAGTGCAAGGCGTCAAGGTAGAAAAAGAAAAACATTTAGCGGAAGCACAATCAAAAATTCAACAGGAACAATTGTTCCAGGCGGCGAAACTGGCATCGGTGGGAACCCTGGTGTCCGGTGTGGCTCATGAGATCAATAACCCTACCACTGCAATAATGCTTAATGCACCGTTGCTCAACAAAATGTGGAAAGATATGCTGCCTATTGTTGAACGGCATCAACAGGGAGACAAGCAGATGCAAATCGCCGGGATGCCGTTATCATTAGCAAAGGAAAGAATTCCCAAGTTGTTGCAACATATGGAAGAAGGTACCCGTCGCATTAAGGAAATTGTCACCGATTTGAAGGAATTTTCTCATGTCACTCCATCTGAGCTCAAAGACAATGTAAACCTCAACTTGGTTACTCAAAAAGCCATCAATCTTATCAGCAACATCGTCAACAAACACACGAACAATCTCCAGATAGCTTATGCGTCTGAAATGCCTGAGTTCAAAGGGAATTTCCAAAAGATCGAACAGGTGATTATCAATCTCATAATGAATGCCTGCCAGGCACTTACGGATAAGTCACAACAATTGTCAATCAAAACATTCTATAACAACGAGAGCAACGAAGTATGGGTCGAAGTGGAAGACAAGGGATGTGGTATTTCCGATGACAATCTTAACCAAATCAGGGATCCTTTCTTTACAACTAAGCAAAACCACGGTAATACCGGATTGGGACTTGCGATTTCGGACAAGATCATAAAAGACCATCAAGGGTCAATGGAATTCAACTCCCAACTAAATTCCGGAACCTGTGTGCAATTGAAATTTCCAGTGACTTCTTAAACCGGCAATTCATGACCAATTTTGATTTGATCGACAAACCTATAATTATTATCGATGATGAAGAGCCGATCCTCTTTTCCATCGATACCACCTTACGCTCGGAAAACTATCAGGATATCATTACTTGCCAGGATAGCAGGCATGCCATGTCCCTGATTCGGGAATATGGCGCCCAGGTTGTCCTGTTGGATTTGACAATGCCCTATGTTTCGGGACAGGAACTGCTGGAGCAAATTACCGCGGAATTCCCGGATATACCGATCATTATCATTACAGGTACGATTGATATTGAAACAGCCATCCAATGTATGAAGCAGGGAGCATTTGACTATATTACCAAACCCATAGAAGCTACCAGACTTCAAAAGACCATACGGCAGGCAATATCTTTTAATGAGTTGAGATATGAAAATAAAGCCCTGAAAGATCATATTCTGGATGAGGAACTGGAATACCCGGACGACTTTGCCAACATCATTACCACTAATCGCAAAATGCTGGGGATTTTTAGGTATATCGAAGCAATTGCCAAAACCTCACAAGTGGTATTAATCACAGGTGAAACCGGGGTCGGAAAGGAGTTGATTGCCCGATCACTACACGCTATCAGCGGCTTGAAAGGTAAATTCGTTCCCGTGAATATCGCAGGACTGGATGATGTGGTGTTTACTGATACCTTGTTTGGGCATATCAAGGGAGCTTTTACCGGTGCGGAGCAGGATCGCAACGGCTTGGTGGAACAGGCATCCGGGGGGACGTTATTGCTGGACGAAATTGGTGATCTTAAATCCTCATCCCAGATAAAACTGCTCAGATTCCTGCAGGAGTCTGAATACAGATCATTAGGAATGGATGAAACCCGTCAGGCCAATGTGCGGGTGGTTGCTTCGACCAACAAAAGTATCACCGAACTCAAGCAGGATGACAACTTTCGCAAAGACCTTCTATATCGATTACAAACGCACCATATACATATACCAGCCCTTAGAGAGAGGCTGGATGATATTCCATATTTGTTGGACTACTTTATTGTCGAAGCTGCCGATACCTTCAATATTAAAAAACCGAACTATCCAAAAGAACTGACGGTTTTGCTTCAAAACTATAATTATCCGGGTAATATTCGTGAGTTTAAGGCGATGGTGTTTGATGCCGTCAGTCGACACCGTTCTAAAACCCTTTCCATGAAGGTGTTTCAGAGCTATATTAATGAACAGGAGGGCGAATCTGGTAAAAAGGCTGAACCCTTTGAATCGGAATCGATCCAATTTCCCACCAAACTTCCCACGATTGAAGAGACTACCTCTCAGTTACTCCAGGAAGCTTTAAAACGAGCAAATGGAAACCAGTCCATTGTGGCTCGATTGTTGGGTATTTCCCAACAAGCTGTTAGCAAACGGCTTAAAAAAAACCAAAAAAAAATAATTTGAAGGGTTACAATCCAGGTTGTGACCACAACTATTGCTGTAAGAAAACTGTGGGCTGATAAAGCGGTGCTTCGGACCTCTTCCGGTTTTTTATTACAACTTTGGTTGTGATAGTTGATCCAGGTCAATTTTTTGATTCAAATTGATTCAAATCAATTGGGGTCGGCGCTTAGGGAATGTTCACCGGAATGGTCTGTCTTTTGCTCAATGTAAGATCACCATGGTTCGTTATCGCGTTGATCGTTGTGAAACAATCAAAGATAACAGTCGGTAAAATGCTTCGAAGACTCTTATTACACACATTTTGGATATCCGTGTTGACTTATCCGGGTTGAAGACACAGGCATTAAGCAATAGTTTCAAAGGGTTATCAGCTGTCGGCTATCTGTTATCGGTATGAGAAAGTATCACTCACAGGTGTAAAGAAAATGGGAAACCTTCTCTCCGATCGCATATCAGTCTTATTTCGTAAATCAAGACGAATCAAATCAGAAAGCGAGGCTTTCACCAGACTGATAGCCGATAACTGAACACCATGTTGTAAAACTAAGGATACCTGAGGCCAATTCCGTGATGTCAAGACATTTGAATTCAACGCTGAAATGTGTGTTGGTATCTATCCAGTTCAACAGAAAACCAAATCACTAAATCGTTTAGTTTGTCCAAACCGGGGAAAAGGATCTCCGTGCGATGATCTGAACAATTAAAACAATCAAATCTTTAGGCATTAACGGAGGTGAGGTATGGCACAGATCAGAAATCGAGGCTGGTCGGTAACGTTTGCAGGACTGGGAATTAATCTGGCGCTGGGTATTTTATATACCTGGAGTATTTTTAAATTGGCGATACAGGAATCGATTACAAGCGGTGATGGCCGGTTTAACTGGGACATTGCATCCTTAAATGATCCCTATGCTGTCTGTTGTCTGATGTTCGCGTTTGCCATGATCCCTGCCGGCAGACTGCAGGACAAGTTCAGTCCCAGGTTTACTGCCGTTATTGGAGGGATATTAACCGGATTGGGATTGATTATTGTTTCTCAATCAACATCCTTGTTTAGCTGGATCATTGGATTTGGAGTTCTGGCCGGAATGGGAATCGGGTTTGCGTATGCTTCTGCAACACCACCAGCTATTAAATGGTTTCCGGCTGCAAAAACGGGAATGATTGCCGGGATCGTGGTAGCCGGATTTGGTCTGGCTTCGGTTTACATCGCTCCTTTATCCAACTTTTTAATCCATTCAATGGGACTTTCCAATTCCATGATGATTTTTGGAGTTTCGTTCCTGATTCTTGTTTGCTTGCTCTCGCTTTTTCTGGTTAATCCGCCTGAAGGTTACGTGCCGGAAGCTGAAAATACATCGTCAGCCGGAGTCGCAAAACCAGTCTCTAAAATCCAGGATTATAAACCTTTTGAAATGCTCAAAACCGGCTCTTTTGTTCGCCTCTGGTTGATGTATTTTGTAGCGGCAGGTGCGGGACTGTTCATTATCGGCGGTGTTGCTTCTCTGGCGAAACAGAGTATGGGACAATTGGCATGGATAGTAGTTGCATTATTGGCTATGGGAAATGCGGGTGGAAGAGTCGTTGCCGGAATACTATCCGATAAAATCGGCAGGAATCAAACCCTTTTCCTGATGCTGGTTTTTCAATCGCTTGTTATTTTCTCCCTGTTGTTCATCGACAATAACGTTGCCTTCTTGGTTGTGCTGGCCGCCACGTTGATCGGGTTTAACTACGGAACCAATCTTTCGCTTTTTCCTTCCATGACAAAAGACTATTTCGGGCTGAAAAATTTTGGAAGTAACTACGGTCTAGTCTTCTCCGCCTGGGGCATTGGCGGGTTCATATTTCCCAGAATGGCGCAAATGCTGGTAGCCGGGACGGGAAGTTATAACATGGCATATATTATTACTGCCGGTTTGTTGTTAATTAGCGCATTTATCGCTATCACAATCAAAGCTCCTAAAACATTGCCTGAACCGGAAAAAGTCCTGGTTACAACAGATTCCAAACCGGAGTTTGCCGGTTAGGGATTTACATGAGAGCTAATGTCCCTGACGTTCGACGGGTAAATCAACTCTTTTAGATAATCTTTAAGAATCCAGGAGAATGCCATGTCTCGACTGAGTTCGTTATACAGAAGAGTGAACAGCTCCGTGCTTTTAAGGGATTTGCGCTTTATGGTCTCCTATAAGCTCAAAAAGCACTTGAAAAGGGTGAAACCACGTGCTTCGGAAACAGAGAAAGAGACTCGGACACAATCAGGATCAGTAGATCCCGAATATATTGTGACCATGGATTTGTGAGGAAAAGAAACGGCAAAAGAAATGAGACGCATTTGAACAGCATCAAATCAATAATCATTTAACCAGGAGAAAGGATGAGTGAATTCATATACCGCGCACCGGAAGAAGACAGAAAAAAAGCCTTGATAACCTCCATGGGTGATTACAAAGCATTATACCAACGCTCGATTGATGATCCCGAAGGGTTTTGGACTGAAATGGCGGAAAAGTTTTATTGGGAAAAAAAATGGGACAAGGTAAAAAGCCATAATTATTCTATTTCCAAAGGTCCGGTCGAGATCAAATGGTTCGAAGGGGCGAAAACAAATATTGTTTACAACTGCGTTGACAGACATCTGGAAAAAAGAGGTGATCAGACGGCTATCATTTGGGAGGGTAATGAGCCGGCAGATCAACGAACTTTTTCCTACAAGGAACTTCACGCAGAAATCTGCAAGTTTGCTAATGTTCTGAAGGCAAATGATGTAAAAAAAGGTGATCGGGTTGCTATCTACATGCCTATGATCCCGGAGCTTGCTGTCGCTATGATGGCTGTGACCCGGATCGGCGCTGTTCACAGTATCGTTTTTGGAGGCTTTTCAGCAGAAGCCCTGGCTGACAGAATCCTTGATAGCAAATGTAAGGTTTTGATCACATCTGATGGAGTTATGCGGGGAGCTAAGGCTGTTCCGCTCAAGGGAAATGCCGATAAGGCCATGATGATTTGCGAGGAAAAGGGCCATAACGTCGATCATTGTTTCGTTGTTAAACGAACTGGCAGCCAGGTTATTATGAATACTCCAAGAGACGTCTGGTGGCATGAGGAAATGGAACATGTGTCTCCGGAATGTCCTGTTGAATGGATGGACGCGGAAGATCCATTGTTTATCCTTTATACCTCCGGTTCAACCGGTAAACCGAAAGGTGTCCAGCATAACGTGGGCGGATACATGGTTTATACCGGCACCACCTTTCGTTATATTTTTGATTACAGGGAGGGGGATATCTATTGGTGCACGGCGGACATAGGGTGGGTTACGGGCCATAGCTATATTGTCTATGGACCGCTTTCCCAGGGAGCCACCAGCCTGATGTTTGAAGGGGTTCCCAACTATCCTGATCCCGGCAGGTTCTGGGAAGTGGTGGATAAATGGAAAGTCAACCAGTTCTATACCGCTCCCACAGCCATACGAGCCTTGATGGCCCAGGGAGAGAAGTGGGTTCAAAATCACAGCCTTTCCAGTTTGAGAATCCTGGGGACAGTGGGAGAACCTATCAATCCAGAAGCATGGATGTGGTATTTTAAAAATATTGGTAAGGAAAAATGCCCCATTGTAGATACCTGGTGGCAGACTGAAACCGGCGGAGTTTTAATTACGGCCTTACCCTACGCAATTGACCAGAAACCGGGATCAGCAACCCTGCCATTTTTTGGAGTTAAACCTGCCATCATTGATGACAAAGGGAAAGAGCTGGAGGGTGCATGCAGCGGCTTGCTGGTGATGAAAGAGCCATGGCCCGGTCAAATGAGAACCGTATATGGCAATCATCAGCGGTTCGAAGAGACCTATTTTAAAATGTATGACGGCTACTATTTCTCAGGTGACGGCTGTAAACGGGATGACGATGGTTACTACTGGATCACCGGAAGAGTGGATGATGTCATTAATGTATCAGGTCACCGCATGGGAACAGCAGAGATTGAAAGCGCACTGGTTAGTCATGGTGATGTGGCTGAGGCAGCTGTCATTGGATACCCACATAAGGTGAAAGGTGAAGGAATATATGCCTATGTAACCCTGAATGTCGGTACGCCTGAAACTCCCGAATTAATCAAAGAATTGGTAGCGCATGTTAGAAATGAAATCGGACCGATTGCTACTCCGGATATTATAAATTTTTCTCCGGCTTTACCAAAAACCAGGTCCGGGAAGATTATGAGGCGAATTCTCAGAAAAATCGCAGCCAATGAATTCGATAATATTGGTGATACATCAACCCTGGCAGAT
>JANQLH010000193.1 GCA_028280735.1 SAR324 cluster bacterium | reverse complement strand
ATCGATGTCGGGAAGCATTGGACAAGTTTTGCAGATTGCTGGGAGCTTTTGCGGGAAACCTGGCCATATCTACTTGGGCTGAAGGAGGCGTTTATCTGGCCGGGGGTATTGTACCCAATTTGATTACCTATATTGAAGAGTCAAACTTCAGGGCTCGTTTCGAAGCCAAGGGACGCTTCACAGAAAAAATGAAAGCCATTCCCACCTATATCATAACCGAACCTCAACCCGGGATTATCGGTGCCGCCAGCCTTCTGATACAAAGAGAGGGTCGTTCCTGAACAATAATAAAACAATTAATATAATGGTGATTCATTCAAGTAACAAGCAAAGACCCCTCATTTTCTTAACCAATGATGACGGCATTCAATCACCTGGTTTACACGCGTTGGTTTCTGAAATTATCCAATTTGCCGAGATAAAAATCATCGCTCCCTCGCATCAAATGACTGCAACAGGACGGGGATTGTTTGGGGGGCGGGATGCAAAACTCGAAACCACGGAGTTGGCCGTCAACGGAAAAAGCATTACCGCTTATCATGCGCCTTGCTCTCCCGCCCAGGTTGTGATGCTCGGAGTAAAGATCTTCAGACAGGAAAGAGAACCGGATCTTCTGATATCAGGCATCAACTACGGAGAAAACCTGGGACGCGATATCACCATGTCAGGAACAGTGGGAGCTGCTATCCAGGGTAGCTGTATGGGAATTCCCTCCCTCGCCGTCTCCTTGCAGACACCCATCGACGATCATTACAAATATGGTAAGGTCAATTGGCAAACCGCATCCTTTTTTGCTGCCAAATTTGCGGGCATCATGCTTGAAAGAACAATGCCTCCCGATGTCGATCTACTCAAGATTGACGTCCCTGAAGCTGCCACCAAGGATACCGAATGGCAGGTAACCAGGGTTGCCGGACAAAGCTATTTTTCAGCGGAGCTTGAGGCACCGACCCTGGACAATAGCCTGGCTGATTCCCGGATCACAAAAATTAAAGATCCTTCACAGCTGGAAAAGGATTCGGATATTTACGTGTTCCTAAAGGAAGGAAAAGTGACGGTGACGCCTATCAGCCTGGATTTCTCCTCTCGCACTAGTTTAACAAAGCTCCGGGATTACTTGAACCACACTGAATAAAGAACAACATGGAAAAGTCCCAAGCAGAACTAAATCCCGGCTGAGATCCCATAAACGCTAAGTTACTTTCACTGCATGATTAGCCCCGTCAGGGGTTAGTGTTATCAACGGTGTGCTTCAGCCGCCAAAAAGCCATACTCTCGCTTTAACCGGGATTATTAGTAAACCCCGGTGTTCATCGCAGAGAATGTATCCTGATCAACTACTAAAGTTCACACCTACTCCTGTTCAGCCACGGCCTCTTCCGAAACAGTGATTGTATCCCGGTTAGCTTCAAGAATTCTCTTTCCGATTCCCTTAACCATTATAATATCTTCCGGAGTTTTAAATGTACCGTTTGCCTCCCGATAAGCGACTATTCGATTCGCATACTTGACACCGACATGTTTTAATTGAATCAGCTGATTAACATCAGCGGTGTTGATGTTGATTTTTGTATCGGCAGCAATCGTTTGACCGAAAACTGTAAAAAACAAAATGCAGGCACACAACACTTTGGATATTGAAGATAAACTCAGATTCATATGTCTCCTTGTGAAAAAAGGTTTATAAAAATTAAAAATACGAAGCTATCTTAAATGAATCGCCCAAAGATAAGTCAAGAAATTTAGGACTCAAGGCACAAGGGAAAATAGCTGAATTCTTATCGGAAGCGGATTTAGAGGAGACATCAATTCAAACTAATTTTCATCAATTGTTTTTCCGCTTCGATCGATCTTCGGAAATCGAATATGAAAACACAAATCAAATCAGGAAAATAAGATAGGAGATTAAATTTGGGATGTCCGGCTGGACGTGACGTCAGCCGGAAATTAGCGGTGTGTGAACATGTAGGAAGAATATAGATTTAAAACGTTTTCCTTGAATATATTTCGTGCGAATTTTATCCATTCAGGTCATCCGGCACCTTGACCGACCTTTTTTCAAATTCATCTGCCTTGGCATTCAACCAGTCTGCAAATGCCCTGGCTTGCATAGGATTGACGGAAATAGCAAAAGGTACATCTCGGACAATAACATTGGACACCGACGGATTTCTCTCCAAAAACTTGAGTTGTCCATTTTCCTGGATCTCAAAGGTTTCATTTTCCGGAATCGGATGTCGCTCTTTGTAGCAATTGATGATAAGGTCTCCGGTGGGAGTAATGGTCCCTTGTAAACCTGAGATTGCATAAATTTTGTAATCTGAAGCCATTTTGTATTGAAATTCAATTTTTTTCTTATCTTCCATTTTGATTCCTGAATGTGTTTTTTAAATTCGAGTTCAATCCTCGAATTTCTGGTCCGTTTACGGGAGGTTAATCAGTGCCTGAAGGGAAAATCATTAATCCCCTATCCAATCTTGTGTCAGATACGGGAATTAACCTTGAAAATAAAGGTGCTGACAATCGTAGATTTTAAGCATTCAGCTTTAGACATCACAAACACGGGTCAAAACAGGCCGATAGTTCATCACTGAATGCTACAAGCACTATATCTCCAAGTGGCAAGCTGCTTTTAAAGCTTTAATTGGTATCATTAAATTGGTTTTTGTTCAGGCATTAATCAACAGAAAACCGCAGCTTAGTTATCATTTAGTAAAATGAGCTTTCAAATCTTTAAACGCTTGAAAATGCAAAAGACGTTCAATCGTAAAACTAGATCAAGACTTCGTCAATCGATGCAGTTGCAACTACGAAAGGATCTATAGATCCATATATGGCGTTGTTTCAACAATCACATGCCAGACCGGCCATTTCCGGACCCCTGGTCGCTGTGTAATCATCCCGTTCCAATCCGTCGATCCTGCTGTAAAAAGCTTTATTATCATTGAGATTTCGTCGTTTTTATTGATCGTTGTTTAGAAAGTGAATGCTTTTATTCCGGGCAACCAATCAAGTGTCGAAGTTTCTGTTGAAGTCCCGTTTGTCGTTGAACTGCGTTATCAACGGCAAAAGACAAAAGCTCCCTGTCTGCCCAAATTTCAATATTGTTTTTTGCCCTGGTGACAGCTGTGTAGAGTAATTCTTTGGACAACAATGGGGAAGGTTTTTCACCTAAAACAATAAGAATATCTGAAAACTCAGACCCCTGGGATTCGTGAATAGTTAAGGCATACGCAGCCTGGTAAAGAGGCATTCGGGAGATACCAACATCGTTAAACGATTGTTTGCCAACCGGAAAGAATGCCCTCAAGTGACCATCATTGTCCGGCCAGATAATACCGGTATCGCCGTTGTAAAGGTTTACCTGGTAGTCATTCTGTTTGATTATAATCGGTTTGCCTTTGTAGTTATCCTGCAGATCGTTTATCACACCTTGTTCAATCAAAAGTTGCCCAATTGAACGATTAATCGCTTCCACCCCGAATTCTCCTTTGCGATGGGAACAAAGAATCTTATAGTTTTCCAAAGCAACAAACCCATCCTCCAGGGATTTTGCCTCCAACAAGGGCATTATACGGGAAGCCAACAATTGTTTAAGCTTGGCTTTTAGCTGATCCGATGTTGGTTGGTCTCGAATGATTATGGAGTGACCCGGTAAGGTATTGACTGTTTTCAGGACACCATCAACATCGCCCCGGTTAATCGATCTGCTGATTTTACCGATTGCGGGCGACTGTTCAAAACGATAACTGTATTTCAGTTCAATGATAGCCTCGGAAAGTTCGGTTGAATGATTTCCCGCATCACAAATATCTCCGAAGACCGCCCCGGCTTCCACAGATGACAATTGGTTTTTATCACCCAAAAGAATGAGCTTTGTTTGCTTGGGAATTGCCCGGATCAGCTTGGACATCATCGCAAGCGAAACCATGGAAGCTTCATCAACCACAACCACATCTGCTATAATAGGATTTTTTGAATGATGCTTGAATGAAGTTGAAGCTTTTCTCACTCCCAGCAACCTATGGATAGTACCGGCTGTTTCAGGAATGAGGGCGAGAACCCGGGGATCAAGAAACGACATTTGCGCTTTGGCTTTCTGAATGGATTCCTGAAGCCTTGCAGCCGCCTTTCCGGTGGGCGCACAGAGGGCAATCGTCAAATCCGGCTTTTCTGAAATCAGCAAAGCCAGGATCGAAGTCACTGTATGGGTTTTACCGGTTCCCGGCCCTCCGGAAATCATTGTCAATCTCCCGGCAATAGCCTTTTTTGCGGCTGTTCGCTGCCAATCCGGATCGGTTTTAGGATCAGGAAATAGCTGATCAAGCAACTGATCAATGTTTTTAATTTCTTTACCGGCTTGCGAATGAATTCGTTCCGCAATTCCCACTGCCAGTTTTTGTTCATATTCCCAATAGCGAAACAGGAACAATCGGTTCTCGTCATCCAGAACCAGGGGTGTGTAGTGACCGGGACTCCCGACAACTGATGTATTTCTTAGTTGACTGACCAAAGAATCTGCCTCGGGCAGCGTGATTTCTTTTAAACCGGGCTGTTCAGTCTCGGATAACTCAAGAATGTCTTGTACGGTTTTTCCTGCAATCATCGCAAGCTCAATACAACTATTTCGCTTTGTGATGGTGAAATGGCAGAGCAGGCTGGAAACAAGGAATAATGGGTGAGACAAGGGAACCCCGGCCAGGTCGACCATTAGCCGAGCAAATCGGATATCAATGTCGGAAAATACTGAATGGAAAAGCTCTTTACTCATGTTATTCGAACCAACTGGCGAAGATTGGAAATCAATTGTTCTGACGGCAAATCATAGAAAACCCCGTTTCCTGGCAACTCCGGATGCATCCCCCTGACAAAAAGATAAAACACACCTCCAAAATGCTTTTTGTAGCTGTAGTCGGGTAGACGTTTTTCAAGATATAGATTAAGCGCCACGGTATAAATGTAATATTGCAGGTCATAAAGATGCTCGGTCATTGTAGCAGCCAGTTTGTCTGCCTGGTAATTCCGATAGCTGCTCCCCAGGTTGTTGGATTTCCAGTCAATAATGTAAAACCTCTCCCCAACTTTAAAAACCAGGTCTATAAACCCGTGCATGTAACCATTTATCGGCATGAAATTTAATAGCTCCAGGCGATCCCGCAAGCTTATGGAGCCTGAAACAAGGTTTTGCAGAGATTTGGGGGTTAACCTCGACATGGCAAAGTGAAATTCCAACTCCACCAGCTTATTTTGAGTCTCGATTTGGTTCAGGAAAATCGTTTTATTTCCAGCAACCAAGGGAGATGACAGAACACGGCGGATCATTTTTTCCATGCGAACGATGTTTGAAGAGGCCTGGTCCCCTTCTGATTCCTGATCCGTCAAACCGAACTTCACCAGCGATTGCCGAATCGCCGACTCTAATGACTCATTTGTCAGTTTATTAAAGTCGATTTTTTCAAAAACGCTGTGAATGCATGTACCCGCGACTCTGCCGCCGGGGAAAGCGAAAAAAGTTTCATCATCGGAATCCGCAACCTTCACAGCCGGATCAACTCCTTCATCAGCAAGTAATAAATCATCTTGATGGAACGGCAATCCCCCCGCTGTAATTTTTGAATAACTGGCAATTCCCCATTCCTTGGTCCAACGGTTTTTTGCGGGATAATCACGACATTGAAGTTCTTTTGATTGTTGTATGATTTGCGGATGATAAGAAAACGCCTGAAGTGGATTTTCACCGGAAAGCTGCAAGGTAATTGGTTTCTCCTCCAGGCATTGACGAACCATCTCCAGGTATTGATTCCCATCCAATTTAGAAATTCTCATCATCAACTCATGTGTCAACAGCTTATCCCTGCTGATGCCACCGGAAAAGATATAGTCCAGTCCGTTGACGGAAGACTTTCCTATTCTCCCGCATACAACATAGCACCTGTTTTGAGCTCTCGTCATTGCCACGTATAATAGTCGCATCAGATCCGCAAGATGCTCCTGTTGTGCCTTTTCCCGGCCGACAAGCAGCTGTTCCTCGCTTCCCAGGTCCAGTAATAATTCATTGTTCAAATGATAACTGACTGTGTCACCTGCGGTCACGGCACTTCGTTGCCACATAAAGGGGCAGAAGACGATGGGGTATTGAAGTCCCTTACTTTTAAAGACGGTTGAAATCTGTACTGCCTCATCATCTCTCTCCAAGCGTAATTCATGTTCCTCCTGTTGCTCTTCAGACTGTCGTTGTTGCTCCAACCAGGAAAGCATGCTGTTGATACCCGGTTTATCTTTCATTTCCTTGGCGTGAATTAGTTCCGCCAGATGCAGGATATTGGTTAATTTTCGCTCACCTCCGGGTAACCGAAGCAATTTTTGTCTTACTTCATAATCTGCCATCAGTTTTCTGAACATGGACATAAATCCTTTGCCCGCCCAGATCTCTCTATAGTTGGAAAACAGGGCAATATGCTCTTCGTAATTCACCCTCTTGGCGTTGATTTCAAGGAGTTCAAGAATCTGACTTCCCTCCAGTCCAATAACGTCGGAAGCAAGTGCTGAGTTAAGTCCCGTGCTCTGCATTGGCGCTGCTACGGCCTTCATAATCTTTTGAATTTCCCGGGCTTCATGAGTGTGAAATACATTACCACTTTTTGTCATTACCGCCGGAATGTTTAATCGGATCAGACTGCGTTTTAGATCTCGCGCATCCTTGTTACGCAGGACCAGGATGGCAATATCGGAAGGTTTGATTCTTTCGCCCCCAATGGTGGCAGATCCATTGTTTGCCTGTTCCAGAATCCATGAAATTTCCCTTGTTGTGTCCTCAATAGCTTGTCGGGCAGCATCGTCTTTATTCAGCGGCTGACCTAATTTACCAGGGTTTTCGTTTTCCAGATTCCAAAATATCAAATTGTTTCTGCTATCATTTTCAATCTTGAGCTTGGATCTATTGCCCTTGCTTTCCTCAGAAACCAGGGAGTTTTGATACCCGATCTCACCCCCGAGCACAAAGGGATTCTCCATTTCCGAAAATAAAGCGTTAACCGCGTCAATCAAACCGTTTTCAGAACGCCAGTTGGTATCCAGTGTAAATCCCTTTTCTTCTGGTACTGATCTGGCCGCTTTAAAATAGGTAAATAGATCCGCTCCTCTAAACGAGTATATGGACTGTTTAGGATCTCCGATCATAAACAGTCCGTCATGATCCGAGAAAATCCTGTCGAAAATCTCATATTGAATGGAATCGGTGTCCTGAAACTCGTCCACCAGGGCAACACGATATTTTTCTCTCACCAACGCCCGTAATCTTGGACCCAATTCTTTGCTTTTCAACGCGTTGCAAACTGTCGCAATCAAATCATCAAAAGTATGAATATTTGCCTGCTTTTTACGAAGATCCAACTCCTGTTTCAAATATTCGGCAAAAGAGTGTTTGAGCCGGATAATCACATCCGGTATCAAAGAGTTGATTTGCCGGCAGAGTCCAAAAAACTCATGATTTGGTGCTGTTTTGTTCTTCTTCAGAGAGGCTTTCAGTGTGTCAGCCGACAGCATGGAGATGGATTTCAATAATCCGGAGGGGATGTCGTTCGCGGTTAATTGATCCAGGGATTTAAAGTAACTTTCCAGTTTATCTTTTCTGTAGGTATTCTGATCTCGTTTTAGTCCGTCGTCATCGAGCAGGATATTCTTGATGTCTGTGCTCAAAGCTTTCCATTCCCGGGTGACCTTTTCCAGAAGAATGTTCATAGTATCAACTATATCCGGAACTGAATCAGGAACTAGCCTGGCCGCAGGCAGTGCCAGCAATTGAAACGCCAACCTGATCCACCCCGTGGAATCAAGTCCGGCACTTTTCGCAATGTCACTCAACAGCACGGAACCTTCGCTGAAAGTGATTCGCTGAAAGTCTTCCGTAATTTCCTGAACGATTCTTCGTTGATCAGTTAACAGTTCAGCATCAAACAAAACAGAAGTTTCAAAAGAATAATCCGATAGTATTCTTTTGCAAAAACCGTGGATTGTGTGTATCGACGCCTCATCAAAACGAATAATTGCTTTACGGAGGGTGGTTTTGATTGCTCCCCGGGACTGTTTTTTCAAACAGTTTTCCAAAATCCTCGCTATCACACTGTCTTTGACCGGACTATTGGTTTCCAGAATTTCATAGACTTCGGAGAGCTTGGATCGAATCCTCTCTATCAGCTCCTTGGTGGCAGCTTCGGTAAAGGTTACCACCAAAATAGACCTTACATCGTATTGCTTTTCCAGCAACAGTCTCAGGTATAAGTGGGAAATAGTATATGTTTTTCCTGTTCCTGCACTGGCTTCAATCAGGTTGGTCCCCCCCAAAGGAATGGCGGGAATCTCAAGCGACTTAAAGGAGCTCATTTAGCTTTTTCTCCCTGCTGTATTCAAAAACCGGCTCAAAAACGGTAATTGCAGTATTCTCGAATGTCTCGTCCAATGGTGGAGACTCTCCAAAGCATAGTCTAAAAGCTTCATCAGCCTGTTCTCCGCTACTGTAAAACCCCGGATACCATTGCTTTTCAGCGGCAGACACAGCTATTGCCTCATTGCCTGCTTTTTTAATCAAAAATGAGTGGGCAAAAGCATAAGATGACTGGGGGAAAAACTGCAGGGGAGCTCTATAACCGGAAACAAATAAACCCATCAAACCATCAAGATAGCCCCTTGCTGTTTCATGATCCACCTTGCTGAACTCAATCGCTTTGTCAGTTCCAATACAATAGCTGTTATTCGAACCACGAGCATCCGGGCTTAGACAATACAATAGATGATGAATCCAGGTTGTGATGATATCCCGGGCTTTCATTTTCGCTGCCCTGAAAAAAAACTGACCACGAAGGCTAATATTGCTTAAGATACCTCCTATAACAACCGAGTTTTCTTTATTTCTATATTGAACCGGTATTCCCGGGGAGAATGGTTCTCCAAATCCTGCTATCACTTCAGACAGGATTTGGATGTCGTTTTTCAAATCACTGTAAGCTGTCTTACCAGGCATACCATGAGCAAGCTCCCCTTTTGCTTTGAAAAGATTTAAGTATTTCTCTTCATTACCGGCCTTCGGATGTTCACCGATAATCCTCTCTTTCATTTTATATTGCTGGAGTTTATCCAATTCAAACGGCTCACTACCATCGATCTGCAAGGTGTCATAAACACTTGCCTGTATGTTTAAGCGGTTTCGAAGTAAAAACTCAGAAGGATTTTGAAAAAACTTGCAGAACTGTTCCAAAGTTATTTCCTGCCAGTCTTTGGCGCTTGGTATCGGCAATGATCCGGAAAAAAACTGTCGTTCGTTTTTAAGTTTATCATTGTTGGATTTTGCTGCTTCAAGGTTTTGCCGCGAATAACTAAACAATTCCCCTGATTGGTCAAAATAACCCGTACTAAACGGTTGGAGCGGGTGCTGCATGATAATCTGATCCAGTATTTCTTTACTGTCTTGACCAACAAAACCTTTTTTCAACACGTCACACAATTCCGCTACGAGAACGGATGGAGGCTTTTCGGTATTATCGATAACATCCTGACCGAGATAGCTGATAAATAGATGATCCCTGGCTGAAAGCAGTGATTCCAAAAATAAATATTTATCTTCGTCCCTCTTTGATCTATCGCATAAGCGCTTGCCTTTCTCACATAAATCGAATCTGGATTGAGGAAAAGAACGAGGAAAATCTCCGTCATTCATCCCCAGAATATAGATCACTTTAAAAGGAATACTACGCATGGGTAACAAGGTGCAAAAAGTCACTCCTTTGCTGATGAATCCTGTGGATCGGAGATCTCTGGCCAGTCTTTTTTTCAAATAGGCGGCGATCACATCCAATGTGGTTTTCTCACGATAACCGGATGTATAGTAAAGCCCAAGCAATCCGTTATCCGACAAGATTTCTCTAATTGCTTGAAGCTCGTGTTCTGTTTGCTGGTTAGCGGCGAAAAAGGCGGATAGTATTTCGTTTAAAGCCGTTGACCAATCTTCAAGGTTTTTCGCTTCTCCCAACTTTTCGCAGGTATTCAACAGGGTTTCTACAAAAGCAGAAAACCGTCCCAACAAAATGGTTTCATCCCCTTCCATATCCGGATAAGGAGAAATACCTTCAAACAGTTCCAAATCATCACTTTCCGG
>JANQLH010000173.1 GCA_028280735.1 SAR324 cluster bacterium | reverse complement strand
TTCACAAGCTGACATGATGGCTGCTGACGGACGCTGCAAGACCTTTGATGATGCTGCTGACGGATATGTCAGAAGTGAAGGCTGCGGACTCGTAGTGCTTAAGTTACTTCCGGATGCCTTTGCAGACGGAGACAATATACTTGCTGTCATAAAGGGTTCCGCAATTAATCAAGATGGACGAAGCAACGGTATAACGGCTCCTAACGGCCCCAGTCAGCAGGCTGTCATATCCAGGGCATTGAAAAATGCCGGTATTAAACCTTCTCAAGTGAATTATGTTGAGGCTCACGGTACAGGAACTCCTTTAGGAGATCCAATTGAAGTGGATTCCCTGAAAGCTGTTCTTATGCAGAATCGCCCTGCCGGCAATACTTGCTTGCTGGGTTCTGTAAAAACGAATATTGGTCATCTGGAATCAGCCGCCGGAATAGCCGGTTTGCTCAAGGCTGCTTTGGTGGTACACCATGCTGAAGTTCCGGCTAACCTGCATTTTGACTCTTTGAACTCACACATTGTACTCGAAGATACTCCGTTTCGCATCCCGGTTTCCTCTCAACCTTGGCCCGGAAATGATCAACCAAGAATTGCGGGTATCAGTTCTTTCGGCTTCGGAGGAACCAATGCCCATATGATTATTGAGTCGCAAGCCCGCAAAGAGGAAGAGAACACGATCGGTTTTTCCAAACAACTTTTTACTCTATCCGCCAAATCCGAGCAAAGTCTGCATGAGCTCATTACCCGCCATTTGAGTTTGTTGGAGCTGACTAATCCGGACTTATTCACAGATTATTGTTATTCCGCAAACCAGGGAAGAACGCATTTCAGCTATCGAATCGCTGTTTCCTGCAACTCGTTCAGTCAGCTGACAGATGAGTTAAAATCGCTGTCAGCTCAAGGGATTGATAAAAAAGCAAGGCATGCTCTTCAACAAGATCAGATCCCGCGCATCGCCTTTAACTTTCCGAACCATGAAGCATTTAACAGTAACCTGGTTTCTTCATTGTACCAGCTTCATCCGGTTTTCAGAGCTGAATTGGATCACTGTGACAAACTGATAGGTCAGATGATAAACCAGTCACTTGTCTCTTTACTAACTCAAAATCAAGCAGCTGCAAAAAAAACATCTGACATCCCCCATTTGACTGCATTTGCCATAGAATACAGTCTGGCAAAGCTTTGGGTAAGTTGGGGTATTGTACCGGATGTTTTAGTCGGAAGTGGAATCGGTGAGATTGTGGCTGCATCTCTTTCTGATATTTTTGATCTTGAACTGGGGCTTAAGCTCGCAGCCCAATACGATCATAAATACGCTGTTGAATTCACGGATTTTTTCACCCAGTCTCCAACCCTGCCTGTACTATCCGGTGAATCCGGAGAAAATCCTCTTAGCAATGGAGGCAATGATTTAGATTATTGGCAGAAAAGGCCCAAAATCACCTCAGCTAAAGTTATTGCTGACCTTGAAGACCAAGGCTATCGGTTCAGTATGATAATGGGGCCGTGTGAAATCAGTAATAGTGATGATGAGCATTCAGGCAGCCTACTATCCCTTCCGTCCCTTTCCTACAGCAAGACAGACTGGTGCCAACTGTTGGAAACACTCGGAGAATTGTATGTTTCAGGTGTCAATGTCAATTGGTTGGGGTTTTACAATAAATTTAAGGGATTGAAAAAAATAGATCTTCCAAGTTACCCATTCCGAAAAAAAAGCTATTGGATTGTTGATCGCAAGAGGAATGATACCCACTCACCAAAGACAGACCAACTTCAATATAAGCTTGCTTGGACACCTGTCAATATTGTTTCGCAGCACAAATCACCTAAGCCTAAAATTAAAGAAGAGGGATTCTGGTTAGTTTTCGCGGACAACGAAGGAGTCGGCTTCAATGTTTCCGGGTATTTAAAGGAACAAAAGCGAAACGCAGTTATGATTGTTCCCGGAACCTCCTATTCACAGGTTGCTCCTGATAAACTGGAGATTAATCCTTCAATTAGTGATCATTATGATAAATTATTGAATGAAATTGGCTCAAAATTCGGTCCCTGCCAAGGTATTGTTCATCTTTGGAGTTTATACAACACCAACTCTGAACAAGAAGTTGATGAAAAAGCCCTTGGTGCTTCCATCGAGCTCAGCAGTTTAAGTACCCTGTATCTCACACAGTCGATCTCCAGGTGCAAGCAGATGCCTGTCAAAGGCATGTGGTTGGTCACATACAATGCTCATGGCTTAACATCAGAATCTCCCCAACAGATTAATCCGGACCAGAGGGTACTTTGGGGCCTGGGCAAGGGCATTGCGCTGGAGTTTTCCGATGTAGATCTCCGCCTTATCGATTTGGATAAATCATCTCCGGAGGTCGATTCTGCTTTAATTTGCTCCGAACTGGAGGTACCTGCTCAAGAATGGCAAGTGGCATATCGCAACGGCGAACGCCATGTCGCAAGGTTGATTCAAGCAGAGAGTCAAGCTGGTAGCGAACCGGAATCGATGACAATCAAAAATGATGCAGCTTATCTAGTTACAGGCGGCCTGGGAAAAATCGGATATCATCTCACCAAGTTTCTCGCCGAAAAGGGTGCCAAACACATTGCCTTGGTCGGCCGAACAGCACTGCCGGATTCTGCTTCAAGGTCGGAGCATCAGACTTTGGCAGCTCAACTAATTCAAGATTTGGAGACAAAGGGAGTCGACGTAAGGTTTTATAAGGCCGATGTCAGCAGCCATGGAGAAGTGAAAAAAGTGCTTGAAGAGATCCAATCGACACAAGCCCCTGTTAAAGGAGTCTTTCACGCAGCAGGATCAGTATCAAAAACTACTATTACCGGTCTTAAACCTAAAGAGTTCCTGGAGGTTTTGAAACCAAAGGTTGAAGGCACTTGTGTTCTGCACGGGATTACCCGTTCAATGGATTTGGACTGTTTTGTTCTGTTTTCTTCAATTTCTTCCGTATGGGGTTCAAGGGAAATAGCCCACTATGCTGCGGCAAACGCATTTTTGGATGGATTTGCTGAATACAGAAGTACTTTGAAGCTGCCAATCACTTCAGTTAACTGGGGCCCGTGGGCACAGGGTGGAATGACGACATCCGAAGAACAAGTGCAACTGTCACGAATGGGAATCAACTCCCTGAGCCCGGAAACCGGGTTGAATATCCTTGATAATATCCTTTCTCAAAGCATTCCATTTCAAACTGTAGCTTCAATCGATTGGAATCGACTTGTACCTCTTTATCAATCTATTGGATACGGCAGTTTATTTGCAGAGCTGCCGGTTGTAACAAAAAGCCGGTTCACCGGCGATTCCGTGTCTACTGCAAAGCAATCTGTAAATCAAGGTGCCTGGCGAAACGAGATTATTGCTTTAAATGACAAGGAAAAAAACAAATATCTGCTTGCACTGATAAAAACTGAGGTTGCAAAGATATTACGATGCCAACCGGAGGATATCGATATGACCGCCGGTTTTATTGACCTTGGCATGGATTCTTTGATGGCCGTTGAATTGAAAGATATTCTTGAACAGCAGTTAAACATCAGTTTGGATGCAACAATCGTATTTGATTATCCAAATCCGAACGCATTATCCAAATACCTTTTAACTTTGCTGGATGAAGAGCATATCCAGACGGATAAGGAAGCTCAAAAACCGGTACAACAGGTTGGTAACCAAGAGAAGAATGAGGTGCATTCGGATTTGGAAAATTTATCCGACGCCGAGATTGCAAAGTTGATTGATAAAGAGATCGAAGACATTTAACGGCACTTCCGGCAGATCACATCAGCAAGTTCGTTTACAACACCCTGTTATATGCCCTATTTTTTTTTTTTAGATCCCAGGAGAAGCGGAGAAAAAAGGTTTGAGAGATCCGTTTTTTTTATCGATGCTGAGAGGTTAGCCAGTTGTGTTGCTAAACAGGTACAGTGACACTGATTTTAGTGCCTTTGCCAATTTTGGTTGAAAGCTCTATTGAGCCCGAAAGCTCCTCCACCACGGCCTTCACGACATCCATACCCACCCCTCGCCCCGAAAGCTCTGATACGTCTGTTTTTGACGAGAAGCCGGGCTTGAACACCAGTTCCAGTTTTTCTTGTCTACCGGCCTTGCTAAGCCAATCCTCGGAAACTAAATTCTCCTTCAGGGCAATTTCCGAAATTTTCTTTTCGTCCATGCCCCGACCATCATCTTCAAAGACAAAACGCAGGGTATTGTCTTTTTCCTCAACATCAATTTTCAGTACTCCGACTTCAGGCTTTTCAGTTTGCAACCGTTCCTCAACATCTTCAAGACCGTGATCTATGGAATTGCGAACCAGGTGAATAAAACTGCTGAAAAGGTGATTGAACTTATCGATCAGGACTTCAATCGTTTCACCTGTAGACTCAATGCGTACCCGCTTACCAAGCTCCTTGGCAAGAGATTGGGCGGAAATCTCGAATCCTCTCAAAACAGTTTTCATCGGTTGCTTACAGATATCATTGATAGAGTTTTGTATATCTTCAAATCCGTATTGACCATAGTTTTCGAGCAGGAATTGCTGGTGTTTTGCGACTTTGGAATGGGGAACTTTGTAGACAGACTCCATATAGACCGTGTCTTCTTCGGGGATGAAGTTTCCGAAATCAGCCGTCAAGGTTCGAAATTCTTGCTCCAACTGAATGCCCCGTTTTTTAATATCGTAAATTGAATCAATTGTTAACAGATCGTTTCCGGCCCTTACTTCATATAAAACCGATTCGATATCGTGTGCCTGACTAACCAGTTGATTCAAGCCGAAATTGGCTGCTCCCCCTTTAATCGTATGAAAAAGTCTGAAAAGTTTATCGACGTCGATATCTTCAGGTTCTCGTTTTAATACATTCTCAATGTTACGAAACGATGTGGTAAACGATTTCAGAAAACTTAGGTACCCCTGCCTGTCTTTCACTATTTGAAGGATGGAATTATTGCGTTCTTCATCCTTTTCCAATTGCTCCGCCAATTCCCTTTCCGTGGTAATATCGGTCAGAATAACCATTACTCTGTTACTTAACCGTGGCTGGGAAGCCGGTATTAGTTTATATGCTAATGACAATATTCTGCTTTCCACCGTAATTTCCTCGGGGAAAAACTGGGAAATGGCTTCCAGGGATACTTTTTCTGTCAATACTGCTTCAAAAAGCTTTTTAAGCTGTTCTCGCTCTTTTGCCTCATCGATTATCAGATCAATAAAATCAAGACCTTTTTCCTGGTTCAGGGTCTTGTCAACCAGGGGTTTTCCGAAAAATAGTTCACATGCCTTGGAATACTGTTTATGCACACGAAAATCGTCATCAAAAGTCAGAAACCCCTGTCCGGTATTGTCCAGTAATTCCTTTATTTCCCTTGTCCTTTCCACCACTTTTTGTTCCATTGTGCGATAAAGCAGGGCATTTTGAATGGAAATAGCTGCCTGCGTTGAAAGGACTCCCAGTACCTTCAACCGTTCAGGAGTGAATGCATCGGTTGCCAGATTGTTTTCCAGGTATAAAACACCAACCAGAATTCCCTGGTTAATAATAGGCATTGCCAGGATCGATTTTGGAAGGTTTTGACTGATATAGGCGTCGTGAATAAAATCCCCTTCCCTTGCAGCATCTTTCAGCACCACACTTTCCAGACTTCGAGCCACGTATTGAACGATTGCCACAGATAGGTTTGGGTTCTTTTCCAGGGTCTGCGACTGCATGACAACCGTTTGATCATCAGTATTGCTTTCTGCTTGAACCAGCAGTTGCCCGGAACCTTCTTCCTTTAAGATCAGCAATACTTTTTCCGCACCCGCGTTTTCCCGTGCAATATACATCAGTTTGTTAAGAAGTTTTTCAAGTACTACTTCGCCGGAAAGCGTTTGAGAAGCTTTTGAGATTGTCTCCAAATCCAGAGATTCCGTTGGTTTTGGTACAGGTACATGATCGTTACCATTGGTGGTTTCAAGGGTGTGGACTATCTCACCTGGTTGCTCCTGCAATTCAGCTTGACTTAGCAAAAAAGGATAGGTTTTGCGAAGCTGGCTACTCTTGGCCAACGCTCCCCAACGATTATAGCAGTAAAAGGCATCACGCATATAGGTGCTTGCAATCTTTTCCTGTTTTAAAGTCAGAAAAAACTTGGATGCCAATTCATTGTTAAGGGCCTCGTAACGCAGAAATCCGTTTGCCTGGGCTTTGACAATTGCTTTGTTGTATAAATCGATCGCGGCTTGATTCCCTCCGTTAATTCTGGATATTTCGGCTTCCATCAATAGCAGGTGATGCGAAAAGTTCTCCTGGCAATGATCCGCCCATTTTTTCATCCGCCGGTATTCTTTTTTTAATCGTTTCCAAGGTTTATTTTTGTCCGGACTAAAATTGGATTCATATTCTTTTACCGCACTCAAGAATGCATACAAGCAGTATTCAACTGAATAAGGCAACCCTACCATTGAAGCCATCGGTAGCTCTGCCTCTTCTGCATGATAGGCAGCGGACTGATAATCTTCAAAAGTATAGCTGATCTGAAGTTTGTACAAATGAAACAGTGCCACACCCGGCACAAATCCCAGGTTTTGGTTCCGTTTAAGGTACTCGGCTTCGTCAAATGAAACAGAATTCAGCGTCAGCCAATCGTAAGTTTGGCCTCTCAAGTTAAAACGCAGCTGTTGGATTATCCGAGCAGCGTACCAGGCATCTTCATATTTGGATTCTTTGATCACCGCCAGGTATTTTTCTCCTTTTTCAACAGCGGTTTCCAAATCGATATCCGGATCCCAGGGAATAATTTGTACTGCCGAGTATGCCAGATAAAACAAGTCTCCCGACTGATATCCGGCTTCTACAGCCTTCTTCAAAAAACCAGGAATCGATTTCCATGTTCTGTTCCAGGCATGAATAAAAACGGTGTAAAAGAAGATCACCCGGCTTTTCAGTTCGAGATTGTCAAGCTTTTCATTAAGCTCCAAACCCAGTTTCCCGAATTCATACCCGGATTTCCAGTCACCTACAACAGATCCCAACAAATATCCGAATGGGATATAGCACATCGGGGCTTCCGGGGCGTTTCCATGTTTAAGGATGGCATTCACTCCCTTAAGCACTGTCATGGCGAATAGCTGTTCCTTGCCCGATAAGTACGCCGGCGCACCCAATTCGATAAGAATTTTAAGACTGATTCTAAAGTTTTTATCCTGCACTATGGGCTGATTTGCCAAATCGGCAATATTCCTGGACCCCAGGTTAAATTTTGCAACCAACAGTTCTTTCGCAATAGACACCTTGTTAGGGTCGGCAGAGATTTTAATATCCAAAAGTGCTAACGCATTTATTCCTATCTCGATTGCCTTATCAGCCTCCCCGGTTATGGTATATTGCAATGACTGCATTCCCAGGATCTCCGCTTTTTCAAGCTTTGTTTTCGATTGCCTGATCAAGGCCTGACAATGATCATCTGCTTCCTTGAACTCACCGCACAAGTAGGCACACTCGGAAAATTCTTTCGAAATCTCAAAGGTCAAGTCGTAATCTGTCTTCCAGCTCTCTTCCGGAAGAGAGTCCAATCCCGTCTTCAAATATTGATACGCCGCCTGATAAGCCGTAGACGATTTCGCTCGTTTACCCGCTGTCAGATTAAGTTTAGCCAGCTCAATCTTTTCAGGATCTTCTGTGATCAAAGACCGGGCTTCATTAAGCTGAAACAGGATATCCACCAGCTTTTGCTCTACCTGGGACGGGTCAAATTCCTGGAGCATCAACCGACCAATTGACAGATGCACCGACTGCTTTCTATCCCCCTCCAATAGAGAGTAAAAAGCCTGTTGAATACGATCATGGGCGAATTTATAAGTTACCCCAAAATCGGAAAGTTCTTCGTCAGCTCCTTCTTCCTGAGTATGAATCAAACGATAACGGTCATCTAAGGGAATCAAGACACCCTGCTCTATACCATTCCAAAGTGCCTTGGCCATTTGAGGCAGGCTCATTTTGCTGATCAATCCCAGGGTCTTTAAATCAAAAACACTACCGATACATGAAGCAAATTCCAATATATTCTGGGTATCTTTGGGCAGTCTTTTAATTCGATTGATGACAAAATGCACAACATTGTCACTAACCTGCAACCCCCTTATGTTTTCCAGATCCCATCGCCATCTTCCGTTGTTGTAATCAAACTGGATAAAATCTTCTTTATGCAGGTCTTTGAGGAGTTCTTTAATGAAAAACGGATTACCACCTGTTTTGCTGAATATAAGTTCTGATAAAGGCAATGCTTTCTTTGGGGTACAGTGCAGGGCCTCTTTAATTAAGTGACAGACGGAGTTTTCATCCAAAGGTTTTAAAAACAACCTTTTGATAAACTTTGATTTTTGAATATCGTCCAATGCGAGCATTAGGGGGTGACTGTCGCTCACTTCATTATTTCGGTAGGAGCCGATAACGAGAAGGTGCAGGTTTTCCTGCTTCACCAGGTCGGTGATTAAATCAAGTGTGGAGATATCCGTCCATTGCAGGTCGTCCAGAAATAAGACCAAAGGGTGTGCTTCCGTGGCGAAAACCCGAACAAAATTGCGAAAGGTGATGAGAAATCGGTTTTGCGCTTCGGTTGGATTAAGGCTTTGTACAGGCGGTTGAGAGCCGATTATCTTTTGTAGTTCGGGAAAAATGTCAAGGATTATCCGGCCATTTGGTTCCAATGCCTCTTTCAGGGCTTTCTTCCAGGATTCAAGTTTCTCCGTGGGCTCCGCCAGTAATCTTTTGATTAATCCGTCAAAAGCCTGGGTTAAGGCGCTGTATGGTTGATTCCTTTTAAGCTGGTCGTTTTCTCCTTCAATGAAATAACCCTTGTTTTGAAGAATCGGAATCCGAACCTCTTTAACAAGAGCTGATTTTCCGATTCCCGAGAAACCTGCAATCAACAGCAATTCGGGTCGCCCCCTTGCTGCTTTTCGAAAAGCCGTAATAAGGGCTTCGATCTCATCTTCCCTTCCGTAAAGTTTCTGTGGAATTTGAAATTGATCGGAGAAATCCGAACGACCCAGCTCTAACGATTCAATACTGCCACGTTTCGCCCACTGCTTCTGACAGGTTTCAAGGTCCTTGATCAGACCTTGCATGCTTTGATAACGATTTTCCGGAGATTTTTCCATCAGTTTCAGAACAATATCGGAAACAGTTTTGGGAATACCGGAATTTAGTGTGTTAAGCTCAACAGGTTTCTTGGTTATGTGGCAATATATCCATCCCATGGTGTCTTCCGCTTCAAAAGCATGCTGTCCGTTTAGCATCTCGTAAAACGTGGCACCCAGGGAGTAGTAATCCGTCAGATAGTCGACGTCTCTATTCATCCTCCCTGTCTGCTCGGGGGAGATATAAGGAAGAGAGTCTTCGGGAATTTCAAGATTTTGATCGCTTTTTTGTTCCTGAGTTAACTCCGTGCAATGTTCAAAGTCGGATAATCGGATCTCTTTGGATTCGGGATTCCATAAGACTGTATACGGGGTGATGTTTTTATGTATTATTCTGCGTTTGTGAATCACCTCAACGGCTCGAGCCATTTGTATGGCCATGATGAAGAATTGGGTAAGCGACAGCCCGTTATCGATATAATTGATTAAAGGTGTACCGCCGAAATCCTCCATTACTATGCTGAATCCATTGCCATGCTTAGCCAGATCCAGCACCTTGATAACATTTGGAAACTGCAGTTTTTGAATGGCCTGATACTCATTCCTAAGCCTGGCAATTTCTTCAATGGACGGATAATCCTGGTTTACTGTTTTAATAAGCACTTTTTGTGCTGTATCTTCATTAACCCCCTGGTACAAGGTTTTTTTCGTTGAACGATACAGCTCACCAATTACTTTATAGTCGGCAATAGTAGACAGCACGTAACCTCGGTTAATGGAAAAGTGATGAGTTTATGGGTATAATCCCCTATTCGGTAATTTTGAAACGAACTTCATGTTTTAAGCATGGCTCCCCGGATATGCTTTAACGCCTGTTGTATCTGTTTTAAAATATGTTTTTGATTAACAGGTTTGATTACATAGCCGTGAACCCCGTTTTCAACGGCTTCCAATACAGACGTTTTCGATTCAATGGAAGTTAACATGATAAAAACGATTCCACCTAAATGATCGCCGGATTCCAGAATTTTATGGTAAAGATCCAATCCGGTCATTTCCGGCATTATCCAGTCACATAACACAATATCTATTTCGTTTGGGTGTGCACAAATGAAATCCCAGGCGGTTCTGCCGTTTTTCTCAATATGAATCTGTCCGGCTCCTAGATCCTTAAGGATTTTAACGGCAGATTCCCTGTGATGATCGTCATCGTCAACCACCAGGAAAGACAATTCCTGAATCTGGTAAACAGATTTGTGTTTAGACTTCGCCGGTTCTGCCTGCGCTGATTCTTTAATGCCTGCCGATGTTTCATCCTTTGCGGACTTAAGCTGATAAGACAACTCTTGGGCGAAATCAAGTGCCTCTTGCTTGTTAAACTGCTCATCCGTCAGAAAGGTTTTTATTTCCGTTGATCCCGGATCACGGTGTTTAACCAGTTCAAATACCTGCGAATACAGCCTGATCAGCTCCATTGCCAGCTTTTTGGTTTCGATGTCATAAGACATCAGCTGCAGCTTACTATCACTGATCCCTTCAATATCCGGCGCTGTATAATCAGTGAGATCCTTACGTTCTGCCTGTTCCCAAAGCAGATCCTTTATTAGTTTATGTCTGGACTGCAAAGCCCTTAATAAAGACTGATAACACCCAATGCGAGTGGTATCATCCAGCAATCGAACGTTTGATTGAACCATAAACGCCGAGCAGTCAAATCCCAGCAAAATAACCTCCTGGCTGGCCGGATCAGCAAGAATGGTTTGTCGGCCTGTAGTATCCATTACCGCATCCAACTCTCCAAACATTTGAGCAGCTTCAATTGTTTCGATTGTGATATCCCGGTCTTCATCATCCACCACCAGGCAAGTGCCATTCAAGACGTAAAATATCCAGGGATTATATCTTCCTGAACCAATAATCTCTTCCCGAGGCAGGTATTTTAACATTTTACAAAATCCAAACAACTGCTTTAATCCCATGTGATTTTGTTGAACGATCTCACCGATTATCGGCAAAGTGCCGAAGTTCCGGAATAATTCTTCGGAATTGTTCCGATCAAGAGAAAAACTCTCAAGCATGTTGACCCCTGGTTTTAGGTAAAAGTTTATAGTAGCGCCTACATTCACATGTTACAGATTTATAAATGGCGGCTTTTTTATTCAATAAGAAATATCTGGATATCACAAACGTTGGTATTGGTAGGACCTGTTTTTAATAATCCCTGTAGTTTTTCAAAAAAATGGTAAGAGTCGTTGTTTTTTAAACTTTGATCAAGAGAAAGCTGGCGGTTTTCAGCGTTTTCCAGGATTTTCTTATCCGCAAATGCACCGGCAGCGTCTGTTGGTCCATCATTGCCGTCTGTAGAAGCCGATAAGAACCAGGTATTTTGCATGATTTCGCGATGGGCTGCCATTTCCGCCAAAACAGCCAGGGCAATTTCCTGGTTTCTGCCGCCTTTTCCCTTGCCTTTCAAGGTTACTGTGGTTTCCCCTCCAAATAATAAACATTTGGGAGATGATCCGGACTTTTTCCTGACGTACGCCTCCTTGGCAATGGCACAAATTGCCTTGGCAACCTCCCTGGCTTCACCTGTCAGCATCGATGTCAATATGTGCGTCTCATATCCAAGCTCTTCCGACCTTTGCTTGGCGGCTTGCAAAGCCAGATAATTAGTACCCACCAGAAAATTGTGACAATGGTTGAAAATTGGACTCTCTTGGGTTGGCGTTTCGGGATAATCACCCTTCAGTCCGACTTCTAATAGTTTGAGAACTGTTTTCGGCATTTTATTCGAGATGTCATACTTCTCAAATATTTGGGCAACATTCATGAAGGTCGTGTTATCCGGAGAGGTAGCTCCTGACGCGATAGTATCAAGGCGATCACCGACGACATCTGAAAGGATGAGATTGATTGAGGTCGCCGGCATGAGTTTTTCGGCCAACCTTCCACCTTTAATGCCGGAAAGATGTTTTCTGACACAATTGATCTCCGTAATATCGGCACCACAATCCAGTAACAGTTTTGTAACCTTTTGCTTTTCGGCCAGGGTCAGGCGAACGGACTCTTTCCCCAAGTCTGCTTCTGCAGGGAAGGGGATCAAGGCTGAACCACCACCTGAAATCAAGGTAAACACAAGTGTTTTTTTGCTTGCCGTGACGGCAAGTTCTGAAATAGCTTTGGCGGCTTTCAAACCGTTTTCATCCGGTACCGGATGACCAGCCTCAATTGTTTTAATGTACCTTAAATCTTCCGTATGGCCATATTTCACGGAAATCAAGCCGGTGGATATTTTTTCGCCTAACAATTCTTCCAGGGCCAGTGCCATCTTTGCTGTGGCTTTACCAAATCCTGTTACCAATATTTTCTCAAAAGGAGCCATATCCAGAGAAAAATCCTCTCCGTCTCTGCGGATCAGCAGGTCGGTTCCTTGAATGCTAACCGAATCCAAAATAAGACGATAAGGATCAACTCGTAATAAACCGGCTTCAAATATTTCTGAAAGGTGAGTCTGCTGTTTGGACAAGTTCATAGTGATATGCCCGTGTTGATTTGCTGGTTGATGTGTGTGCTGGAAAAATCCTGTTTAACACTGATTTCGTAAAGTTTTACCACGACTATATCATGAAAAAAAATTCGAAAACAGTGCTATTTGTTTGAAGCCTTTCATCGCTAAGTTTTATCCCATCCAATAAGAAATGCATAGAGTCGAACCGGTGGTTTTTAAACAAGCGCTAAGCATCAAGCAGAAAACAACCTTGGTTTTTATTGACATTGTCAGGTTTTCTTTTAAAATGAGATAGCCGTTCGAAGCGGGTAGGGAACGGAGCTTAGTCATAATTCGTTTGCAAACCAGGAGGCGAAATGGACAACCAAGTTGCTGCTATCATGGATGCAATATCGCGCAAAAACCCCGGAGAGCATGAGTTTCTTCAGGCAGTTGAAGAAGTTGTCAGTTCAATTATTCCGGTGTTGGATCGACATCCGCACTATCGCCAGGCAAAAGTGCTGGAAAGGATGGTGGAACCGGAAAGGGTCATCATTTTTAGAGTACCCTGGCTCGATGATTCCGGTGAAATACAGGTAAACAGGGGCTTCAGGGTAGAGTTTAGCAGCGTTATCGGCCCCTACAAAGGTGGATTGCGATTTCATCCCAGTGTTAACCTGGGTATTTTGAAGTTCTTAGGTTTTGAACAAATCTTGAAGAATTCTCTCACAACCTTACCGATGGGTGGCGGTAAGGGAGGCTCTGATTTTGATCCCAAGGGGAAATCTGACAATGAAGTCATGAGATTCTGCCAATCATTTATGACTGAGTTGCACAGGCACATCGGGGCGAAAACGGATATTCCGGCAGGGGATATTGGGGTTGGAGGTCGGGAAATCGGTTTTCTTTTTGGACAGTATAAAAGACTCACCAATAAATTCGAAGGCGTCTTGACCGGTAAAGCAATCAATTGGGGTGGAAGCTTGATCCGACCTGAAGCGACCGGATATGGAACTGTTTATTTTGCCGCTGAAATGCTTGCGACCAGGAACCAAACCTTTGAAGGAAAGACTGTTAATGTTTCCGGTTCCGGAAATGTTGCTCAATTTGCGGTTGAGAAGATTATCGATCTCGGCGGCAAGCCCGTTACCCTCTCCGATTCTACAGGATATATTCATGACGAAGGAGGAATCGATCGAGATAAACTGACCTGGGTTATGGATCTGAAAAACAAGCGCCGCGGTAGAATCAAAGAATACGCTGAACAGTTCAAAAGTGCTGTTTACGTCGAAGGTGAACGCCCATGGTCAGTTAAATGCGATGTTGCCATGCCTTGTGCTACAGAAAACGAAGTTGATGCAGCCGATGCCCAAGCCCTGGTTAGCAACGGCTGTTACTGTATTAGCGAAGGTGCCAACATGCCTAGTGAACCGGAAGCGATCCAGATTTATCAGGATAACAATGTTCTCTATGGATTGGGCAAGGCAGCTAATGCCGGTGGTGTCGCTGTTTCCGGGCTGGAAATGTCTCAAAACGCCATGCTGACGAACTGGTCACGAGAAGAGGTAGACCAAAAACTGCACAACATCATGAAAAATATCCATAAAAACTGCCTCGATACGGCAGAAAAATACGGCAAACCCGGTGACTATGTCATGGGTGCGAATATCACAGGATTCCTGAAAGTAGCCGACGGAATCATGGACATGGGTGTTGTTTAATTCATGACAATTACCAAAGACCGGAACAATTGTTCCGGTCTTTCTGTTTATCGTTTATTTCATCACAGTTGCTTAAATACAATCAAACCTGTCTTACCGGTACTGATCCGCTTTCAGATTAGAATCCAAGTGTCTGCAACAAACAGCCTCTTTGTTAGTATTATTTGATCATTCCTGATAAAATTACCTCAATCCAAGATATTGAATCGGACTAAAATCACATGTTTTGGGATTTTCTTGAGCAGTACAACTTCCCGGTAATTGCTAAACAGTGCTTGATCGAATACCCATCTAATTCTTGCAAGAAAGGACTTAAGAGCTAATTTTTACTTCGGAAGTATGCGGCCTTCAGCATTCAGCTGTCAGCTAGTCATTTATCTGATATTTTTTTTTGAGCTGAATAAAGCATAGCTCGGACAAACCCTAAAATGCGTGTTAAATATCTACTCAGCATTTCGCTATGGAAAGCTCCAGTCAAATTCAAGATCTCAATGTACTCCGTTTAAAGCAGGAGCCTTTGTCATTCAGGGATTTAATGAAGAACAGGGTTCATGACATCCTTGTGGTAGCCAGCTTGTACGATTGCTTTAAACTGGAAGAGGATGGACGTCTGACAGAACTGATATTCGCTGAATACCAAGACATGAATTTCACCAATGCCCCTCATGTCAACCGGGTTCCTTCCGCATCGAAAGCATTGGAAAAGTTGGAGCTCGGAAGGTATGACCTGATCATCACCATGCCTCGTATTTCAGATATGGATCCCTTCGAATTTGGCACAAAAGTCAAACAGATAAACCCCGACCTTCCGGTAATATTGCTGGTCTCATCTGTTAAAGAAAGCAATCATTACACAGAGTTGGATCAAAACAACCCGGGTGCCATCGACAAGATATTCTTTTGGACCGGCGATTCTTCCGTTCTGCCTGCAATCATCAAATATAGTGAAGATAAAAGAAACGCGGAACGTGATATCTTGGAAGGCCTGGTAAGAGCCATTATTATTGTCGAGGATACCCCACAGTTTTACTCTGCCTACCTGCCAATGATCTACAAGATCATCACCAATCATACCCTGCGAATGATGAAGCAGGAATATGATGATGACCTTAAGCTGCTTCGCATTCGTACTCGCCCCAGAATCCTGCTGGCTACAACCTATGAAGAAGCAATGGCTTATTTCCGGAAATACCAGGTTTACATTTTGGCTGTCATATCCGACATGAAATTTCCCTATCGAAATAAAGTCGACAAGAAGGCGGGATTAAAGCTTTTAAAGGCTATTCAAGAGCTTGAAGACAGTGTGCCACTGGTATTGCAGTCTATGGAATCCGAATCCAGACGATTTGCCGAAGCCTTGAAAATAAGGTTTTTTGATAAGAGTTCCCCCCATCTGCTGAACGATTTGCGCGATTTTATCGTCAGGCATTGTGGCTTTAAAGATCTGCAGTTTAATACACACAGTGGTGAGGAAATTATCGTCAAAGATTTAAAAGGCCTGGAAGAGGCAATGGATATTGTTTCGGACAAAAGTATCGAATATCATGCCCAACGCAATCATTTTAGCAATTGGCTGGCGATGAGAGGTTACCTGGAATTTGCCAGCAGAATCAAAGCATACAATGATCCGGATGAGATAGGTAACTTCCGTAGTCTTTTAAAGGCCCTGCTCAAACGGCAACGCCGAATGAAACATAAAAATGCCATCATCGACTATTTCAACCCGGAAAACTACGACCCTGATGTGAGTTTGGTAAGGATCGGTGGTGGATCACTTGGCGGCAAAGCAAGAGGTATCATATTCGTCTCTATTTTTATCAAACGCTTTGACCTGGGCGGTCATTTTCCGGACGTAGATATCGACGTTCCTGCCACCGCTATGATCGGAACGGACGTGTATGATGATTTTCTGGAAAGAAACAAAATCCGTTTAATCTTAAATCGGGAACTCACCGACAAGGAAATAAACAAGATTTTTCTGCTGGGACAATTTGATCCCGAATTTGAAGAGTATATCAGGACCTATCTCCTATATCACCAGAACCCAGTCGCTGTGCGTTCTTCAAGCCTTTTGGAAGACTCGGTTTTCGAACCTTTTGCCGGTATCTACAGCACATTTATGATTCCATGTTGCATGTCAGACCAGGAAGACAGACTTGACCTGACTTTACAGGCAATCAAACTGGTTTTTGCCACCTGTTTTCACGAAAAAGCCAGGGCTTTCCTAAAATCAACCGGGAACCGTCATGAAGATGAAAAAATGGCGGTCATGATTCAAGACATCGTAGGTGAGCAGCACGGCGACTACTTTTATCCGACTTTTGCCGGTAACTTACAAACCTACAATTTTTATCCCATGGATAGAATTTTAAGGGAAGACGGAATGGCAAATGTAGCCTTGGGATTTGGACGCACTGTTGTTAACGGAGAAAAATCCTTGAGATTCTCACCCAAGCATCCATCCGTGCTGCTTCAGTTTTACGATAGAAAGTCGATATTTCGAAATAGCCAGTCCCACTTCTATGCCTTGAAATTAAAGAATGAAACCCGCACCCTTACCGGAAGTGAAGCGGACAATCTGGAATTACTGCCACTGGAGGTAGCTGAAGAGCATGGCGTACTGGCACCGGTTGCCAGTGTTTATAGCGCTGAATCTGATAACTTTAAAGAATCCCTTTTTGAAAAAGGCCCACGTATCATCACGTTCGCCAATATCCTGAAATGGAAGATTTTTCCTTTGGATAAAATTTTGATCGACATGATGAATTTCGGAAGACGGGGCTTAGGCTGCGAAGTTGAAATAGAATTTGCGGTTAATCTTGCAACAGATAAAAAGAAAAAACCTCGATTTACCGTTTTACAAATCAGACCCTTGATTACCCACAACAAAATGCCTTTGATTAACCGGGACAGCATTAAAGATGATGATCTGGTTTGCCACAGTCAGGCCTGCCTTGGAAACGGTACAAAAACCAATATCAGGCATATTGTTTTTGTTAAACCGGATACCTTCGGCTCTACAAAAACGACTGCCATAGCCAAGGAAATAGGTCAATTAAACAGGGCTTTTAAGGAAGATGATCCGTATCTTCTGATAGGACCCGGAAGATGGGGATCATCCGATTCACTTTTGGGAATACCGGTAGACTGGAATGATATTTCAAAGGTAGCTGTTATTGTCGAGGTTGGACTGCCCTCATTTTATGTAGATCCTTCTTTCGGCGGTCATTTTTTTCAAAATCTCTCTTCGCTTAGTATTGATTATTTTTTTACCTCTCCCAAGAACTACAAAAAGAATGTGAATTTTAGCTGGCTCAATTCGCTGGAGCCGAAAAAAGAAACCACCTACTTAAAACAGTTTTCGTTTGATAAAAGCATGTTTGTACAAATCGATGGTCGCGAAGGCTGCGGATTTATAGTCAAACCGGGCATGGATAGCAAATACAGACCGGAAGGCAGCTAAATAGTGCTTGAACGGAAACCCGGCCAATTCTTACAAGAAAGGATTTAAAAGGTAGATTTAGCATCGGAAGTTTGCGGCCTTCAGCAATCAGCTGTCAGCTAGTTATTCACCTGATATTATTTTTTTTTACTGAATGCTGATTGCTGAAAGCATGTCAAACTTCAAGATCAATCCGTATGATTGCATCAAAGCGGAATAAGGATTTAAGGGGTTTTCGTTCAGGCACTAAATATATTCAATAACAACATTTTCCAGATAGAGGTTTAACTCACCGATTAACCGTCGAATTTCCTTAATTTGTTTTTCTCTGGCCGCCTTTTCTATCGATTCGCCCAACTCCGATATTTCCTTAAAGCCGTACCCGGTTCCATTTCCTTTCATTGTGTGTCCCACCAGTTTTATTGCTTCAAAGTCTTCGTCGAGAAGCATACGTTCAATCTTCTCAATATCCTTGTGTCGGTTCTTGATAAACCCCGGAATCAATTCTTCCAATTCGGATTCAACCTGCACTCTCTTGTTATTATCGTTGATTGACATGGTCCAACTAAGGTTTTTATGATTACGATTATTAATTATTTACTTCTTTAGTATCAACATATTAAGGACAATAATTTTTGTTTATCTATCCTAAACAAACTTTAGTCTTGTTTCGTTGCATTCACTCCACGGCCCTTTCCAAATGTCACTATCGCCGGCACTGGTAAGCCATGATCCGGAACGGATTTCAGCGGTTGTTCCCCCTGGGATTCCATTCATAACAGGCAACCTGAATGTGCAGCAAGGTTACATCACCAAAATCAACTACCGCCCCGATTGCGATGTTTATGACCGGATGATTAGGGGATACAACCCCTGATAAATCCCTGACCAGGTGCATTTAAGTATACTGCAAAAAAGAAGGTATTAGAAGAAATAAAAAAAGAGTAGTCAAAGCTTAGATTTCAAATTGTGAGATTGATTCTTACTTTCTCATCAATAGATAGGATAATACCGTGTCAACATCACAAATGATGAGGCGTGAGGGTGTGGCTCATTCTGAACGAAGGTGAAGGATCTAGCAAAACTCTTGTGATGTTCTATTACCAAACGCCCCCTGCTTTTCGGGTTCAGAATGACGTCATATCGGCATGTCAGGCTTAGCCGGAAAAGCAGTACACCGAATGAATGCACTGCTGTTGTCAAATCATCATGACCCGTTTTCTCACTACAACAATAGATTAACGAGTTCCATCCAAAAATTAGTAACATCCGCATCGGACGGATTATCCGGTTCGTAATAGCTTGTTACCGACCCTCCATCCAGCATATCTTCAATAAAATCTCCTGCATCGATTCCCGAATTTAAATACTCCGTTCCGGTAAACTCAACAATGGTTGTACAATGACTTTCATTCACGTTCCTGAAATACGGAATAAAGTAGGAGAAGTTATCAAGCATGTCATATTGCAACGTCATTCGGTCAATATCTTCCGCCCATAATTGCAGAACCTGCTCCTTTTCCTCGGGAATGTTTTCATCAAGATCGAAAAAACGTGCATATGAATACATGGAATAGTTGGCATCTCGCTTAAATAAGGTGGTCGCAAGTTTATCATTGGGGTGATAAAAAGAGAGGGCTTCATTGATCTGGCCAAAATCACCATTATAGTCAAATCCCGGCATCGAGTTGATAAACTTGTCTGTTATGTAATCAAGGTTCCATTCCAACTTGATTTTCTGATGCAACAGGTATTGATTACCTTCCGTTTCTGTGGCGGAGAAAATGGGACCTGAATCGTTCAAAAGAAAACTCTTATCCGGATTCAACGCCTCCTTGAAAAAATGATAATTGGTCAATGATCCGACACCACCGGCACTTGAGCCGGTTACCATCAGCTTTCTCATATTGGAGAATTCTCCTTGAAGATAGGTAATCACCTTTTCTATATTTGTTGCACCAACATGGTGATAGGTGATAGGTGGTTTCTCTCCGGTAGGATCTTCATAAACCTTAGTATTGTTTCCACTGTGAACATCACCTGTACAATAGGGTATAAATACTTTGTTCCAGCGGGATGTCTGAACATTCTGACCTGTTGGATGGTTGTACAGTACCAGGGGGGATATCGCAGCATTGACACTTCCGCCTTCCACGTTTGGATCCAGATAATCCCCAAGACTCATGAAATTATCAGGAATACCGTTAGGGTTGGCTGCGCCACGGACACCAGTTTGACCGGTACAACTGGGATAATCCCAGCACGCTCCGCCCGGTTCAAGATAAATCAACAAATTATTTGTATAACCCATTATCCAATTCCAGAATCCCTTGGATTTCATCACAAAAATCTTGTACTGACTGCCGTTGCTGCAGATCGCACCCGGAATATCAACTTTTTTCCAGCTACCCCAAATCGCACTACTGATATCATCCAGTATGTTTTGTGTTTGAACTGTATCTCCTGACTGAGCGGGAGCATACACTGAGCCGGCACCATATTTCTCTTCATACTCTTCCGGAGACATGGAACCCGTTAAAAGATTCAAACGATCTACATCTGCCTGGCTCATATCCTCATAATCCATAGCCATCAGTGTGGAAAGGTCTTTGGTTGATGCGGAAGAAGTTGTTGCGTCGGATTCAATGGCCCCCGATGTGGAAAGGCCTTTGGTTGATGCAGAATATTTTGCCGCACTGGATTCATCGGAATCTGCCTGTTTACATGACGTCATTAAAGCAGCTGTCATGGCAACCACAATTAAAAGGGCAACCAAGTTTAATAATCTTCCCATGTTTTCTCCCTTTCATTTATTGTTTAACGAATCGAATTTTATTCCGGCCAACAACACAGATTTTATTACCAGGGAACCTTCATCTACTGCCCTTTATTCTGATCAAACACGCCGGAAAATGTTGGTAAATCCAACATCACTTAATCCCAATACAACAAATATTTCGTTTGTCAACGAAAGAAAACCAATTCAGCTTTATCGTATTTAACGGCTGAAACAGCAGAAGAGCCAATTATCCAATAAAAAAAAGATATTACAAATCAGAGTCAATAATAAATAAAAACAGATTAATTTATAAATTAAATATCCGGAAGATTGCCCCAAAAAAGTCTTTTAAATTTATCCAGTTTATTCCCTTATTCTTTCGGTCAATCGGGCATACTAAAGTCTAAAAAATCCTTCAATTTTGGATTTTTCCAAGGTGGGAATCCGAAGATAATTACGCCATGATAACCAAAACGCAGATAGACCTCCCAACTTTTACTTGGATTATCTATCATTCTAGTGATATACTGATCCCAAGCGTTAGTTAAAAGCCTGCACAAAACCGTGACGTATTATGCGAAACTCCCTGGTTAAAAAACTCGATTACAAGGCCAGACAATGGCTATATAAAGCCGTGTTTCAAATGATTCTGGCAGACAAAAATGTAGCGAAGGAGGAAGTGGACTCCTTGCTGGAATCATTGAGACGCGTCTCAGGCAAGGATATCAAGGATTTTTCCCAGGTGACCAGTTCGCCGGAGTTCCTGGTTCCCCTGAAACCTTTGAGGGGCATTTGCTACGACCATGCATTCATAATTGTTGCGGAACTGGTGAGAGTAGCGGCTATCGATTCGCGAATAGCCTTGGAAGAGGCCCAACTCCTCAAAGAAGTTCTCTCCCTGCTGGATTTCGATGACAGTGCCATCCAGAAAGTTGTTAAATGGGCAAAGCAACTGGCTACCGTGAATGCCGAGGAACACTACTTAAAAGACGAACTACTCGTCCATTATCTGAGTCCGTAGTTCCCCGGATGAAACGCTTATCCAGTAAAGCTGCCTATTCTTTTGGCGACCGTCTCAGCCTCGGTGACAATTCTTGCAACCAACTCCCCTATCGACAAGGTGTCTTTAGTCCTGCCAATAACCTGACCACAAGGGAACACGGCATCCTCACCGCCAATCATCCAGGCTTCTCCGGAAAGCTGGCCGGATAATTTAGGTAACAATTGCTCGAAACTCGCCCCATCCTGCTCCATTTCCATGATATTCTCTGCCCATTTATTCTTGAGTACCCGTACAGGACTGCCAATAGAGCGTTGAATTATCATAGTATCAGTCAACCCCGCGCTTACCATGTTTTGTTTTATTTCTTCATGTATTCTGCATTCCAGGGTATTTAAAAACCTACTCCCCATGAGCACTGCTTCAGCCCCGAATGCCAGGGCTGCAACCAGGCCCTTGCCATCACAAAATCCTCCTCCTGCAATTAGAGGAGCCTTAATGTTTTCTGAAACCTCCGGTATCAGAACGGAAGTGCCAATATCCTCCATTCCGGGATGCCCTCCACATTCCGAACCTACTACCGCTATAAGATCAACATCCATGCGGTCCACTTTGATCGCATCACGTAAGCGTGCGCATTTATG
>JANQLH010000106.1 GCA_028280735.1 SAR324 cluster bacterium | reverse complement strand
CCCAACGAAATCCCGAAGGGATGACATACAGTAGCCAGCGGCGCAAGCCGCTGGTTGAACCGACAAGCCAGGATATGAGTCCCATAGGGACGCCATGTACTGCCAACTGGGGTCAGAATTTCGAAGTATTGAGATTGAGCGTAGCGAGTCTTTCGCGGTTAACACCCTTGCCTGCGATATGCTGGTTTACGGTACTTGCGTCAATAACAAAAATCCCGAAGGGATGACATACAGTAGCCAGCGGCGTGAGTCGTTAGTAAACCGTGAACCATAATGTACATCACCCGTATGTTGGATTGGTATAATACCGCGACTCGGAATAAGGTTTGATGGTTATTATGAAACCTGTTTTGTACCGTTCCTACGGAACTCTCGTGAGTGGGTTGGATACTGCATACCAGCGGTTACACCGCTGGCTACTCTATATCGCCCCTAAGGGGCTCACAACAAAAATCCCGAAGGGATGACATACAGTAGCCGGCGGTGCAAGCATCTAGTAAAACAAACAAACCCGAAAATGGCTCCCATCCTACGGAACTCTTGTGAGTGCGGCGGAGACTGCAAACCAGCGATTGAAACCGCTGGCCACTCAATGCTGCCCCTGCGGGGCTCACAACAAAATCCCGAAGCGATGACATACAGTAGCCGGCGGCGCAAGCCGTTAGTAAAACCGGGAACCATAATGTACATCACCCGTAAGTTGGATTGGTATAATACCGCGGCTAGGAATAAGGCTTGATGGTTGTTATGAAACCTGTTTTGTACCGTTCCTACGGAACTCTTGTGAGTGGGTTGGATACTGCAAACCAGCGATTGAAACCGCTGGCCACTCAATGCTGCCCCTGCGGGGCTCACAACGAAATCCCGAAGGGATGACATACAGTAGCCAGCGGCGTGAGCCGCTGGTAGAGCAGTCCAACCAACAAATGAGTCCCATAGGGACGGCACCCTGACAATTATGATTCATCAACACAATCCATCATAAAAACCATTTTGCTGTAAAACCGTTAACTATGAAAAAATCAATCCTAATTGTAGACGATGATCCACACATCCGTGAGGTAATCAGTTTTGCTCTCGAGCAGGAAGAGATGGAGGTATTGGATGCGTCTAACGGTGTCGAGGCACTTGAACAGCTTCAACAACACTCACCCGATCTGGTGATTCTTGATGTGATGATGCCGGAAATGGATGGATTGGATGTTTGCCGTGAAATTCGTAAAAGCAGCAATGTGGCCATTCTTTTTCTTTCCGCACGCAACGAAGAAATAGACAGGGTTATTGGACTCGAACTGGGTGGGGATGATTATGTCGCCAAACCCTTTTCACCCAGGGAACTGGTAGCCAGGGTCAAGGCGATATTTCGCCGTATTGATGCGGAACGGCAGGTTTCAACTGAAACAGAATCACAACCACCAATTCTTAGCATTGGCAACCTGGCATTGCATACAGAAAGCTACCAGGCATACTGGCAAAAAAGAATCGTTCATTTGACAGCAAAGGAGTTTTCACTGTTAAAAACGCTGGTGAGTCATCCCAACAAAGTCTTTGAGCGTGACGAGCTAATGGACAAAACTTATTCGCGGGATATCGTGGTTAGCGATCGAACCATCGACAGCCATATCCGCGGTATCCGTACCAAATTCTCCAAGGCCGGCTGTAAAGAGGTTATCACCACTGTACACAGCATTGGATACAAAATCGGAAGGTGCCTGTGAAAGCCGCAAAACCGGTGAGAAGACTAAGAATTCGTACTATCCTTCTGGCTGTGAATATTATAATTCTTGTTCTGCCGTTGGGAAGTATTTATTTTCTGAAAATCTATGAGGATGAACTGTTTCATCAGACCGAAAGCGAACTCACTGCTCAGGGGGCTGCAATTATCTCAAGCTATATCCAAATGGTTGAAGATCTGCAAGCGAAACCACCTCATCGATCCACTTCCAACCCACTTTACGGACTCCCTGTAAAACTTCACCCAAGCGGCTATTATCAACGAGTACCGGAAACTCTTGAGTTTTCCAAAGAGGACATCGCCCCTCCTTTCCCCGATGCGCAAGAACCTGATACCACAACGGACAGCCTTGCACTTGCCGCCGGAAAAAAAATGATGCCGATCCTAAAACGTACCCGTGAAATCACCCTGGCAGGCCTTAGACTTACCGATATGAACGGTATTGTTGTAGCAACCAGCGGAATTGAGTACGGATTATCATTAAAAAAAGCACCGGAGATTAAACGAGCCTTGGAAGGTCAACCCTCCAGTATGCTTCGTAAAAGGGTGACCGACACCCGGGCTTATTCCTGGACTTCAACCAGCAGGGATACGGGCCTCAGGGTTTTCGTAACGTTGCCAATCATAAAGGATCATCGAGTTATTGGCACCTTATTGCTTTCCAGGACGCCGCGCAGCATCAAAAAAGCCCTGTTCGATATCAGGGGGCGGGTGATTGCGGCAATCATTCTTTTACTAACCGTTATTTCCTTTTTGACTTTGTTTACTGCACTAACCATCAGTCATCCGATTGAGTCGCTGATTAAACGGACACAAAACATTGCCTCCGGTAAAGACCATGGTACTAAATACCGATTTAATTCGGTAACCAGGGAATTTGAGCTGCTTCACTCTGCCTTGAGTGAAATGGCTGAAAAGATTAACACTCGATCGGAGTATATTAAAAACTTTGCATTAAGTGTGTCCCATGAGTTTAAAACCCCAATTACCTCTATCCAGGGAACTCTGGAATTGTTCCAGCATTATTTGGAAACCATGACTGCCGAAAAAAAACAGCGATTTTTGAATAATATGCTGGAAGATTCCAATAGACTGAAAAAGCTGGTCAATCGCTTGCTGGAAATGGCCAAAGCTGACGTTTTCCAACCGGGAGATGATTCGACGGAAGTCATCAGCCGTCTCAAACGCATTCAGGAACGTTATCAAGAAAAAGGTTTGACTGTCGAACTGGCCGGGATCAAGCATTCTACCAGCATTTGTATCGCCCCGGAAATATTTGACACCATAATCTCCAATATTCTGGATAACAGCGTTCAACACAAGGCAAACATAGTATCTATAAAAGCCACAGCCGATGAGTATTTGAAGTTGGAGATTTCAGACAATGGGGAAGGGATTTCCGAGGCTAATATAAAACAGATATTTGATCCGTTTTTCAGTACCACGAAAAAGAACGGGGGAACAGGGATGGGTTTGCCTATTATCAGAACCCTGCTGCAAGCTCATGACGGGCAAATCGACTACATCCCGGGAGGTGACGGGGCCAGATTTGACATCGTCATTCCCATTAAAGCAGAGGTGTAGCAAGTTGTATCTTCAGCACCTTGTAATGATAGATTGCCACTTCAATAAACCAATGGAATCCAGCCGACTAATTCAGCTTTGAAAGTGATCGCTCCAAGTGCTGACTTTAAACCGCAGTCTGTTGAGGAGCAATGACTTATCGACCGATATATAATCGCAAATATACGTTTTGACCTTTCCAGTAGAGAAGGGTAATGCAAATCAAATTGTCACTATCACTTTGACACTTTGTAAGCTGTCTGAAGCAATATCGAAGGCTTGTTCGATTTGATCCAGGGAAAACCGGTGTGTAATGAATTCCTTTTGAAACACATTTAATAGCGAGGGATTATCCTCTAAAAATTGGAGCGCCGCGGGAAAACTGCCGCAGCGGGAAGTGTGGATTTCCAAGTTCCTTTTTGTGATGGCTTCAAAAAGCTTGTTGCCCGCAACCTCCGGATTCGTCCCCAACAGAACGGTTCCGCGTGGCCTCACCAGGGAAAAAGCTCTCCCGTGCACCGGTCTGATTACCGCGTTTACTTCCTGGAGATCGTTAACCACAGCTGTATCAAACTGGGCGAATCCTTGTTGAGCATGCCCGGTTACGGCCTCCAAAAGTGCATTTTGATCATCAAAAATTGAACACCTGGTAATAACAGCACCAGGCCGGAGCATGGCAATTTCGTCAGCAATATCGTCGGGCACTGAGCTGGATAGAAGAATATTATGTACTTCGCCGCTTTGCACTTTGTTCAACCAGGAAAAGAGCAGGTTTCCCGATGAATAGGGTATTAATCCGATCTCATCCACCACCATCTCGGTCAAATAGTCCAAACCTGCTACAGCCTGGCCATTGGTGGACTTTACATGTACTGTCCTTGTTGCCAGTTCCTGCGCCATCATGAATCCTTCGGTCGATCCTGTGGTATCATAGACAATGTCAAACCGGCGGGTTAACGATCCAAGATTTTGACTATCTACCACCACCACATCATCCGCACCAAGATTTGTGAAAAGGTCCGTTAATTTATTGTGGCGCACCAGGGCTGAAATGGAGCACGTAACGTCCCGACTTTTGCGATAACCTGCCAGGGAAGCTATTATCAATGATCCCAAGCGCCTGGGACCAAGAACGGCTACCTTGTCTCCCTTACGCGGAGGTGTTCGGTGGACAGCCTGCAAGGCTGCCGCCAAGGGCTCTACAATTGCAGCGGTCTCCGGAGGCAAAACTGCCGGGACCTCTCG
>JANQLH010000073.1 GCA_028280735.1 SAR324 cluster bacterium | reverse complement strand
AAAACCCGGTGATCGTTACTCCTTGACCTATATTCCCGGGCAGGGAACCCAGTTGGCACTGAATGGAACTCCAGTCGACACAATCGAAGGAGCCGAGTTCGCAGCCGTCATTTTTTCAATCTGGCTTGGAGAAAATCCCATCAGCGTGGACTTCAAACGCACGATTCTGGGACTGGATAGCTGAGTAACCCAAAATACGGACAACATCGAGTAGTTTCCCTGCCCATTTGTTTCCAGGGTTTCAACCCGAGAAATACAGCACAACAATAATCAACGGTGACCGGATCAAACACATCGTTCGGCCTGGGCTGTTTTCCGGAATAGTCTTTTGAGGGATATTACTTGTCTTTCACTTCCTCAAAACTCTTTTCATATTGCGAGATGGAGTCACTCAAGGTTTGCAAGAGGGCTTTTGCATATACCGGACTCATGACTACTCGAGTATGAATCAATCCATCACCGTTTTGCGGATAAAACTGTCCAAAATCCAATAAAAACTCGAAAGCATTGCTGCCAATTTTAAAAAAGTTCGCATAACGAGCTTCCAGTTCCTCACCTTTATGAGGCGTTTTTGGTGTTTTAATCCCTGGTTTGTCAGTTTTCAATGAGCCCTTTTCAATAATATTATTTGGTTTCATAGTGACGCTAAAACTGTTTCCATTTTGTTATCATCCCACGACATTCAGCAAGTTGAATGCCTTTATACTGATAAAAATTGTAAAGAAAGAATAATCATTAATCTTAAATAATTAGTGTCTGAACTTAACATCGTTAAACCTTTATCCAGTCTTGTGTCGGATACAGGAGTTCAGTTTGAAGACTAACCTGCTGCTGGCCGTCAACTTACGGTGTTCAGCTTAAGGCATGACAAAGACAGGCAAAAGCCCGCTGGGAGCTGATCGCTGAATACTGAAAACACTGAAGCGCGGAGCGCTAAGCTGCCTTTAAAGCGATTATTGGTGAGGGTTAAACTGGTTTTCGTTCAGGCACCAATCAGGTAAAGAGCTTTGCAAGCAACCGGCAAGAAAGACGGATTGGATTGTAAAGAATGACTGTTACAACTGTATGGGAGCAGAAAAATCTGCTCGAATTTTTTATAGACAGGGCCTGGGCGAATCAAGAAGAAGAGGCATCGTTTGCAGAATAAAGGAGCTCTTTGTGAACTGCTAATACCGAAAGAGGCGGCGGAATGATTGAAAGAGTTTTGACAAGTCTCTACCCGTATCGGCCCGACTGTGTAACGATTGTAACATTCCCGAAAACAGTACAAATCAAGCTCAGCCCCTATAAATCCTCAACTACAGGCAATTTACCCTTAAGTTGTCAGCCAAAAGTTGTAACTATTTCATGTTACACATACCTCGAATTCCAGTCCTCGCAATAAAGCTCAGCAAGTATTAAAAGTCCATTATTTCAGGCAATAATCCTTGATTACAACAGGTCAACCAACTTGGCATCGACTTTGCGATGCACCTCTTCATCGCTCTCAACAAATCATGTCCAATGAACAGTTGAAGAGAGAGCAGCCTTAAAAACTATCACTTAAAGTAACTGTTACTTACAGTATACTTTGTCACTTGTTCGTTGGTTTAAATGGAATATTCGGAATCTGTGCATGAAGGCCAAACAGCTATAGCTAAAAACGTATCGGATCATGACAAAAATCCGGCGCTTAGCCTCAGGGAAGAATTGCACCTTCTGGATCTTAAGCTCTTGCTATTCTTGACTGCAAAACAAGAATCCGAGGAGTTTGATGGTGAGACGACAGATTATTTTGTCAGTGAAAGCGAAGTTCGCTTTCTGTTGGAGACAGCCGACAAACCAAAAAACCACGACATCAAATCAAAGACCATCGAAGAATTAACAGACACCATTCATCAGCTGGAAGAAAAGGTGTCAGGGGCAGATCCCCCTGTTGAGGAAGAAAGCGCACTGTCCATCAAAATGATTAGGGATAAATTTCATTTGGATCGATTTGAAGTTCAAGTTCTGGTTATGGCCCTTGCCCTTGAAACAGACAGGAAGTATGAGAGGATTTTTGCCTTTTTCAATGATGATCTAAACAAGAAGGCACCATCCATTGAACTGTCCCTGGGTGTTTTTGATAAACATCAAGGTTCACAGGCGTCCGGTTACAGGTATTTTTCAGAGCAATCACCTTTACGGCTATTTGATCTGATACGTTTTGTTAACGTCAATGAAGAGGAAAGCTTCTTATCGAGGAGATTCAAGCTTGACGAAGGAATCAGAAATCTAATGCTTGGTATCGATAGTGTTCACCCTGGTATAAGAAGTCTGCTGCGCTTGAATCAGACCTTTTCATTTTGCAAATCATCTCCCCGAAACGAGTCTCTGGGAAAAGAAATTCGAAAGGTTCTGGAAAACAATTATGATAATGAAGCTAAAGGACTGGTTTTCTGGCTTTACGGCAAATCGGGAACCGAAAAGAAATCAATTGTAAGTAAGCTAGGTCGCGAGTTTGCCGTTCCACTCTTGGCCGTTCATGTTGACGACATCCTTGCTTCTGCCGACGCCTCTCGGACAATTAAGCTGTTATTTCGCGAGGCGATTATAACCTCCGGTATTATTTATCTTCAAGGCGGTGACTTTTTTTCGGAAGATGATTCAAAGAGTAGGTTGTTAAAGAAACAGTTTCTGGAGTTAACAGCGGACTTTTCATGGTTTTCCTTTGTTGAGGCCAATAATTTCTGGGCTCCGGAAGAGCACAACACTCAACTTCGCTGGTGTCCGATCGAGGTCAAGGAACTATCCTTCAATGAAAAAAAGGACGTTTGGGCAGAACTGTTAAACGGTTTGAAAGTGGAATCCGGGGATATTGATGCTGTTGCCAGCCGCTTTAATTTTGACGGAAACCAGATAGCCAAAGCTGTGGGTTATTTAAATTTAAGACCTAACGGCAGCGAGGTACATATTGATTCACTGTTGAAAGCATGCAGTTTCCAGTCACCTCGAAACCTTCCCAGTTTTACGAAAAAAATAGCTCCTCACTACCGTTGGAATGACCTGGTCCTTCCTCCCGATAAGATGCGACATCTGAAAGAGATATGCGGTTTTATGAAGCATAAACACCAGGTTTTTTATAAATGGGGATTTGAGAAGAAGCTATCACTGGGCAAGGGATTGAATATTCTGTTCACCGGTCCCTCCGGAACAGGAAAAACAATGACGGCTGAAATTCTGGCCGATGAACTCAAGCTTGATTTATATAAAACTGACCTTTCATCAATTGTCAGCAAATACATCGGGGAGACGGAAAAGAATCTCGAAAAGGTTTTCGAAGCGGCATCTTCCGGCAATGCCATCCTTTTTTTCGATGAGGCTGATGCTCTATTCGGCAAACGCAGTGAAGTTAAGGATGCTCACGATCGTTTCGCCAATATTGAAACCAATTATCTGCTTCAAAGAATAGAAGAACACAACGGAGTTGTTATCCTGTCTACCAACCTTGGTAAAAACATGGATGACGCCTTCCTGAGAAGAATGCAGTTCAATGTGGAGTTTCCTTTTCCCAATGAGCAAAACAGGGAATTGATCTGGAAAAAAATGTATCCTGTCGATACCCCGTTAGGCGAAGAAATTGACTATCGCTTTTTATCTAAAAAATTAAATATCTCGGGCGGTAATATAAAAAACATTGCCCTGGCCAGTGCCTTTCTGGCTGCCGAAGAGTCATCAATTGTGGATATGAGGCATATTTTGCTCGCTGTCAAAAGAGAATATCAAAAACTGGGAAAGGCTTTTGTTAAATCAGACTTTACAAAGTTTGAGAATGTTTTTGAGGAATGGAGTAACTAATGGCTGACGTTTTAGTTCTGCGTGACCTGCGCGTTTCCGTCAAAAACCTCATAAAATCGAACATCGATGATCTCAGTGAGGAGGGTGCCGTTATTTTCGACTCACCCGGAGAGATTGAAGAGTCCACGACAACCAGGTTAACTGCCTTTAATTATCATATTACCGAGAATGTTCAATTGCGGAACACCGAGCCGACTTATCCGTCCTACACAAAAAAGCAACAAGCTCCGTTAACGCTTGACCTGCACTTTTTATTTGTACCCTATGCCCAGGATCGTGAGAAGGAAATCATCGTCATGGAACAGCTAATGAGGGTTTTTCATGACAACCAGGTAATGCGGGGAGATATTCTGGAGGGAGGACTACCCTTATCCGGAAATGATGAAATAAGAATCGTACCGAATACCTTGTCTTTGGATGACTTAAATAAACTCTGGTCTACCTTTCCCAACAAAGCTTTAAAGTTATCCAAATCGTACATGTTCACACCGGTACGCATTCCTTCGGAAGTCATCGAAGATACCAGCAGATCCGGAGAATCTGTTATCTCAACTTCCAGAATGGATTATAGCTGAGATTCCTATGCGAAGAAGAAAACTGTTATTTGCCTTTCAACCCGTGGATGCTTTTGAGCCTGGAAAGAAAGTGACGGGTCATTGCCAGGTATCGATAAATGGAGGAAAAGTAAAACCAATCAAAAACCGATCCGGATTTTACTGTGTTACGGATAATCCTCCCGGGGAATACTCGGTGACCATCAATAATAAGTATTACTGTGACAAAATAGTTACCATAGACACTAATGAGCTGGACCCGGCACTGCCAGCTTTTGACGTGGAACTGGAGCCGAACCTGCTATACGCCTTTTCCAAGGGAACAACGTTACTTCGCGGAAGAGTGTTTGATGAAAACAACGAATCGATGGTTGACGCCACAGCGGAGGTTCAAGCCATCTCCAAATCGTTTGTTACGGATAGCCTGGGACGGTTTGTATTTTATTTTAAAAACCTGGAAGAGGATGATGAAATCGAGGTGATTTTAAAGAAACCCGGTTATGCCGATAAAAACACAAATGTTGCCATTAACAAAGGAGAAGTGAACCGCTTTGAAACTGCATTGGAACCCGAATGAACATTCGAAATTTTAACCATCATACCAAAAGGGGATTTGAAATGGGAAATATAAAAAATCATTTAAACCAGAGAGTGGATATATACATTGGCAAGAAACTGGTGTCGATTGGTCCCAGAAAAACTTTCAAAGCTTCGGATAAAGACATTCAGTCTTCTCCGCAACTTCAGGGGCTGCTGGCCCGGAAAGCCTTTCGTAAGTTGGAGACTGCCGACGGAAAAGCGGCTGATACAGCGAGCAAGAAAGATTCTGATTCAAAAAAGAAATCTACCTAACATGACCTAACCAAGAGGAGGATTATCATGGGAGAATATCTATCACCTGCCGTTTATGTTGAAGAGGTATCGTCGGGAGTCAAACCGATTGCCGGTGTTGGAACATCAACAGGCGCCTTTGTGGGCATTGCAGAAAAAGGACCGATCAACGAAGCCAAACTGATCACAAATTGGACACAGTTTGTATCTACCTTTGGCAGTTTTACGGTTGAAGGATACCTCGCTTACAGCGTTTTTCAGTTTTTTAATGAGGGTGGCACAAAATGCTATGTTGTGCGGGTTGTTTCTGACGAAGCGACAGCCAGTGGAGTCATTTCCAATGTAATCGGCGTTTCAGCGTTATCCCCGGGAAGATACGGTAACAGGATTACGATCACCATTGAAGCTTCCACCGATGAAGTGGAAAACCATTTTAAACTCGTGGTCAAGCATACCGAAATGGTAGAGACCGAGCTGCAGGATGTCGTGAAGGAAACCTTTGACAACTTGACGATGGAAGAGACCGATACCAACGGAGATTTAAATCCAAACCATATCGAAGCGGCCATCAATGAGGTTTCAACCTGGATTGAAGTAAATGACCTGGATTCAAATACAAGGCCTGCTAATACTTCAATTACCCTGGAAGGTGGAGAGGACGAACTGGAAGATGCTGATTTTATCGGGAATGCAGCGGATAAATCAGGCCTGCATGCTTTTGATACCGTTGATGATATCAATATCGTTGCAATTCCGGACAAAGCGGGTGATAGGGAAACCATTATCAGTGCCATGAGTTATTGTAGAAACCGCGGCGATTGCTTTTTTGTAGCAGACTGCGGAATGGCAATGGAGCCGACTTTTGTCAAGGATTTCAAAATGGGAACTGGTGATTTTTCAGGTCAAAATGCTTTCAATTCAACCTTCGGTGCACTTTACTACCCCTGGGTTAAAGTTTCCGATCCCTTAACCGGTGGAACCAAACTGACACCTCCATCGGGAGCTGTTGTCGGCACTTATTCAAATTCCGATGTCACACGAGGGGTTCATAAAGCTCCAGCAGGGACTGTGGAGGGATATCTTAATTCCGCGATGGGAATTGAAAGAATTGTAACGAAAGGTGAACACGATCTTTTGAATCCCCAGGGAATCAACGTGATTCGGGCATTCCCGGGCACCGGTATCTGTGTTTGGGGAGCACGGACAACGTCCACAGACGCCGAATGGAGATATGTCAATGTCAGACGGCTATTCCTCTTTATAGAGGAATCGATCGATAAAGGTACGCAGTGGGTGGTCTTCGAACCTAATGATCCACAACTGTGGGGATCGGTAAAAAGAAACATCACCGCTTTCCTGACAAATGTCTGGAGAACCGGAGCTTTGTTCGGCAATACCCCGGATGACGCGTTTTTTGTCAAAGTTGATGAAGAAAACAATCCGCCGGAAGTAAGGGATGCAGGGCAGTTAATCATAGAAGTCGGAGTAGCCCCTGTTAAACCGGCAGAATTTGTGATTATCAGAATTCAGCAAAAAACATTACTTAAATAATCAAAATCACGAATCAGATAGGAGTAAATAATGGCTGACAGGATAGATCCGTATCGCAATTTTCGATTCAGAGTGGAGTTTGACGGGATAGGAGTCGCATCGTTTTCAGAAGCAACCATTCCCGATTCAACCACCGACCCGGTTGATTACAGGGAAGGCACCGATCCTACCCATCAAAGAAAACTATCGGGCTTGACTAAATATGGAAACATTACCTTGAAAAAAGGGATCACCTCTGATCTTGAACTCTATAGCTGGAGGAAAAGTGTCGAAGATAACGGCGCTATAGTGGCAAGGCAGACAATTTCCCTGGTTTTGGTAGATGAAGAAGGAAATGATAAATGTCGATGGAATATTGTTGATGCCTGGCCGACAAAATACGATCCTTCCGATTTCAGTGCCAAAGGAAACGAGGTAATGATTGAAACCTTGGAAATCGTTCATGAAGGCATAACCAGGGTCAATTAAATAAGGAGGAATGTTAATGACTGTTTTACAAACTGAACACAAGTTTATCCTCCCATTGGGGTATCCGGATGAAGCAGGTACTCTGCATAAAAACGGCACCATGCGTCTGGCAACAGCTGCGGATGAAGTCTTGCCGTTGAAAGATCCTCGGGTGCAACAAAATCCCGCTTACCTGTCGATCATTTTGCTGTCAAGGGTAATCACCAGACTGGGTGACGTACAATCGATCAATCCCAAAACTGTTGAAAGCCTTTTTGCTGCTGATCTTAATTATCTTCAGGAAATGTATAACAGGATTAATTTCAACGGTAACAACATGGTAAAAGCGGTCTGCCCGAAATGTGAAAACCAGTTTGATATGGAGTTAGAGACTTCGGGGGAATCATAGGCTACCCCCATGAGCGTATTTATGAGGAGGTAGCCTTTCTCGCTTATCACTTTCACTGGGATTATAAAACGCTTTTTAATCTGGAACACCGGGAAAGACAGCTGTGGTGCGATGAAATCAGCAGCATTAACCAGAAGATCAGCCCGGATGAAAAAAGCGTTTCCCTTGAATCCATCTAAAGAGGAGCCAATACAGGCTGATTAACTGATGTATGAAAATGCTGATCCATATTTGAATTTCCGGTTCCGGGTCGAACTTGGCGGAGTCATATCCGGCGGTTTTAGCGATGTCAGCGGTTTAAGTGTTGAAACCGAGGTAGAGACTAAAAAAGAAGGTGGAGAAAACACTTTCGAATACAAACTTCCCAAAGCAACCAAATACCAGAACCTTACCTTAAAACGTGGCATATCCGATGATAGTCTGTGGGATTGGTATAAAAACGTTATCTACGGGGTTGTTGAACGGAGGGATATCAGCATTTGTCTCATGGATGAGGAAGGTGTGGAAGTCAAACGCTGGAATTTTCAAAGTGCTTACCCGGTCAAGTGGCAAGGTTCGGCTTTGAATGCCAAAAGCGCAAGTGTAGCTGTGGAGTCTCTGATTCTTGTCCATCATGGGTTGCAATAACAAACAACTTGGTTAACAGGTACTTCAAAACATGTTCGGGAAAACAAGCAAAATGAAATTCATTTCAGAAAAAAAAGGACTACGACCAAAAAGAGGAGTCCGCCTCTCGAACAGGTTACGTGTGCATGCATTAAACTTCTCCCAGCCTTTCTTATCCAGGTACCGGGTGAACAGAAAGTCTTTAAACGCATTTGCCTTGTACTATTTTTCTCCCTTCTTACCGCAGGAATCCGGGAAATCTACCTTTTTGAGTGTAAAGAAATTTTTTAAAACACATTCAGTCAATGTGTTTAATCGATATCTAACTTCCCGAACCAATCGCATTTATCCTTTCATTCCTAACTTACAGAAAGATATTAAAGCTCCGGCAACGTCTGCAAAGGACGGCAAGGATACCCGGTTAGCACTCCCATATCTTTCACCTCTAGTGAAACCCGGGAATAAAAAACAAAAGCCGAACCCCAAAACGATTCTATCGGCAATCAATACCCACAACAAGCCTTCAAATCGTTTAAAGGCACAAGAATTCAGTATTATACGAAGGATAATCTCTGAAGAGAAAAGTAAGAAAACGGTTTCTCCTTTCCACACAAAACCACTTGAAAGGCTCCTGTTAAAGAAAACGGGCGTATTCAATGGTGATCCGCTGCAATCCGGCACCAAACAACCGAGTACTGATATTCGGGAAATTGTTCAATCGCCACAGGCAAAAGATAATCAGAACAATGTTACCCATAAACCGTCACTGAATCCGGGATATGATTCACAAACATCGAACACCGGGTTTGCAGGCAGCACCCAACAAAATGATCGCTTAAGCCCAACTTCGAAACAGGTAAAACCGACAACATCCGGATTACCGTTGAAGGCCGCCTTTTCTCCCCTGGCAGCCGCCCACCATAGTTTTACCTTGCCGGGAAAAGAACATATCACACCTGTCAGGGAGAGGAATACAATTAGATTCAAAGAAGAATCAAGCTTTCCAAGGCCCGGATCAATTAAACAAACCTCAACAAAAATCGTCACATCTCCGGTTCGATCCACGATTCAGAAGTTAATAAAAAATTTGTATTCCTCAACGGAATCTCGGCAGACCATAAATCGTACCGAACTGATAAAACCAAGGCCGGTTCCTCAACACGTGAATACTTCCAAACCTGTTTCGACAGGTTCTGTCAATCGGCAAGACAGGAATCAACGGGTTACTGCCATCCAAGAAACAAATAAAGCTTATCAGTTACCGGTGCAATTAATCCCTGTTGGTTCGAGATTCAAGCAAGAAAAACACGAAGCACGGCAGATGATACAAAATGCGCTTAAAGAGCGACCGGTCTTGGACAATAGAGAGTTCATAATTTCTGCTCGAAATCCGAAAACAGCTGAGTTCCCGAAAGCAAGCCTCACGCCTGCAGCTGTACCGATGATGGAAACAACCATAGATTCAAAAAGCAACCAAGCCGACCAGCGGAAAACCATCATTTCCGGCAAAGGTATCCGGAAAGCAAAAACCGCAACGACTTTACCAAGGAAAGGTACAACCATCAGCGAGCGACAAGGCAGCCCTCTGAAAAAGCCGACAATGGCAACTAACCAGGGAGGGACGCTCGCAATGGACAAGGTGAACCTGCATCACATTGAATCAATATCCAATACAAACCATGCAAAACATATCATTCAAACCTTTCAGAATTACTATTCCAATCTTCAAGTGATTGAGGGCCTCACTGCAGGCAGAAACATCGGCCATGAAGATGATAAAGAACCCGGTTTTAAAGTGCCAATGGGGCAACGTCGGGTGCCGCAACCCATTATCCGTCGCAAAAATTTTAATCCAAACCCTGTCCGGTTAAAGCAAAGCCAGAATATCAGAGATTTTTCGACACATTCCCGGGAAATGAATCGCTCCATCACAAATTACTTATCAAACATTCAAACGAAAGCGATTCAATTTGCCGAATTACCCGGGACGCAATCAGTATTCATGGACAAAGAGACAAGTATTGAAAAAAAACCCGACCATTCAACCACAAATACTTCTTTCATGGCACCTCGTAACAACATGATTCACAGGCAATTACCGCGTTTTGCCACGGATAATTCCAAGCCGGCAAACCGGGAAAAGATTAAGGATTTCGAAGAATTGCCTGCCCTCTCTTATGTTGAGAATCATAACCACCAGGAGACAATAGGGAGCGAGCCGGATCACTCGATCCAATCCGTTAACCAGACAGTTGATCCCGAAAAACTTACTGAGAACATTGTACATGAATACTTTCGAAATGAGCCTGTCAACACAATAAACCTGGTTGCAGAGCAAGTTTACGACCTGATTGAAAAGAGAATTCTGATCGAACAGGATAGACGAGGTTGGATCTAATGGCAGTTAAAGCGGAAATTCATCTTCTTGATAAAAAAGGGAAAAAGCAGGCTAAAAAGAAGCCGATTAAGGTAATGTATAATCCCACGGACTATACATTTTCCGAACAGGCAAAAATTAAAAAAACCAAATCGGGCAAGTTAAAGTTCAAAAAAATGGAAAGAAGCCCGCTTACGGTTACCCTTTTTTTCGATACCTACGAAAAAAATACAGATGTCAGGGATGAGACATTTAAGATTGCAAACTTAGTTAAACCGGCAGTACCGGGAAAGGAAAAGAGCAGGCCCAACATCTGCCTTTTCGCTTGGGGTGGTTTTGCTTACAAAGGAGTGATTACAAAAGTCGACCAGAAGTTCACCCTGTTCAATAAAGAAGGTGTCCCCGTCAGGGCCGATGTCACAGTGACCTTTACCTCATTTGAATCTCAGAAGGAATTAAAGAAACAATTGGGTATTGAGGCTTGTCGCAAGTTATGGACGGTAAAACCGGGTGACAGGCTGGATTTGATTGCACACGAAGCGCTTCTGGATGCAAACCAATGGCGAAAGATTGCAGAAATTAACAATATTCTCGACCCCATGACATTTCCGCAAGAGATTGACATAGGAAGTACAATTGTCATTCCGGATCTTTATTGACACCTGGCTGAGGATTTTAAATGGCTGAAGAAACACAATTATCCGGGGGGAATGTCAAGATTGTTTTAAA
>JANQLH010000021.1 GCA_028280735.1 SAR324 cluster bacterium | reverse complement strand
AGCATTATGTATGGGTCGGTATATCGGATCCTCATTGCCCGTGAGAATGTCATGCCCAGTTTTGAAATAGCCACATCAGCCTCATGATTCACCACCTTGTTGATCACATCATTGAAGGTTTTAGCAGAACGATTAAATTCAACGCTCACTTTCAGCAAACTGGCAAATCCCTTGATCAGCTCCACATCGATTCCCGTGAACTCGTCTCTCTCATTAATAAAGTAAAACGGCTCCACATCTTTGTAATACATGGCTACCAGCAATTTACCCCTGTTTTTTATACGTTCCAGGGAAGCTGGTTTGATTTGCACCGCTGAACCGGCAGGTTTGAGTAAAGGATTTTCAGCAGCCGGAACAGAAACTGAATTGGCGCTTAAAAAGAGCAAATGAAAAATCGATAAGTATAAGATTTTCAGACTGATCGAATAGCGATTAACTGGTTTCATTAAGATCAATTCCCGAATAGTTTTGCGGAGTTTGGTTATAGCATGTCGATACCAACGGCATAGATCCGATAAAAAGTGTTTTACTCCCTTTCAACTACGAAGCGTTTTACAATTAAGCGATAATGAGACGTCCATAGGCATGTTAAAAACCTATTAACCTCTATTTCGATTGAGGTTGGTATTTGCAGGTTACCTCCTCTTTTTTCGTTGATTTAAACTTTTTGGTTAAATTCTCGATTAAACGATCCATCAGGGTGAACATAATGTCCACGTTGTAGCCAACAAGAAATGCAATTGCCAGGGGTGAAAGGGAGCTGACAAAATTGATTTCGTCAGGTTTTAAAAACCAGCCGATTGCCATCCCTGCCAAAGCACCCAGTGACAGTCTTAATCCGTAGCGAATAGTGGAATCCCTGGTAAACGTCAGGTTCTTGATTTCTGAGGACAGCGTGCGCAGGACAAATGTCGTAGCACCCAGCAAACCGTATAACAATGGCAATAGATATACCTGCAGGGCTCTCAAGGTAAATTCTGCAGAAAGCTCAGTGAGAAACATTTTGTTACGTGCAATATCCAGCGCATGCCTTAACTTCTCATCCTTTATCTGTTCGTCGGTCTGAACTTTCAGCGTTTCGTTTTTGGCGGTTGCTAATGACTCTGTCAGGGAGTTTATCAACGTTGTATGCTTGAACTGAACATATTCCGTGACTTTTCCTTGAAATTGCTCCTTTCCGAGCAGAATCTGCCATATACGGTTCCAACTGAGAAGCAGCTCATAATTGGCATCCAGTCTCTGGTTTAAGATTACCAGGTTTGCTTCAATTTTCAGTTCTTGGGGGTTTTTTACTTTTTGATTCAATTCGTTTTTGATGGCTTTCACCTGTTCCAAATCCAAGTTGGCTTTATTTCTTTGGTCAAAGATATCTTGCAGATTGCTTTTCAGATCGGCACCAATCACCCAATAAATTTGCGCCGTTAGCAGCAAAACCATGCAGATTAAAGCCAGGCACCGATAAAAAATCACAGCCATTGTTGCCGGAGTTCGCCTGGTTTTTTTCCCATCCGATCTCAAATCCCCGTCTTCCGGCACTATGGATTTCAGACTTTGGATGGTTACCGGATTAATTTGTTCCGTGACCTTATCCAACATGGCCCAAAATTCAATTTCCGCTTCCACAGTCCATTTGTCTTCCTCCAGAAGATATTTGGACCTGATAATGACTTCCAGGGCCTGGTCATCCATTTTAATCACTCCCTGGTTGGCGACAAAGGAAATCAAATGCTGTGCTTCCTGCACTGTCTTACTGACATCGGAAGAAACCTTGTCTTTGGGAATATGTTGCGGCTCATTTTCGGATGCTGTCACTTCTGCAGACATTAATTTTCTCGACTGAAATGTTGAACGGGAAATGACTAAAAAACCTAATTCATAGTTCCGAATGATCTTATTACTCGCCCCAAAATACTGCAAGAATATTGTTTTTAATCGTTTTTATTAGATGAAACAACAGCAAAGACATAAAGCTGATGACAATCGAACAGGGCTGCAAATATCCTAAATCTACTGAAATGATTTGATGGCAAACCAGCCGAAGTAAGAACAAGCCCGACACATCAGAATCTTTCAAACAGAAAACTTTCATCTCCGATCGAGTGTCTGTTTTTTTAATGAAAGGCTGGAACGAAGGTATTTTAACCAAAAATTTTCGCTTTAGTCCGGAAAGGGTAATTATGGTAAACCAGGTTGGAGGAGGGGGTACTCATCTATACATCGCCTTACGGAAAATCGTAGTTTGTTCACCCTGGTTTCAGCTCATGAAACAGCGAAAAGGTAAAAATGCCGTACGAGTCGCCCTGAATGCCAACAATCATGAAAAGTATAAAGTTAACAGGAAGGTTGTTGAAGCGGTCGTGGTTGTTAACTATGTCATCCGGCTTCCAACAATGAGGAGGAGTTTATGCTTCACATTTAAAACCCTGGATCAGACTGTGCCGGAGGCGGCTAAAGCACGATCCAGGTCTGTAATGAGATCGTTTGCCGATTCAATGCCAACCGACAAGCGAACCAGGTTATCACTGATTCCCAAATTATCCCGCTTGTCAGGGGGGACGGAAGCATGAGTCATGATCGCAGGATGTTCAATCAGGCTTTCCACTCCACCCAGGCTTTCCGCCAATGTGAACAGTCGGCAATTCTCTAAAAATGTCGTTGTTTCAGATAGCCCCCCTTTAAGGTAGAGGGATACCATCCCGCTAAAACCGTCCATTTGACGTTTTGCCAACTCATGCTGCGGATGGCTTTCCAGTCCCGGGTAGATCACTCTTTCCACAGCTGGGTGAGACTCCAGAAACTTTGCGATGTCCAATGCATTTTGATTGTGTCTTTCCATGCGAATTCCTAGAGTTTTCAGACCGCGATGAGCCAAATATGCGTCAAAAGGACCAGCCACTGCCCCGACTGCATTTTGTAGATAGGTCATTTTTTCCTGCAATTCCCGGTTATCTCCGACCACAACTGCACCGCCAACCATGTCGGAGTGACCGTTGATATATTTTGTTGCTGAATGCATCACCATATCGAAGCCCAGTTCCAAAGGCCTTTGGTTGAAAGGAGTGGCAAAGGTATTATCCGCCACAGCAATCAAACCTCTTTCTTTAGCCACTTCGGCCACCCTGATCAGGTCGGTGATCTTCAACAACGGATTCGTCGGAGATTCCACCCAGATCATTAAGGTGTTGTTGCGTATTTCTTTCTCCAGGGCATCAATGTCAGTCAGATCGATGAAAGAGAACTCCAAACCGGCTGACTTTTTTCTGACATTTTCAAACAACCTGTATGTTCCCCCATAAAGGTCATCCATGCAGATCACATGATCTCCCGAATCCAATAAATCCAGAATCGTAGCGCTGGCTGCAAGTCCGGATGCAAAAGCAAATCCCATCTTCCCCCCTTCAAGGCTTGCCAGGCATCGTTCATAGGCCATGCGCGTCGGGTTTTGAGAACGCGAATATTCATACCCCTTGTGCACACCCGGACTTTGCTGTGCGTAGGTTGATGATGTATAGATCGGCATCATTACGGCACCGGTGGTGGGATCAGGTTCCTGACCGGCATGAATCATTTTGGTATGGAAATCAAATTCGTTTTTAACATGATCGCTCATGAAATTACCTTTCTGATATAGTTTATTAAATCAATGCGGGAAATGATGCCAAGAAATTCATCACCATCCATAACAATGGCAACATGATCTTTTTTGAAAACAGGCATTAGTTTTGAAACCGGCTCTTGATAATTTATCAGCTCCAGCGTGGAAGTCATAGCTTTGTTAACAGGTTCTTCAAATCGCTCCGGACGGTTGTAGACATGTAAAAGAATATCCGATTCATCGATTATTCCCACCAGCTTTTCACCTTCTAAAACAGGCAGTTGGGTATAGTCATTGTCCTTCATCTGTTGTAACGCCGATAAAAGCGTATCAGCCGGAGACACAAAGGAGGTCTCCTTTTGATTGTGCCTGTGTAGAATAAGATCTCTCAAATCCCCAAACCTGCGTCTGGTAACAAAACCTTTATCATACATCCAATCTTCATTGTACATTTTGGAAAGGTATTTGGTTCCGCTATCAGGAAATAGCGTCACAACCTGTTTGGGAGACGGCTGTTCACGACAATACTCCAGTGCCGCACATAATAGTGTACCCGAGGATGACCCCACCATCAGCCCTTCCTTTTGAAGGAGCTCTCTGGCCGCACTAAAGGCCGCTTCATCCGATATTGAAAAAGCGTGGTTTACCAGATCCAGGTCGCAGATATCAGGAACAAAATCTTCTCCAATGCCTTCTACCAGCCACGAACCGGCTTCTCCAACCCGGCCGGTTTTGATGAAATCAGCAAGTACCGAACCTTCCGGATCTGCCAGAATCATCTCAATGTCCGGGTTCTTTTCCTTCATGAATTTACCGATTCCGGTAATGGTTCCGCCGGTTCCCACTCCGCAAACAACAGCATCCACTTTTCCCTGCAATTGCTTCCATATTTCGGGTGCTGTGGATTCGTAATGTGCGGCTACATTATCCTGATTGGAAAACTGGTCCACATAAAAGGCATTTTCCATGGAATCAGCAAGCGCCTTGGCTTTATCCTGGTAGTAATCCGGATCACCTTTTCCCACATCGGACCTTGTCATTACGACTGTCGCCCCCATGGCTTTCAGGTTAAATACCTTTTCCTTGCTCATCTTATCGGGCATTACCACTAACAGCCTGTACCCTCGTTGGATAGCCAGCAAAGCCAAACCCAGACCGGTGTTTCCTGCAGTTGCTTCGACAAGAGTGGCTCCCGGTTTGAGTTTCCCCGACTTTTCAGCACCCAGCACCATGTTATAGGCAATTCGATCCTTGATGGAACCACCCGGATTCATGAATTCCAATTTGGCAAAAAGTCGGCATTTACCTGTGTTTAGGTGTCGCAATTCCACTAGCGGTGTATTGCCGATCAAATCCAAGACATTTTCAAAAAGCATCGTTTATCTTCCTAAAAAGATGCAGACAGTTTTACATGCGAATGATTTTCTTCAACCACCTGTTGCCATGAAACAAATGTGTATCTCGAAACAATTATCCTGATACAATGCAGCGATCGTTCTCTATGGCCAGTTATCGCCCAGGCTGGTGAACTTGGTTCCCGTAACAACCATTTTCATGACTGCCACGACATGCCTTTTTTCAATATCCACAATCTGCCTCAGAATATCATCATCGTTCATGATTTCCTTGAGGGCTGTGTAAAATCCCAGGGTGGCTTTCTCAAACTCAAACAACTCGAAAAGCAGTTTTTCCCGTTGATCACGTTCGTAGACAAACTCTTTGCGTCCGTAAAGCTCGGAGAACGTCTTGGACATGGACATGGCCAACAGAAAATCGTTCTCCTCGGTCGATAGCCCCTCATCCTTGTCTGAAACCTTTTCCAGTAGCTTTTTAAACTGTTTCTCATGAACTTCTTCATCTTTGGCCAGCGTTCGAAACAGATCCGCTAATTCCCGGTCTTCTGAACACTGCCGGGCCAGGTAATCATAATACTCACCAAGCTCTGATTCAGTGGCTACTGCAAACTCAACACAGCTTTTCAAGGTAATTTGTTTTGACATAACATCTCCTGTTAAAGGTAATTCAATTCTTTAAGCATGTTTATCGCCAGAAGTATGCCATTAAGGGGAAATCCAATTAATATGTGCTAAACAAAAAGGCTTGTATCAATCCTCAGGGGTAAAGAATCTCGGATATCCAAGCTGTTTTTCTTTTTTCGAATAACAAGCGGTGATGGAGACGGTATTTACCGTTTTCCCAAAATTCAAAACGATCCGGAATCAGGCGATACCCTCCCCAGAAATCCGGAGTTGGTACTTCTTCGGGATGAGTTCGCTGAAAATGTAAATATCGATCCTCCAATACAGATCTGTTATCCAATATCTTGCTTTGTTTAGATGCCCATGCTCCCCACTGACTTTCCAAAGGTCTGGTCTTGAAATACCTTTGCGCTTCTTCCGGGGACACTTTTTCAACGACTCCTTCAATACGAATTTGTTTTCGTAAACTGTCCCAGTAAAAGAGCAACGATGCGTGAGGATTACAATCAAGGTTTTTGGCCTTTCTGCTGATAAAATTTGTATAAAAAACAAAACCTTCCGGGCTCCACTGTTTCAGCAACACCACCCGTGAAGACGGTCTTCCTTCTTTATCGACCGTCGAGAGAATCATTGCGGAAGGGGTATTCACCGGGAGTTCCAGGGCTTCGCTATACCATTGTTTAAATAGTGATAAAGGCGCTGTTTTCGTAACTTTTTTCATGTTTTGAATGGTGTTTACTCCGTCATATTCCAAACCTGTCATTTCGTCTCCGAAAGGTTATGTTTTAAGCGGTACATTCGGAAGTATGTTAGTCAGTGTCTGAACGAAAACCAGTTTAAACCATACCAATAAAAGCTTTATGGGCAATTTGATGCTTCGAATATTAGTGCTTTCAGTAGTCAACGATCAGCTCTCGGCCAGTTTTTGTTTGAGTTTTCAATCCTTTCTGCTGAAAGCTGACGGCTGATAGCACGTTAATCTTCAGGTTGAATTCCGATATCCAGCACAAGGCTGGATGAGAATATAGCAATTTTCCGCTCAGACACTGGTTATTATTAAAATCGAAGCTTTAGTGTGGGAAAACACTCTCCCATCAGAATTCAATGCAGGTTCGAATAGCTGCAAAAAACATTCTTAAATTTCCGGCTGGTTGTATAATGAGTTATGTTTTCAACGTTTCTTGCTGATTCTCCTTTCTTACCGTTTATCGATCTTCGAGGCATTAATTGGTCAATATTATTAGATCCCATATTCAACCTACGAATGATTTGTCGTTTTCTTTTCTTGCCCAGATTCCCAAAACAGTTGGTGAATATAATCCTTAGGGAGTAAATTTTGCAGAAACCTTGAAGCTGACTAAGAAAGCCGGATTTCAATATAATATATTGAACAATAAATGATCAAAAAAACAAAATGACCGGAAAAATAGGGAATACGCCAGGGATAAAAAACCCGAATGTGGCGGCGGTATTTAAGGCCTATCCTTCAAAAGCCAGAACCAAACTGATGTTTCTCCGCAAATTGATAATCGAGACAGCAGCTGCGACAGATGGCGCAGGTGAAATAGAAGAAACATTGAAATGGGGTGAACCCAGTTATCTGACATCGAAAACTAAAAGTGGAAGCAGCATCAGAATTGACTGGAAAGAGTCCCGGGAAAACCAGGCGGATAATCCCGCCGCTTCGCCTTAAGAAAAATATAAAAAGCTGTTTTAAACTCATATGCGACATCAAAAACAGACCAAAACCGAAGTTATTCACAAGTTAGGGCAAGCAGATTCCGGGCAATGGAACTTATGCGCCAATCCTCGGCAGGGAAGTAAGGATAATAAAAGGCGATTTGATCCCTTTGTGTCATATGAGTTTTTGCATGCATTGGAAGAAAGCAAATCGGCAGTGGCAGAGACGGGATGGTTCCCTCATCATTTGCTGGAAGTCGATATCGACGGCAATTATCTTGGCGTCATGCCTATGTACCTGAAAAACCATTCCATGGGAGAATATGTGTTTGACTACGGCTGGGCTGACGCATTTAACCGGGCAGGTGGGGAGTACTATCCGAAGCTGCAGGTTTCCGTCCCGTTTACCCCGGTTACCGGCAGACGAATCCTGTTAAACCCGATCAGCGATGATAAAGAAGTTGGCTCAAGGTTAATAGACAAGGCCATCGGACTTTTGAACAATTACCGGGCTTCATCGCTGCACTTGACATTTATAGAGCGCGATACCTAGGAAAAACTGGGTGAGAAAGGGTTTCTGCGGCGAATGGATCAACAATTCCATTGGCAAAACAAAGACTATGAAACCTTTCACGATTTTCTCATCACCCTTTCTTCCAAAAAGCGTCGAAACATATTGAGAGAAAGAAGACTTGCTTTTGACAACGGAATTATTATTGAGCACTTGACGGGAAAATCAATTACCGAGGAGCACTGGGACGTTTTTTTTGATTTTTATCAGGAAACCGGAAGCCGAAAATGGGGCAGGCCGTATTTAAGTCGCAAGTTTTTCAGTCTGATCGGGCAATCCATGGCTGAACAAATTCTATTAATACTTTGTAAGAATAATGGGAGATACATAGCCGGTGCACTGAATTTTATCGGAAGTGATACCTTGTTCGGCAGGTATTGGGGGTGTTTGGAACACCATCCTTGTTTACATTTTGAACTCTGCTATTACCAGGCGATTGAGTTTGCCATCAAAAACAAATTGTCATATGTTGAAGCCGGAGCACAGGGAGAGCATAAGCTGGCAAGAGGTTACACTCCGAATTACACCTACAGTGCCCATTGGATCGCAAACCGGAATTTTCGGGACGCTGTGGAGCATTATCTTCATTCCGAAAGGACAATGATTCAAGATGACCGGTATTTTCTGATGCAACACTCTCCTTATCGCAAAAGCTGAACGTTTTTTTGTCTGAATGCTTGGTGCATATCTTTATCCGACGGGCTAATGCAACGCAAAGGTGTAGATTCATTTTATTCTGCTGATTTGCAGAAAAGCCTTGTCGTTTTGGTAAGGTATCAAGTCTGTTTTTTCACTCTTTATCAATAAATGGTTATATGACCGATCCATTTTTATCACAAAATGCAGAAAATCCGGATGTGGTTACCACTGCTTCCGGTTTACAATTCAAAGTCTTAAAAGAGGGTAAGGGCAAATCTCCCAAAACTTCTG
>JANQLH010000005.1 GCA_028280735.1 SAR324 cluster bacterium | reverse complement strand
TGCATTCAACTAATGATTATAAAAGTCCAAATAAAATTGAAAGTGACTATTTTTCAAAATTAGCTTAACTTTGTGTCCATTTTTACTGGACCACTTCATTGGGGGAAGGGTGCGTTTGTTACACTTGTTGGAAAATTCGATAAACGAATTGGTTCAGGCGCGGAAGGATAAAAATAATTGAATGCCCGATCATGTGGCTGACGGGTTGTTTGGTTGATTTTTGAATCGCATGGGAGTGATTCCGGTTGGACTATCCCGTGAAAATTTTAACTGGTAATTATGTTATTTGGGAGTTTTTGTACAAACTGCCAATTAACGGAAGTATGTTGCCGGAGGGGTTTAACCCACCCTCTTTCCGTGCCTAATCAGTCGTTTTCCGCTGTAAAGAGGGAGTTATCGTGAGCCGAAGATGGCGCTGCCGATACGAACGTAGGTGGCGCCTTCTTTGAGGGCCAGTTCGAAGTCGTCGGACATACCGGTGGAAAGTTCGACCATTTGATCTTGTAATCCCAGTCGTTGGGCTTCTTTTTCGTTGATTTCACGAAGCTTGGCAAAGACTTCCCGGTTTTCGGATTCCGAGGCCCAGGGGTCACTCATGGTCATGAGTCCGGTCAGCCTTAGATTGCTGCATTCCAAAACAAAATCTTCCAAGGATCGCAGCTCATCAACCGTTTCAATACCTGATTTGGTATCTTCATCGGTTAGATTCATCTGGATCAGAACGTCCAGGGTTTTACCTGTTGCAAGGCTTCTTTTGTTCAATTCTTCAGCGACGTCGGCTCGATGAACAGTATGAATGGTGGAAAATATGGCAGGGCAGTATTTGGCCTTGTTTTTTTGAAGGGGTCCGATTAGATGCCAATCCAATTCTGCGGGTAGCTGGGGAGATTTATCACGAGCTTCTTGAACCCTGTTCTCTCCAAACCGGATTTGTCCGGCTTGAAACGCCTCAAGGATCATTTCCACCGGTTTGGTCTTAGATACGGCAATCAATTTTACATTGTCTCGATTTCCGGATGCGTCTTTGATTCTTCCCAGTACATCGTCCAGTCTGCTTTTTATGGAATCCATTGGTATCGGTTAGTATGTTTAGGTTTGGAGGAGGGTATTTGGCAAGTTTTTCAGGCGGATCAAACAGTTTTTATTGATCCACCCATACTTTTATCGGAACTGCTTAAAAACTAGCGTGGCGTTGGTACCGCCAAAGCCGAATGAATTGCTTAATGCTACATTGATTTCGCGTTCTTTTGCTACATTTGGCGTTACATCCAGGTCACACTCGGGATCAAGGTTTTCAATATTGATCGTTGGTGGAACAAGGTTGTTTTGCATCGCCAGGATAGTGACTACAGCTTCCAGTCCGCCGGATGCGCCCAGTAAATGGCCGGTCATCGATTTGGTGGAACTGATAGAGACTTTCCTTGCTGCATCTTCACCAAGAGACAGTTTGATTGCATTCAGCTCGTTAATATCCCCGGTTGGTGTTGATGTACCGTGGGCATTAATGTAATCAACCTCCTCACCGTTCAGCCCGGCATCCTTCATCGCCTTGTTAATAGCGATGGTAGGACCTTCAACCGTAGGTGCCGTGATATGATTAGCATCAGAGCTAACACCGTAACCAATCACTTCGGCCAGGATGTTCGCCCCTCTATTGCGGGCAAAATCAAGCTCTTCCATGATCAAAATACCGCATCCTTCACTGAGAACAAAACCATCGCGGCCCTTGTCGTAGGGTCGTGACGCCTTGGCAGGCTCGTCGTTACGCCGTGATAATGCTTTCATTGATCCGAACCCGGCAATTGCCAGAGAGGTGATGGTTGATTCGGCCCCTCCTGCAATCATAACCTTGGCATCGCCTCGTTCGATAATACGGGCAGCGTCGCCAATTGAGTGGTTAGCAGAAGAGCAGGCAGAGGTAGTGGTTGCGCTGAATCCCTTGGCTCCGTACATGATCGAGATGTATCCTGCGGCCATGTTACTGATACACATGGGAATAAAAAAAGGCGAAACTTTGGATGGTCCTCTATTTTCCACTATCAGACTGTTGTTTTGGATGCCGGGCAGTCCGCCGATGCCGACACCAACCGAAACCCCAACTTCGGGTCCCAATTCTTCGGTTATCGTCAGATCTGCTTGTTTCATGGCTTCTTCACAAGCGCCAATAGCGTATTGGATAAAGATATCCATCTTTTTGACTTCCTTCTTGTGAATGAAGTCCAATGGTTCGAAGTTTTTCACTTCACCGGCGATTTGAGTGGGAAAGCCCTCCGGATCAAAGCGGGTAATTCTGCTGATTCCGCTTTTCCCCTGGGAAATCCCTTCCCATGTGACATCAACATTGTTGCCAATAGGATTAATGGTTCCGATTCCAGTGATGACAACTCGCTTTTTCATTACCAATACCGTTAATCGTTAAAACTGGTTTGAAAATGGCTGACTTTGCCTGTTGAGCAAAGCCCGGAACAAACCGCTTAAGCACCTACTGCTGCTGCAATATGATCAATAGCTTCTTTAACGGTAGTGATTTTTTCAGCTTGCTCATCCGGAATTTCAAGATCAAATTCTTCTTCAAATGCCATAACTAGTTCGACTGTATCGAGTGAATCAGCGCCCAGATCGTCAATAAAATTTGATTCTTCTTTTACATCTGCTTGTTCAATTCCCAGTTGTTCAACGATGATGCCGATAACTTTGCTTTGAATGTCATTACGATCAGTACTCATTAGAATATCTCCAAATTAATTTTGATTCGGTTCCGGTATGGCGGTTGAAAAACTTTCGATCCATATCGACTCAAAAAAGTCAAAAAATGTAAAAGCCAAACAACATGTTACCAAAACTCTCAAAAATGTTGGTTTGAAATGCTTACAAACAAATACCAAGCATCTCTGTACGTTTGCCTTCCTTCTTTTGCGGGTTGATTCATTCAGTTCTGGAATCAATCCTGTTCAGAACTCTTGCCTTCGTAACAAATGCTTCGTTAAACTCCCTTTCCAGTTTTAGACCATACCGCCGTTAATATGAAGGGTAGTCCCCGTTATATAGTCTGCTAGCGGTGAGGCCAGAAATAGTGCACCGTTGGCTATATCGTCCAAGGTTCCCATCCTGTTCATGGGTATGGTTTCCAGCAGTGCCTTTTGTTGATCATCGGTTAGTTTTCCCGTCATATCCGATTCGATGAACCCGGGGGCGATGGCATTAACCGTTATGTTTCTCGAAGCCACCTCTTTGGCCAGAGATTTGGTAAATCCGATTATTCCTGCTTTCGCAGAGGCATAGTTGACCTGACCAGGATTACCCGTGGTTCCGACAACAGATCCCATGTTGATAATCCGGCCATATTTAGCCTTCATCATCGGTCGCATCACTGATTTGCTCATGTTGAAAACGCCGGTCAGGTTAATATCAAGAACCTTGTCCCAGGCTTCTTTCTTCATCCGCATGATCAAATTGTCATCGGTGATGCCTGCATTATTGACCAGTATGTCAATTTTTCCGTATTTCTCAAGCATGGCTTCAACCACTTTTCCGCACTGGTCAAAATCCGTCACATCCGCTTGAAAGGACATACAGTCAACCCCCGTAGCCTGTATTTCCTCTTCCAGTTGTACTGACAACTCCCTGTTCCTTGCAAGGAAAGCTATGCCGGCTCCTGCATTTGCAAAGGCCCGGACAATTCCTTTTCCTATTCCCTTAGATCCTCCTGTTATTAAAGCTGTTTTTCCTTTTAAATCAATCATAGGATCTTTTTTTTATCACATGTTTGATAGTAAATCTCGCTATCAAACTGAAAATTCAAGGTTTACCAAATGCCGAATCCAATTGTTCGTCATTAGCAGATAAATATAAAGCCCAAATATTCTTGGTTAGATTTTATTATGAATTGAGTCAACCGAAATTTAGACTAAATATCCCGACTGAATGGAGCTCATGAATTCAACTATCTATTATATAAAAACTTTTAAGATTTAATCCAAAAATATAAACTGTGTATTTTTTACCACAGATTTTGTAAGCCAGATCCCTTGTAAAGCGGGTCAAGCAGTTTGTTTGAGCAGTTCCTGCTGTTTAAGGATTTGCTCCTCCAGGTTTTGCACCAGCCCACATTCATGTGCCCATTGGGAAAATCTTATCCCAAAGGCGATGGCTCTTGCATTTGAGCTGCCATGACAAACTATGGCGTTTCCTTTTAGCCCCAGCAGCGGAGCGCCGCCAAATTCAGCGTAATCCGTTCTTTTCTTCAGTCTCATCAGTGATTTGTTCATGAGGACTGCTCCCAGACGGGCCAGTAATGAAGCTTTGATTTCTTCTCTAATCATCCGTTTCACAAAATCGGCTGCTCCCTGGACCGATTTAAGAAGAATGTTGCCTGCGAATCCATCGGTAACCACGACGTCTATATCACCGTTAAAAAACTCTTTCCCTTCAATGTTTCCAACAAAATTCAGTCCGCTTTGTTTTAACAGCAAATAGGCATTGCGACTTCTTTCGTCACCCTTACCTTCTTCTGCGCCGATATTCAACAGACCAATTTTCGGATTTTTGATTTGGTGAATATTTTCCAGATAGATGGAACCTAAAATGGCAAACTGGAATAAACTTTCAGGGGAACAGTCGACATTGGCACCGGCATCGACCAGAAGGACTTTTTCTTTGCGAGAGGGAAGCAAGGCGCAAATACAGGGTCTGTCAATTCCTGCAAGGGTCTTCAGAACAAAATGACCTATTGCCAGCATGGCTCCTGAATTACCGGCACTAACGATACCATCCGCGTCACCTTGCTTAACCAGGTCAAAGCAAAGACGCATGGAAGATTTTCGTTTTTTCCTGAGTGCGGTTATCACCGGATCGGACATCTCCACAACTTCCGGAGCATGTACGATATCGATTTTTTGCGCATTAAATCGATGTTTTTCCAGTTCTTCTTTGATGAGGTTCTGCTGTCCGACCAGAATCACCCTGGTTCCATGTTCTCGAACAGCCTCAACCGCACCTGAAACAGGATGTCGGGGATAAAAATCCCCTCCCATTGCATCGATTGCAATTGGCATGGTTGGCTTGGAAAGTAATCCCGATGATTCAGGTATCTGAAGTTTACTCTTCTACTTCAAGTACCTGTTCCCCATGATAATGCCCACACTTGGGACATACTTGATGAGGAAGAATCATTTCCTGACAATTTGAACAGGTAATAAGGTTTACTTGAGCAAGCTTCTTATGCGTTCGTTTTTGTTTGGTAACGCTTCTTGATCTTCTTCTTGTAGGTACAGCCACGATAACTCCGAATAATACAGATGAGTTTTTAATTACTTTAAACGTCTTGGAATAAAACTTGTGTTAAGGTTTTGAATCGGGTTTCAGGTCTTTTAATATGGAAAACGGGTTATTGTCCGTTTTTTCATGGCAATCACACCGCTTTTGATTCAGGTTGGTGCCGCAGGTTGAACAAAGACCTTTGCAGTCATCAGAACAACTAATATTTAATGGGAGATCCAAAATCAACTGATCTTCAAAATATTTTATGAGCTGGATCTCCTCCCCGCTGTAATAATCCATCTCGGGAGAATCCATCGACAACTCTACATCCCCGTTTAACTCAGGTTGATTTCCCTCGGAAACCAGATCCAAGGTGAATTCTTCATCCAGTTCCAAAAACAAAGGTTCAAGGCAAAAATCACATTCAGATTTAACTTTAACCCGATAGTGACCTTTAAGCTCTATAAACTCAAGATTCCTTGCCAAATAAGCCTGGCACTCCAGGGGATCAAATCTGAATCGTTGATCCAGGTTTTGTAGCTGGTCCCTTGTGATTTGGAATTCAAACTGTGTAGGAGTGTCGTCAATTTCAAGTAGTCTGACCTTCATAACCTTAAACGGTAAAATTTAACTAAAGAAAGACTCTCTGTCAACCGAATCGCCTGCCAAAATCACTGCAAACCTTACAAGACAGGGGATTAGCTTGCAGGACAAAAATCGTTGTTTATTATCATCAATTCTTAAAATAGTAACTCCATTTAAAGCCGGAGGCAAATGCTACAGGGCAAACTATTTTCATTTTCCGGTACAAACCGGGAGTAAAGTGGAGATAAGCATGATGCCTGCAGCAGCACTGCTTGATCAGTGGCTCAATTGATGACGGTAGTATTAAGAGGCGTTGGGAATCTGTTCCCGGTATCGTGGAATGTAATCACCAATATTTGGATTGGGCTTACAGTGAAGCGGGCCAAATTCGCTCATCTGGTGAATTTGAAGCAGCAGAAGTTTTGCCAGTTCCAAAATCGCCATAAAGGCAATCACCACTTCGGAGCGAGTCGGGTTTCTGGGGCATAAACTGATAAAAGCCTGCATGTCCCCGGATTTAAATATTTTTAATAACTCCAGGATTTTTCTTTCAATTGAAAACTCGTCTTTTGTAATCTCATGCGGCTTTTGGAAGGACTGTTTCAAAAGAATTTGATGATAAGCCTTGAGAAGACCATAAATAGACAGATCTTCAAGGGAGAGCTCGCCTGTTTCTTCCTCTTCTTCGCTCACTTCCGGCCTGGGGAAAATATCTCTGCCCAACAGTTCCCGTTGGTTGAGTTCATCTGCCAAATCCTTGAATTTTTGATACTCGATGAGCTTTTGCCTGAGTTGTTCTTCAGTATCAAACTCTTCTTCCTCTTCCAGTTCTTCTTCCAGCCTGGGCAATAAAGTTTTGGATTTTATCAGGATCAGGGTAGAGGCAATATCGAGGAATTCAATGGCAATATCCATATTGAATTCTTCCATTAAATCAAGATATTCCAGGTAGGGCTCGCAGATTTCAGCAAGAGGAATATCCCGAATATCCATTTTCTTTTTCCGGATAAGATCCAGCAACAGATCCAGCGGGCCTTCAAAAACCGGCAGGTTAATATTCAAGAGGTCAAAAATTTCAAGTTGCTGATTGTCACTATCCATGTGCCTTGCCAATCTTGTTAGTCGCTTTGTTGCGAAATGATTAAAGATTAGCGGTTTTAAGCGAATGTCACAAGCCTGAATTCAGTAATCCCGGGAAATTCCTGCATTAATCGCAGGGGTTTCCTTTTTTTTCAAAAAGACATTAGCCTGCTTTCCACCAAAACCGGGAATTATAGGTTATCTGAGCCGATATCATAAGGATTTGGCAGCTTTTACGAAATCTTCCCAAAAATTTTAAACGCACCGATGGCAATCGATTAATTTTCTTTTTTTTTGATTATTGTAAGCAAAATACTCCGGATGACTCGCTTATATTATCCGCCTAAGCACCGAAGATTTCGAATTCCGCAAGTATTTCATTCAGCTTATGAATTATTCGAATTCTTAACCTGAATAGTATCATTTTACATTTTGATAGCAAAGGTGTAAGGTAGGTCGTGCTGGGTCGCAAGTTTATCTAAGACAGGGATAATCTGTTGATACTATATAAGATCTCACAAATCTAAACTATCATATAGAAATCAAGGCACCCCGAACCATCTCATCAGCTTATCGTAAGCAATCATAATGCTACGAATTTCACAGTCTATTTCGACTGAATATTTTGTAAGCAGCATGTAACCAATCGAAGTGCGTTCTGTTTCAACTGTGGTACTGGTTGAACAGACCCTTTCCGTTGCCTGCAATAACACTTCTCAATCTTAATCAGCAATCTGCAAGATAGCGGTATTCTTATCTCTACAGCAGTGATCGTAATTTTAGCGAAACCTTACCATGACTGAACTACGATATACAAAGTACGGGCTGCCGAAAGGTGTTGGCCTGTATCATCATTCAATGGACAAAGATTCCTGTGGTGTTGGATCGATAACCAACATTTACGGAGAAAAATCCCATAAGATCATTGAAGATGGAATCTCCATTCTTAAAAACCTGGAACATCGCGGGGCGACGGGGTCTGACCCGAAGGCCGGTGATGGTGCCGGGATTTTAATTCAAATGCCTCACGAGTTCTTATTAGAAGCTACCGCTGAGATGGATTTTGACCTGCCCGACGAAGGGGAATACGGTGTAGGCATGGTCTTCATGCCAACTGATCCGGAGGCCATCGAACAATGTCAAAAAATATTCACCGCCATTATCGAAAATGAACGCCAGGAAGTTTTGGGATGGCGGCGTGTTCCTGCCGATAATTCCTGTCTTTCCGAATTTATGCTAGATTTGGAGCCGGCTGTTTACCAGGTCTTTATTAAAAGAACGACCTATTACGTTGATGCCTTTGAAAGAAGGCTTTACGTTATTCGCAGGCAGGTGGAAAAAGCCATAGAAAACTCCGGCATTAAAGATAAGCAGAATTTTTATGTCTGCAGTCTTTCCGCTGCGACAATGATATACAAAGGAATGTTTCTGGCTAACCAACTGGAGCAGTATTTCCTTGATTTATCGAACGAAAAGCTGGAAAGCGCCATTGCTTTGGTTCATCAGAGATATTCCACCAATACATACCCAACCTGGGGACTGGCGCAGCCTTTTCGTTACCTGGCTCATAACGGTGAGATCAATACGGTCAGGGGAAACATCAACTGGACCCGCTCACGAGAGGCCATATTTGAATCGGATTTTTTTGGTGAAGATATAAAAAAGCTGTTACCTATCATTGTTCCGGATCAGAGCGATTCGGCGACCTTTGATAACTTTTTTGAACTATTGGTTTCGGCTGGAAGAGATCTGGAACACGCATTCATGATGATGGTTCCCGAAGCCTGGGAAAATCAGAAGAATATGAATCCGGATCTGAAGGGTTTTTACGCCTACCATTCCGCTTTGGTCGAACCCTGGGATGGTCCCGCCGCTATGATGTTCACTGACGGAACAAAAATCGGTGGTGGTTTGGATAGAAACGGGTTAAGGCCGGTCCGATTTGTAGAAACCATGGACGGCAACTTTATTATGGCATCGGAGGTTGGAGTGATTGAAGTGCCCCCGGAAAATGTAAGGCAGAAAGGGCGACTGGGACCCGGCAAAATTGTTATTGTGGATACAGACGAGGGTATGGTTTACCACAACGACGAAGTCAAGGAACGTATAGCGAAACGCAAACCCTATTCAAACTGGATTAAGGAAAACGTTATTAAACTTGATGACTTGCCCGCTCCCCCCACTTACACCCAGCCGGATTATTATAAATTGAGGCTGTTTCAAAGGGTGTTTGGCTATACCTATGAAGAATTATACAGGATAGTGAAACCGATGGCGGTGGATTCCAAGGAGCCTACAAGTTCCATGGGTAATGACGAACCCCTGGCTGTGCTCTCCAACCAGACAAAGCTGCTGTATAACTATTTCAAGCAAAACTTTGCCCAGGTTACCAACCCTGCGATCGATTCCATTCGTGAAGAACTGGTGATGTCTATTCGATCCAGCATTGGAGGTAGTTTTAATATTCTGGATGAAACTCCCGGTTTGTGCAGAATGTTGGAGATTCAACATCCTATCTTAAGCAATTCTGAATTGGAGCAGCTGCGTCATTGTGAAATTTCCGCTTTCCGTTCCAGCACCATTGATATCGGATTTAAGTTCCAGGAAAAATCTCTGGAACAGGCCCTGGATGACTTGTGCGCAGAAGCGGAAGATGCCGTTGACCAGGGACATCGTGTTATCGTCCTCAGTGATCGCTGCGTGGATAAAGAGACGGCGCCCATTCCAGCACTGTTAGCGGTAGCTGCGGTTCATCACTACCTGATTCGCCAGCAAAAGCGGGGGAAAATCGGAATCATTGTTGAAAGTGGTGAATGCCGTGAAGTGCATCATTTTGCCCTGTTGATTGGATTTGGGGCAGGGGCAATCAACCCTTACCTGGCATTTGAATCGATCCGACAGATGGCAATCAGTGAAGAACTTCCCATTATTTCCCTGGAAGCATTTCCTCGTTACATACAAGCTGTCAACAAAGGATTGAAAAAGGTCTTTTCGAAAATGGGAATTTCAACCCTCAGCAGCTACCAGGGAGCACAAATTTTTGAAGCGATCGGACTCAATTCCAAACTGATTGACAAATACTTCACCGGAACTCAATCGGTGATTGAAGGAATCGGTCTTGAGGAGATTGAAGAAGAGATCAAAATGCGTCACTTAAGAGCTTATGCCTATGAAGGCAGGGGATTTCATAAACTCTTAACGACAGGAAACTATACATGGAGGAGCCAGGGAGAATATCACGCTTATAATCCCGATACGATCTCCAAGCTGCAGTTGGCAACCAGAAGCAATGATTACCAGGTATTTAAGGATTTCTCAAAGACTGTGAATGAGTTGGATGAGAGGTTTCATACCTTAAGAGGGCTTTTGGAATTTAACATGGAAGGCAGAACTTCTATTCCTGTCGACGAAGTGGAGCCGGTCGAGTCAATATTCAAACGATTTGTTTCGGGGGCCATGTCTATCGGGTCTATTTCCAGGGAAGCGCATGAAACCCTGGGAATTGCCATGAACCGAATCGGGGCCAGAAGTAACTCGGGTGAAGGTGGGGAAGATCCTGAGCGTTTCAAACCCGATGAAGATGGCAATCTCAGAAGAAGTGCCATCAAACAGGTTGCATCCGGTCGTTTTGGCGTAACCAGTAATTACCTGGTGAACAGCGATGAAATGCAAATCAAGATTGCTCAAGGTGCCAAACCTGGTGAGGGAGGGCAGTTACCAGGATTTAAAGTAACCGATTACATTGCCAAAATCAGACACACCACACCGGGAGTAACCCTGATTTCACCTCCTCCACACCATGATATTTACTCGATTGAAGATATCGCCCAGCTGATCTTCGACTTAAAGAATGCAAATCCGAGAGGAGACGTTAA
>JANQLH010000213.1 GCA_028280735.1 SAR324 cluster bacterium | reverse complement strand
GGTCTTTGTTATGTGTTCTCCATTTTTATCCACTTCTATGACTGTTTCCGGATCTGCCTGAACTGGTACAGGAGAATTCCAATTGGCGTCTTTGTTTGGATTGTTAATTACATTGTTTTCAATAAGTTTTTTACTATTATTATCGTATAGATAAGAATATATATTTCCATGTGGCCAGAGTATTTTGTCTAAGGTGAATTCCTTCTCAGAAGTTCCATTTTGATCTGTGGATCGTATGCCCAGCTTAAGATTGGCCGGTACAACAATATCAGAATTGCGAAAAACAACCTCAACGCCGATCACTTGATTGCCGTTAGTTTTATTGTAATCGTTTAAGGTACTGATCAGACGCCGTATAAAGACATCATATAACACACCTTGATTTTGATCTTTTATCTGTTCAATAATACCTTTAATTTGATCCGGATCGGCAGGGTCGACCAAGACGCTTTGGGGATTTCCATCATCTCCGTCAGTTTGCCCAATAGGCCTAACCTTTTTTTGATCCTCACTTCTCAAATCGTTGATGGAAACGATTTCTCCGTCAATCTTGTCAAATCCGTCTCGATATAAAAGATCCGTCAGTCTATTCAAGATGAATTCACTAACGATCAAACACCCTTCGGATTCTGCAGGATCCCTAGAATCGGTATGGATAGCGATGCCTCCTTCTGAATGAGTTGTCTGAACGACAAATCTTTGTCCAGGCTGGCGTCTCACTATGTTAAAAGTTTCAGGCGTTGCCGGATGCTCATATCCTTGCGGTGTTGATTCGACCCATTCCACATTTTGGACTTCTGTATAAGTTCCACTACTGCCTGAAGTATAAGAATTAACTTCGATTCCTTTCATTCCTCCACCACTATCCAAGTTGTCAGTGACAATCATTTCAATGGATAGCTTGTGTGAAATATCTGAGTCAGAGCTTAATCCCTGCTCTGATGAATCATTGTCCATTTGAAACGATAGATCATCATTGGCTTGCGAAAGAGTTTTTGAAGTGTTGTTTTCTGCAAGTCGGCGGATTAAAGGTGTGTTTTCCAACCTGGTTTGTTTCATTCGTGAATGAAGCCCAATAGCAGGACGTACATTTTTATTCGGAGCCCTGAAATTACTTTTTTCGTCTACATTCTTCCTGATTAATTCGGTCATGGCAGCATACTTAAAGAAAAGTATTCAACTGGTATTCGGAATGTTTTTTTTACTAAACAAATCAAATTTAAACTAGTCACATTACGGGTCATCACAATTTTGCAAAAATACAAAACTGCGGGTCTGGCCCTTCACTCGAAAGTACAAGATGTAGACCTGATCGTTTACTCATCAAAATCAACATCTGTTTTCCAAGCCAACTCGCACTCTAGATGCCAACTGTCTGAATCGGAAAACCCAAGCGTTGCTTCACTGCTGTCGGGTTCATACATAATAATTGTCGGATTTAATATCGAAACAGAACTTTTAATTTCTCCGTTGGCAGCTAGTTTTATTTTGGCTTTAGTCTTACCACCGTCATCTAAATATGTCTCAAGAGCCCAAAATATTGGCTCGCTATTGCCATCTAGTAACAATACACCAAACTTATTCTGATATACTGCTTTATTGTCAACATACATGTAAAAAAAAGCATCCGGGTAGCCATACCAACCATTACATCTTAACTCCAGCAAACAATTTTTGCCTGCATTCGATTCAGGAATTAGATTTAATGTGGAAGCAGAATTTGCAGAAAATGCCCCAACATAATATTTTCTGCCGTCATACTGATAAATTAAATTCAAATATAATCCTTTCGCAATATTTTCTTGATTCAGAGCCTCTTTTATATCAGCATGCCAAGAATCCGGAATTGCTCTTTCGTTAAACCAATGTGGATTACAAGTACCTGAGTTCCAACCGATACAACTCCTGTCTTCACCAACTGTCACAGAAAAACCAACAAAATCCGATGTGGGCATATTCAGCAAATCACACATTTGCTGATGAAGTGCAGAAGAATCGGGGGTTAATGGAGAATGAAAGCTGCCGTTAATAAGCGGTTTTCCAGTAAACTCAGGAGCAGGGTTTGAAAATGTGCCAGGAAACAGAAAAATATCCCCTTTCTGTATCTTTCCATAAACACAACTTGTGCTTTCAACTAATGCCATCAATGCTGTACAGCCGTAAAGATGAGTCACATCATTGCTATTCATTCTTAAAAAAAAGTAGTCAAGCATGGACTCACATCTTAGCCGCATTTTGCCCGGTTTATCAGGAACTTCCATTATTTGAAGCAATAGTTCATCTGGTACAACCTCATCAATGAACCCTTGATGGAATGGATGAAGCCTTTTGTTCATGATTTGAACTCCTTTTTTACAAAGATTATTAAATCATATTTTGTTTCAACCTATATTGTACCGAAGCACCGTGGTTATTAATCCAGATTGAAGTTAACTTTCGATACCTAAATTCGAAATAATACCTGCATATGGCTGAATTACATAAAATTCAGGTTTTTTTTAATAATATTCACTATGTTATTTCGTCAGATATTTATATCAAATCATTCTCTTTTTTTGCTTTTACACTGAATTTGCAAGAAACAATCTAACAGCATTTTATACATCTTTTTTCCTGGACGATTGATTCTTTCCGAACGTCATGTATTGATAACATATTATAAAAGGTGAAAACAAGGATTTTAAATCAGGATTCAAGTTGTTTGATGGGGGCTTCGTTGTTTTGAGTATGGCTGGTTTTTAAATATTAGGAGATTTGGTGATTTATGAATTTATGAATTGAGGGTAGGCAGGCTGTTCGTATTCGGTTTGGGGTCGTTGAAATCTTGTGAAAATCCAAAGATCCAAGCCTGACCCCTTCAACTGAAATCACCTTTGTTTAGAGCCCCTTGGGTTTACAGAATTCTTTTTTAAAGGCCTCTTCCACTCGTATAATCATTTTATCCACCATATCGTGAGCGTATTCAGCGACTTGCAGAGCTTCGTATTCCGTAAGTCGCAGCTGGTGGCCTGCGGTTTCGGTCGACAGGGCGGCGAAGCCTTTGATCAAGACATCCAGCAGAACTTGCATTTGGTGAAGGTCGCTCATCAGGTCAATTAATGATTCGGACATGGATCACCTCCTTTTTTGTAGTTCCCAATATCAAAAACGTTGCGAAGCAACACAAGCTGTAAATCTAAAATCTACAATCTAAAATGTCCCTATATCCCCTCGTCATCGATGCCTGAAATCCGACCTGCAACTCTGGCTTCAATTCCTCCCGGTGCTACCAGGACCTGCCGAATATGGTGGTATCGTTTCTTGTCCTCCAATCCCATCAATTGCAGCCCGTTTCGCGTGAAGTGTTGGGTCTTTTTCTGTCTGTCAGCCTGGGGGATCAGCTCTCGAAAGGCCCAGCGGGCGAATGCCACTATCTCCGGTTTGTTGAATTGCAGATAGCAGCGCAACAACCGGGAGCGATAGAGGTGTGAAGGGGTATTATGGAGAAAAGCCAACAGCTCATTGCTTGGGTTGGAGGAAGTCACCGGCAGGGAGCTCTGTCTGTCGATTGATTGTGTCAGTGAATCACGGAATGGCCAGGCGGGGTCGGAAATATCAAGAACTTCCCCCGCCTCTTGGCTGATGTAGATGAGTTTTTGCTGGTGCAGAATTACAAAAGGAGGA
>JANQLH010000442.1 GCA_028280735.1 SAR324 cluster bacterium | reverse complement strand
CAATTTCCGGAGTCTTTTCTGAACGACCGGCCAACACGACCCTGGTATTGGCCTGCGCCGCCAAATACTGTGCAAAACGTTGAGCCAGCTTGCCCTTTCCGCCTGTAATCAAGATCACTTTTTGGCGACCCGGGTCTCCCAATGGTAATTCCTGTGGTGAAGAAATTAGGCCCTTAGTTTCTACCTGCGCACCGACATAGCGTAGCCAGGAACTTCCGTCGTATCTATATTGTACGGTGTACTCTGCATCTGCAGACGGATCAAGCTCTGAAAATACTAAATTGCTATCCAATGTCTGTTGGGGAGTTGCGTTGTGTATGGTTTTGTAAATGTACCTGGGGTTCTCCATCCGCACAGTTCGACAGATTCCGCTTATGGCAGCATGATATGGAACGTTTTCAGCTTGGCCGTCTTCGAATAGATAAACCAAACGGATGTCCGATTTTGTTTTCTGCTGCATCAACGCCTGGGTCAGCTGAAACAGAAAATAGAGAGCAGATTTGGGAAAAATTTGATCCTGACCTTCCGTAGACGAAGCGCTGATAATTACTTGCCCCGGCAGTTCATTCTTGGCTGCCAGATCTTCCATCAATCGCTCCAGATCCGTTTTAGATTCAAAATCCAAAACATAAGAATGGTTTTCTGTTTTGGAAAATGAAGCAGAATGCCGAACTATAGTCACACTGGCATTATCAGTAACGTCAATCGCCTTTGCTGTTGTGAAAATCAAGGTTCTCTGCTGATCATTGATCCTCTCGTCAGCTACTTTTGACAGCTCAACTGGCTGCCATTGTTCAGTGATGAATATTCCTTCATCCCCGGTTTCCGCTTGATTCAAACAATAGGTTTTCTTATCGTAAGGATAGGTGGGTAATGAAACCCTCATGGGATGATTCAGCACTCCGCTATCCTGTTGATACAATCGATTCCAATCTACGCTATTGCCATGAATCCAGGCTTTCGCCAGGCTTGCCAAAAGATTTCTACACTCCTCAGGATTTAAAGATTCAAGATATTTGATAGACTCCGGTAATTGGTGATTGGAGATGTGACTTCCTTTTAGGGAGCGTCGGCCGGAGATAATAGTTTTCAAAGGATCTGAAATATCGATTTTTCCGTTAACGTATCCACGAAGGCGCTGTATCAGACCCTCCAGGGATGAAACTACCGTAGCCAGACGTTCCGGCATAGCCTCCCTACCCAGCTGCAGTGTGTAGGCTATTTCTTCCAGCGAGGGAAGCTTGCCATTCAAGTCACCTTTCTGCAGGAAGTGCAAAATTTTCTCGGCATATGCCTTGAGGCTTTTCTCATCCCTGGCTGATAGGACAACCAGATGGGACTGAACAGTCCAGTCCTCATTTTTCCGGCTTGCTTCATCATACTCTTCCACCAGAACAAAACTGTTGGAACCGCCGATACCAAAGGAATTTATGCCTGCAATTCTTGGTTGATCCGTTTTACCCCAGGAACCGTTTTGACGGGGTATATAGAAAGGATAGTCCTCAATGGGAATATTGGGATTCACCTCATCGACACCAACACACCGGGGTATGGTCTCCTGCTGCATGGTCAATAGAACTTTGGTCAATGCGCAGATACCAGACGCTGATTCCAGATGACCAAAATTGGAACGAGTTCCCAGGGCACAAAAGTTCTTTTTATCAGTGGATTTACTAAAAGCCTTGGCCAGCGCTTTGATTTCGAGGGGATCACCCAATGTCGTTCCCGAACCATGGGCTTCGAGGTAGCTTACCTCCTCCGCTTTAAGATTCGCTTGATTAAAGCAGGTCTCAACCACTTCGGAGATGGCATTAATATCAGGGACATACCTCCCGGAGCCCGTTCCTGAATGATTAATGGCAGAAGCCTTAATCACACCATAAATATGGTCACGATCTGCTTCCGCGTTAGCCAGAGGTTTCAAGACCACACAGCCAACACCTTCGCCTGGAATATACCCGTCAGCTGATTTGTCGAAAGTGCGCTCCTGCCCTGTAGGTGATATCAGGTTAAGATCGGAGAGCATGCGATATTTGCTGGCATGCAGACTCAGGTTCACTCCACCGGCTATCGCCATCGAACATTCATTGTTCAATAGGGCCATTCTGGCCATATGCAATGAAGTCATGGATGATGAGCAAGCCGTTTCAATTGTCATACTTGGCCCGGTAAAATCCATGGTATAGGAGATGCGATTTGCCAGTTCGCTGGCAAAGCAGCCGGTGTTGGCAAATTGACCCGTATTCTGGTGGTTTTCCGCCTCGACCCAGGTAAAATCATCATTCATCACACCCAGGTAAACGCCTACTTTTTCATGGGACATGTTTTTGGGTGCATAACCGGCATCTTCCACAGCGTTCCAGACCGACTCCATCATCAGCCTGACTTGTGGGTCCAGATGCTGTGCATCATTAGGTGCAATCTTGAAGAATAAGGGATCAAACTGGTTGACGTTTTTAATGAATCCACCCCATTTGCAATCCAATCGATCTCCGTTTCGATCGACAGCAATCCACGGTTCCACGTCCCAGTGATCCTTGGGGATCTCGGTTATGCAGTTGGTTCCCTTTACAATGTTGTTCCAGAATTCCGCCAGATTTTCTGATTGGGGGTATTGTCCATCAAGTCCGATAATTGCAATATCATCAACAGTTCCAGTGAGAGGTTTAGGGGCAGTAACAGCTCCCTTTACCTCAACCTGCGAAATGGGGGATGAACCGGGATTGTGATGACTGACAGAAACTTTATAAACCTTTCCGTAATCCTGATGAATATACTCGGAGAGCCGAGCCAGGTTTGGATATTCAAAAAGCAAGGTCGGATAAAGACTGCCACCGATTTTACTTTCCAGATCCTGAACCAGCGACATCAGCATGGCTGAATCCATTCCAAGGTCAAAGAATCTCGTTTCCCGGTCCTCTACCTGGATCGATGTCTCATAGGCTTCGGCTATGAGCTGTCGAATATCTTCTTCAATTAGCTCTTTTCCTTTCAACTCAGGGGCATTAGATATCGGCAATGACCCCACTTTGTTTACCACACTTGACTTGGAAGGTTTTGCAATAGTTTCCGGACTCTCCAATCGATGTTTGGTGATCAATTCTTTTGTGCGAATCTCTTTAACTCCCAAGCGTTTCAAGGAGGCGATAATCTCTCCGTTTTCATCAAACAATTCGATGTCGCTATAGGCTATTTCTCCCAGTGAACCAGTGCAATGCTTCCGTTCGATAAACACATAGCAACGATGGCTTGGCTTTCCGATCAGTTGAAAAGATTCGATATAGATTGGAATCGCCGGGTTGGATTTTAGAAATTCTTCCAGAAAAAAGAGCAAGGGAACGATGGTGGATGAATCCAGAAAAGCCGGATGGATATAAAAGGAGTCGGAATGCTGAATTCCCAATTCGCTGAGGTGCAGATCTGCCAAAACATAATCCTGGTGCAGATAAACACTGCCAGAGCCTTTCATGAATTCATAGTGGTTGATTCCTACGCTGCGCATGTGACTGTACAGCTCTTCCATAACGGTCACCCGATCTGCTCGGCTTTTATACGATTCAACATCGAGTGACTTGTTCAAAACCGGTTGATTCAAGAGAAAATCACACCTGAGGTTATTTGCTTTTTCATGACCCAACCCGTTTTGAGTGATTTTGCAGCTATCGATAGTAATCGATCCCCGGTCAAGACTGGATTCTACAGAAATCTCCAGCTGACGATCATATTGTTCTGTGGTGGCTATGGCTTCGCTGAACAAGACATTTTGAAGCACCAGCTGTGAGGTATCAATATCCTTTTCATAGAACGTTCTTACAAGCACATCGAGAAAGGTTACTCCCGGCAATATGCTGACCCCGTGCACTCGGTGATCACGCATAATGTAATGATTGTTTGTTATACGGGAAGTAAGCGGATAAACCTTACCTGAGGAACTGACCTGCTCCGGCTGATGATCCAGTTTTATCAGTGATTCAAATGAAGATTTGTTCTTCTCACTGGTTTTGGTTTCAGCAGGTTTTTCCAACCAGAATCGTTTTCGAATAAACTCAACAGGAGTGAGAGGAAACCGGGATTGTTGATATCCTTGCATCTTTTCAGGCGGACAGCTACTTACAATCAAGTGAGCATTGGTCCCGCCAAATCCAAACGAACTGATTGCCCCTCTACGCACGCCTGTGTTCGGGTTCCATGGCTTTAATTCTGTCACCGGGTAAAAAGGAGACGCTGCAAAATCAAAGCGTGGATTGGGGGTTTCGCAATTCAATGTGGGCGGAATCTGTGCTCGTTGAATGGAGAGCACTACCTTGATGAAACTGGCAATACCCGCAGCACTTAACAGATGCCCGATATTTGTTTTTACACTGCCGACAGCACAAGTGTTGGTTGCTGTATCTTCACTCGTATAAACCTCTGTCAATGCTTTTAACTCAATGGGATCACCGATCATGGTTCCCGTACCATGGGTCTCAACCAGACTAATCGATCCGGCTGAAATACCGCCTTTGTTCAACGCTTGCTGAATGACATCTTTTTGCATTTGGGGATTAGGTGTAGTGATCCCCATGGTGTGCCCGTCGTTGTTGATCGCAGACGCATCAATCACTGCATAAACCTGGTCTCCATCGGCCAATGCCTTGTCCAATGACTTTAAAAGAACCATTCCGCAACCCTCACCCGGAACAAAGCCATTGGCCTTTTCATCAAAGGTGTGGCATTTGCCATCCGGCGAAAGGGCTTTCCCTTGACTCAAACTGAGATACAGTTTTTCATCCAACAGAATATCCACCCCC
>JANQLH010000436.1 GCA_028280735.1 SAR324 cluster bacterium | reverse complement strand
TTTGAAAGATGTCGAGTGGCCGGTAAAAACCATGCAAGGGGATGAAGTCCATAATCCTCCGGGTGAATGGATTCTGAAAAACTGCATGGACTCCTGGTTGCCCATACTCAGGATACTCAGAAAACTGGCTTTTGAAGGAGTGGATTATCAGTTCAGTCTTAACATCACTCCGCCTGTGGCTTATGTTCTTTCCAGTCCGAGATTTAAAGACTATATGTCCAGGTATCTGTTAAGGGTGCAGGCTTTTATTAAAAGTCAGATTGCTTTAATCAAAAGCAGAAAAGATTCTCCGGATTATCAGCATGCTGCTGAAAGATACCTGGAAGATGTAAGGGCTTTAGACCTTTTCTACAACCAGGAAATTCATAAAGATGTCATCGGTGCTTTTTCCGATCTGGAGAAAAGAGGATTTCTTGAAATTTCCACGTGTACTGCCACCCACGGTATGCCGGCAGAGCTGGCTGCCATGCCCGACGCTTTGAATGCGCAAATTACGCTGGCAGCAAGGAGTCACCACAGGTTATTCGGGGGTCGACCGCAAGGTATCTGGTTAGCGGAAAACTCATTCTTTCCCGGTATTGAAGGTGTTGTAGCCTCGGAATATCTCAACTACTTCTTTGTGGAATCGGAATCGGTTCTTTGGGGCAGTACCGTCTCTCAGGAAGAGGAATTTAATCCTGTGATGATTCCCGGCACCGGCGTTGCGGCGATGCCGCGAAGTCGCCTGGGGCGCTCGCAGGTCTGGGATGCAGATATAGGATATGCTGGTCATCCCGACTTTCGGGAATTTCATTTCCGTCATCTGGGATTGCCTCTCAAACGTATTACCTCTAAAGACAGCAACGAAAAGCAGGCTTATTACCCTGATCAGGCTGAAGAGACTGCCAGAGTCCTTGCGCGTGATTTCTTTAATAAACTGTGTGATAAAGCACATGCCTTAGGCCAACGATATTTTAGAACAATACCACTGATTACTTGTTCATATGACGCGGAGTTGTTCGGACATCATTGGTCGGAAGGACCCTATTTTCTGGAAGAGCTGATCCGTGAAATTCATCGCAATGGCGATGTTGTTGGATTAACGACACCATCCCATTACCTGGTTGATGCTGACGCCCTGCCCGAGGTGATGCCAAATCCCTCGACCTGGGGACACGAAGCGACGCACGTGAAATGGAGTGATCCAAAGGTAATTTGGAGTTACAAAGAAATCAAACGGGCTGAAGAGTTGTTGAATGCATACTTAAAAAAGGCTTTAGAGGGCGAGTTACAGGAGTGGCAGAAAGAGATGGTTGAGCAAATGGCGGCGGAATTGATTCGGGCTCAGAGTTCCGATTTAACATTTGTTATCATGGCAGGCAGTTTTGAGGAAGATATGCAGCGTGAAATTCTTAAATACCTGGATTATTTTTACAAACTGAAACATCTGATTGACAACGATAATGAGAACAGGGATTTCTTAAATTTCCGCAAGTATGAAAACGATATGTTTCCGGAGATAAAAGAGTTTTATAATATCAGGCAGTAATTTCGTTATAAAAACTATATTTATTGCGGACAACTGCCTTAAAACCTTTTTTGCTTTCCAATCATCTCCAACTCCGAGATTTTGTTGGATTGATTTGAAGATATATATAGTTTTTTCAAATCTTCGATAACTTCTCTCCCGGTTTCATTGTCACCGGCTTTGAAATAACTTTGATAGGCCCCTACCAGATACCTTTCTGCAGCATTAAGATCGTACAGCTTTTGGTAACACAAACCGAGTTGGTGCAGACACCACGCAAACTCCGCGGAATCTGATTCTGCGGAATAAATATTCATGGCCTGGTTTAGGTAATCGATTGCGGACAGGTGGTCTTCAATAACCATCAAAACGATTGCCAGGGAAGAATAAAGGTAGCTTTTTAAATCGTAGATCTTTTCATTTTCAATGATGGCTTCTGCTGTTCTCAGGCAGGCCAATGCCTCTTCAACGTCCCCTTTGTCTCCCAATAAATCGGCTTTGTGGATGTGAACCAGGGCTAGTCCGTGTCGGTTTTGCGTATCGAGATATCCCTCAATGATTGAATCGACCAACTCCAGGGCTTTTTGCGGCTTATCTGTCTGTTTCAAGATTCTGAATTTTTCATGATAAAGAAAGGTAAGCCAGTGTTGATCCTGTAATTGGCGGAATGCCTGCTCTGCCAGATCAAAATGTTTAAAAGCCAGTTCATATTCCCGGCGTTCCAATTGGTGAACAGCTTCATCATACTCTTGCTCACCTTTTATCAGCAGGGAATCTCTTTCTTCAGCGGATACCATGGACTTTAAATTGCGTTAATGATTGCTTTGGGATTATCGTGACAAGACGGTAGTTCAAAAATCTAAAAGTGGATTTGTACATGGGGCGGAAAAGAAGCCCTGATCTTTCTTTTCTCATCTTCTGAGAAACTATTATTATACAGATACAATTTTTTCAGGTTCTTCAGTTTGTAGATGGCGGAGGGCAAGGTTTTAAATTCGTTACAGGAGATGTTCAAAACTTCGATTGTTCGTTTAATCAGATCAGCCTGTCCATTGATAACCACTTCAATAAACTCCTCATCGGAATCCTCCTCCTCAGCTGCGTCCCTTTCTTCGATAATTGATTGGACCCTGGATTCCAACTCCAGCAGAGACTCGATCATACTAACCAGCTGGTCGTTGTTATACTGATACAACGAATCATCTTTGCAGGCTTCTTTGATAATTTTAAGAATGTCAGCCATGATAAACCGTCCCTCTTTAATGAAAGTTTCGCTTTTTTCCTTGAAATAAATCGGTCAAAGGATACAGGTTGAATCTAGAAAAAGGAAATGAGTTTCTATTTTTCGTTTAACCCTGCATGCTTGTTCCACAAACTGATAGCCGCTGACTGGTAACACAGTCAAAACCGGATCAAAATTAACTGCTTCGTTCGAAACAAGACCAAACGATACTTGATAATGCCCGTTAATATTAAGCATTGTCATTCATCTTCATTATTGTCTACCCAATAGAGCATGAAAGCTTGTCATTAATACCAGGAGAATAAGTAATATCCCTGATATTTCAATTGATTCAGGGTGGCTAATTCGTTAATTTTAGAAGAAAACAAGCTACTCAACCATAACAAATAAACAGGGATTGGATTATGTCTGATGATAAATTAAAGGTAGGTGTTGTTACAATCAGTGACCGTGCATCTTCAGGGGAGTATGAAGACAAAAGCGGACCCGCCGTCAGTGAATGGTTAGGGCAAGCTCTTGTTTCCGAATGGGGAACTATCCGGAAAGTCATACCTGATGAGCAAAATCAAATTGAAGAAGTTCTCATCTATCTGGTGGATATTGAAAAATGCCACCTGGTTTTAACAACCGGGGGAACAGGGCCTGCAAAACGAGATGTTACCCCGGAGGCTACCTTGGCCATTGCTGACAGGGTCATGGACGGATTTGGTGAGAGGATGCGATCGATCAGCCTGAAATACGTTCCCACTGCCATTCTTTCCAGACAGGTCGGCGTTATCAGAAAAGGGTGTCTGATCATCAATTTACCCGGCCAGCCGAAAGCAATTAAGGAAACCATGGATGAGTTATTTGAAGCCATTCCCTATTGTATCGACCTGATCGGGGGCCCATATATCGAAACCGACGAATCTGTGGTCAAAGCCTTCAGGCCGAAATCAGCTATCCGAAAATAAGATGATCAATAATAAACGCTTTGTAAGCGATTGGTTTTGCAGATTTAAAATCCGGTGCAGGCTGACAGGGATCAACCTTTATTTTTTTAACATAGCCAAATTCACTCGCTAGATAATACAATCAATGTTTAAGAGATAATTCTGCATTGCTATAGAAGATTCATAAATTCATTTAGTTATCTAAATTTATTACTTATCAATTACTTTGGACTAGATAGAGAAAATGGACCCATTAGAGCAAAAGATCAAATCGGTTTTGGAACAGATCCCTTTCGGAGAAAATGGTACCAATATCGTAGAAAAAAATGTTGTTTATTCCATGGCTATTGAGCACAACAAGGCCAGTGTCGTTTTGGTAATTCCCGAAGAATACAAGGACTTGGAAGGTGACGTGGCTCGCAAGGTAAAGGAAGGTTTAAAAGGACTCGAAGAGATCAATTCGGTGAATATCGATATCGTCCGGTCTCCAAGTGAAGTAGAAGGAAAAGGGCAAGCAAATTCAGCCAATCCGGCACCTCCTGAGCAGGCTAATTACTTGAAAGAGTATGAAAATGTTATCCTGGTAGCCAGCGGGAAAGGCGGGGTTGGAAAATCCACCGTCGCCATTAACCTGGCCCTGGCACTCAAGAAGATCGGCAAGACAGTATCGTTAATGGATGCTGACGTTTATGGTCCTTCCGTGCCAATTATGTTGGGTCTGAGAGGTGAAACAATAAAATTGGAAGGAAGCCAGATTAAACCGATTAATAAATACGGTCTTGATTGTATTTCGGTCGGTAACATGATTAAGGAAGATCAGGCTTTGATTTGGCGAGGCCCCATGGCTCACCAGGTGATCCAGAACATGCTTAGGGATGCTGCCTGGCCGGGTGGAGAATACATGATTATCGATCTTCCTCCCGGAACCGGTGATGTTCAGCTATCACTGGCCCAACTGACTGCCGCGACAGGCGCAGTTGTTGTCTGTACACCACAGGACGTTGCTTTGCTCGATGCCAGAAAAGCTATTGCCATGTTTGACAAGGTGAACATTCCCGTTATCGGAATGATTGAAAACATGAGCGCTTTTGTCTGCCCAAAATGCGGTGCCGAAACTCCAATCTTTTCCAAAGGCGGAACTGAGAGGGAGAGTGAAGCCCAGCAGGTGGCTTTTGTCGGTCGTGTTCCTATTGAATTGGATATCCGACTCGGTTCGGATAACGGTGATCCGGTTGTCCATGGAATGCCTAACTCTGCTGCTGCAAAAAACTTTGTCGAAATGGCGGAGAATCTGGATAAGATCATCCAGGGAGGATAATGATGGCATTTAAGCGTAAAGCCATACCAAAAGATATCTTCTTTGACGGCAAAATGAATATTGTCTGGAAGGACGGAGCCCATACAAGCTATGATTATTGGCAACTCAGGACCTCCTGCCCTTGTGCCGGTTGTGTGGACGAAATAACAGGTGAGAAAATCCTTGACGATGATACGGTGCCCAAGGATGTACACCCGGTTCGCAGTGCTTATATCGGGAATTATGCCCTGGAGATCCTCTGGAGCGACGATCATGATACCGGTATCTATACCTTTGATAAACTCAGGGATACTTATCCACACGAAGTAAAAACGATAAATTAAGGAGCACCTCTCAGGGTGTTCCCTTATCACAAGGGACTATTGGCGGATTCATCACTTCAATTCGAACTGACGGCAACGGATGGCCCGGCCAGGGCCGGCATCATTCATTTGAAGGGGCGAAGGATCCAAACTCCTGTTTTTATGCCGGTTGGGACCAATGCCACAGTCAAAGCCTTGACTGTGGAAGAACTAAAATCCATTGGTTACCAGTTGATTCTGGGCAATACCTACCACTTACATTTACGCCCTGGTGACGAAACTGTTCGGAAGCTGGGCGGTCTTCACAAGTTTATGAACTGGAATCGCTGTCTGTTGACCGACAGCGGCGGTTTTCAGGTCTTTTCCCTTGCCAAGCTGAACAAGGTTACGGAAGAAGGTGCATTTTTTCAGAATCACATAGACGGTTCTAAAATGTTGCTGACACCGGAAGCATCCATCTCAATCCAGGAGAATCTTGGATCGGATATCATGATGGTGATGGATGAATGCCTGGCGATTCCGGCAGACAGAAGAAAGGTTGAGAAATCGATAGAACTCACCTATCGCTGGGCGAAACGTTCACTGGCTGCGAGAAAATCTTCCAATAACCTGTTTGGCATCGTCCAGGGAGCGGAATATGAGGATTTACGTTTGCAATCTGCTGAAATGATCACCAGTATCGATTTTGACGGATACGCAATCGGAGGTCTCAGTGTCGGGGAGAGCAAGGATGTAATGTATGGCATGGTTTCGGCGGTTGCCCCCAAACTTCCCCCGGACAAACCGCGATATCTGATGGGAGTAGGTGACCCCCTGGATTTTTTGAACTGTATCGAACAAGGGGTGGATATGTTCGATTGCGTGATGCCTACCAGGAATGCCCGAAACGGCAGTTTATTTACCTCTAACGGAAAGATTACCATTAAGCAGGAACAATACAAAGAAGACCCAAAGCCTTTGGATGACGATTGTCAGTGTGAGGTCTGTCGCAATTATTCCCGCGCTTATTTACGCCACCTGTTCAAAGCCAATGAAATACTGGCTTCCCGTCTCAACACTTACCACAATTTATGGTTCTTCAAGCAAATGATCTCCGAAATTAGGCAAGCCATCGTTGAAGGGAACTTTGCAGCTTATAAGAAAAGCTTTTTGGAGAAATATCAAGGCTCCTGAAAGAGTTCAGGAATTACGCTTTCCTGTCCATGCGTTCCATCTCTTTTTCGACAACCAGACGCTGTTTATAACATTTTCTGGATTTATCTTCGTCACCCTGGTCGTATAGCAGTTTCCCCAGCTGATCAAGCAGGTCCAATTGACCTTCATAATCCTTGAGCACTTTTTTGATTGAAAGATGATTCTGGTAGGTTTGTATCAATCGCGGCCAGTCTTCTGTCTGGCGATAAGCTGTTTCAATATCATCATAGGTGGCATCCATCTTTAAGTGATCATGCATCTGTCTGTATTCGTTCAATGCCGTGAACATAAAGTGAATAGCGTGTTTTTCCAGTTCGACATCCTTAAATTTATCGATGAAACGTTCGAGTAGCGGGAGAAAATCCGGGCTGCTTTTCGAAATGTGCTGGGTGACGATTTCCTGATAAGTCTGGGCTGCCTTGTCGTATTGCCCCAACTCAAACTCATTGTTTGCTTTTAACTCAACAAGCTGTACGGTTTGTTCGGTAGTTTCAACTTTCTTGTTGGGATTTTGAGTGTATTGCCGGATGATGGCGAGTGATTCTTCGTGGTTCGCCTCTTCAAATTCCTTGATTGCCATCTTGATTGCGAGTTCGATACCCTCTTCCTCATCAGGACTTGATGCCAGATCCTTGCCGGTTAAGAACTCATTGGAAGGGATGGGTAAATCAGCCGGAAGGACTTTGGGTTTTGAGCCTACCGGATCTTCAGGTTTCGTCTCCAGGTTTTCATCAATATCATCAAACAGACTGCCAATAGGATCAACTTTGATCGACTTGTTCAGCTTTCTTAATGATTCAAGGCGTTGCTTCTTTTCAATCTTTGATTCTGTTGTCGGGGCTTCCTCAGCCGGTTCTGGTTTGTGAACGGCGGTTGTGGCGGTATTGCTTTTGTCAGCCTTTGTCGACAAGGAAACAATAACATCTTCGTCCTTCTGCTTCTTTGGTGCAGGGCTTTGTGCGCTTTGACGCTTTAGATTGGATTCAAATTGCGCAAACACTCCGGAATCCAGTTTTTCCGACGAAACGTTTTGTTTGGGAGCAGTCGAAGCTTTTTTCAGATTTTTAATAACATTGGCCGCTCTTGCCGCGTCCGGAACACTTCGGGATTTTTTGATATTAAGGCGTCGTACAATCATACGAGCCTGCAGAGCAACCAATACAAACAACACTCCCAGGACAATGCTCAATTCCGGATCCAGTCCGAAACTAAAGAATAACCCTTCCACTAAGGCGAGTATGATGATGAGCTGAATGAAAAACTTTAAGATATGCCCCTCCTTGGTTATAACCAACTATGACCTTGGAATTTGGACGCCAACTCTACCACTTTTAGATTGGAATCCCTCAATCTTCGGGCCAACATTTGAGCGAAATTTCGGTAGAGTTTCAGGCTGATTGGAAAGAATTTCCTGCTGTTTGAAATCTTCAACAGCATTTTATCCGTAATGGAAAACAGAACGGCATTGCCTTTGGCTGTCGCTTTGGCCGAACGTGCCCGTCCGTCAATCAGTCCCATCTCACCAAAACACTGACCGGGTTGAATAACTGCTAATTCTGTCTCCTTAACCACACCTCCTTTCCTGCCGGCCCGCTTTGATATAGTAACCTGGCCGTTAATTAAAATGTACAGTTTATCACCCGGAAAATCCTCTTCAAAAATGATATCCCCGTCGTTAAAATGCTCAGGATTCATAAACTTGAGAAATGTAAAAAGCTCTAAATCCGAAAAATTATGAAAAAACTCAACGGACATTTTTAGTCTTTCAAAGATCTCTTTGCTTATTTTAATCATACTAATTGCCTGCTGAGGATGTAAAATCTCATTTTAATTACGGGTCATGTCCCCTAAAAGGCGACTCTGGCTTAATTGGCAGAGCAAAAGCCCGGGAAACCCCATCTATACTGAAGAATTCTATATTAAAGCTTATAGTATTTTTACCGGATTGTTAATAAAAACTATCTCAAGGTATTCAGGCAAAACCTGCCTTCGTCGTTGAATCAATGACCCTGCATTATCGTTCCACAAACTGAAAGCTGATAGCCATTAACACTCCCGGCTTTGATAGGGGACGCCGAGTTTTTTGATGAAACCGCTTTCTGATGTATCCTACAATGTGATTAGTTGATTGCCGGTTTTATTGTAATGTGTCCTGTTTTCTAAATTCAGTCAAGTAGAAGGCAGGTCTAGATGACTGAATAAATAGCTGTATTCAAACCATTTCCGCACTGAAACCCCACTCTTTCAGAATCCACTTATGTACTTTATCTTTCTCATGATATGAGATAAAAAGATTGCTTTGTTTACTTTTTATAGAGCCAAGAAATCCGACTTACCAGTCACCGGAAATCTCAGATGATCGTTCAGGTAGCAGTTAATATTCCCTATTCAGATCCTTACGACTATCTTGTCCCGGAACCATTGCGTTCTTTTATCAATACCGGAACCAGGGTTCTGGTCCCGTTGGGTTCCCGGGCAGTTATCGGCGTTGTAGTGGGAATGTCACAGGAAACAAACGTTGCACGATTAAAATCCATTATCGAAGCGGTGGATCAGGAAGCCCTGTTTGATCCCAGAATGCTGGCATTCACGCGTTGGATGTCGGATTATTACCTGTGCAGCTGGGCCGAAACTCTGGATGCAGCCCTGCCCGGGGGGCTTAAGCCAAAGGTAAAACAAAAGATCAGGGTTGAAATTGGAAATGGACACTTTAACAATCTTTCTAGAGAAGAGCAGGCATATTTAAAGGGGTTAGACCAAAAACCCGCAGCAGTATTGAAATCCGCAGTTAATCGCAAACAGAGTAAAAAACTAAAAGAATGGAAGAGTAACAGGCTGCTCGAAGTAAGCTCGTTTATAGAAGGAAATCACCACGGGTTAGAGACCGAGGTGGAATTCACTCTTGTCAGTCAACCATCGGATAGTTATCGCCCGCGAAAAGGCAGCAAAGCCGAATCTCTGATGGATAATTTTAAGGATTCTAATGTTGTCACCTTAAACCATTTGAAAAATACCATCTCCAATGTCGGTCCTGTTATAAGGAAGTTATTGGATCAAGGAGTTATTTCCAAGCACTTGGTTCCTGTTAAGTTTCAAGTGAAATCATCTGCTATTGCCCATGAACGATTCCTGGAAATGAACCAGGAACAGCGGAATGCCATGGAAAAAATTTCCAAGGCAATTCGTGCTTCTGCCTACCAAACATTTTTACTATCCGGAGTAACAGGAAGTGGTAAGACAGAGATATACCTGCATGCAGTCAGGCAGACACTGCTTGAAAACAGGTCAGTTTTAGTCTTGATACCAGAAATCTCACTAACCCCTCAAGCTGTTTGTCGGTTTGAAGAGCGATTTGGAGAGAGGGTGGCTGTCCTTCACAGCGGTATGAGCGACAAAGAGAGAGCTGCGGAATGGTGGAAAATAAAGAGGAAATGCTGTGATATTGTCATAGGAGCCAGATCAGCTATCTTTGCTCCTTTAAAAAATATTGGTCTGATTGTTGTGGATGAGGAACATGATTCTTCCTACAAACAGCAGGAATCTCCTTTCTACAATGCAAGGGATGCGGCAGTTAAACTGGCAAGTGATTCACGGGCAGTTGTAATTCTGGGATCAGCGACGCCTTCCATCGAATCGTTTTATAACTCGCAAACCGGTAAATACAGCTTATTGGAGTTAACCCACCGGGCAAACCTGAAACCACTTCCCCAAACCCATGTAATTAGCCTCAAAGAAGAGAAGCGTCAGCCGGGAATCTTTTATCTTTCTTTGGCATTGGTCGACAAAATGAAAGAGATGATCTCTGCCAAAAAGCAGATCTTGGTTTTTTTAAACAGAAGAGGATTTGCAGCTTTCATGTCCTGCAAAGAGTGCGATTTACCCGTGCTGTGCGATAATTGCTCCATCGCCATGACCTGGCATAAAACCAGTAAAAGGCTGATCTGCCATCACTGTGGAGAAACTCGCGGTTATCCTTCTTCTTGCAGTGCTTGCGCCGGATCATCGTTTCGTATGGAAGGATTTGGGACACAAAGGATTGAGCAGGACCTGAGACGGTTTTTCCCTGATGCCGGGTTTTTAAGAATGGATCGGGACACAATTCAAAGAAAAGGCGCCTTGGAAAAAAGCATAGAAATGATCAATCGACAAGAGGTGGATTTCATCATCGGTACCCAACTAATCAGCAAGGGGCATGATTTCAAACATATTGGGATGGTTTGCATCGTGCTGGCTGATATGAGTTTGAATTTTCCGGATTTTCGATCATCAGAGCGCAGCTTCCAGCTGATTTCACAGGTTTCGGGCCGTGCCGGGAGAGACGAACAGGGAGAAGGAAGTACCCTGGTTCAAACCTATAATCCGGAACATTTTGCCGTTATTTCCGCGGTGAAGAATGATTACAAGGGGTTTTACCAGCAGGAGTCGGAAGCTCGCAAGACGCTGGTTAATCCACCGGCTACCAGGTTGATTCTTTTAAAAATCAGCAGTACTGTTGATGAGCAAGCCAAATCCGCCGCTTTAAGACTGGGAACAATACTCCGTGAGAAAGATCATGAGTACTCTTTTCAGGTTCTGGGACCTATAGAAGCCCCTATCCATAAGATCAACAGACGATATTACTGGCAGATTTTACTGAAGTCCGAAAATCCAAGCGGATTGAAAAAGTATCTTCGGAACCTGATGTGGAATAAAAAAAGCGGGTTAATACCCGGGGCAACCCGGGTATCCATTGATGTTGATCCGTACCAGATGCTTTAAAGGATTATTGATTGAGCTTGCCTGATCTGGCGTCTATCTTTAGTTTCTTTTTTGTAGCTTCATCGTAATCCAAAAACAGGGTTGTGCTTCCTGCCCTCACATCCATATATTCTTCACCATCCATCAACGCGAAAATCTCAACTTTGTCGATTGTAGTATCGATTTTTTCCGGTGCGAGAACCTTGGCCTTGATACGTGCGTATCCTCGAGGATTCAAGCGGATATTGTCTTCAAAAACTATATTTTCAGTGGCAATACTGATGTAGACTTCACCGGTTCTTTCCACATTTTCATTGGTTCTCGTGTCAACCATTTGCAAGGTGAATTGTAATTCTTTTACATTCCCTTTGGAGGGGATGGTAATCCTGCTTTGGTCCCCTTTGATCACTATTTGATAGTACAAGGGCTTGATTTTATCTTTAATTGAACCTTCCTTGACAATCTTCTCGGCGATGTTACCGGCGGTCAATTCCACCGAATCCGTCTGGTTGGTAATTTGTACTTTTCCAGTGGACAATGTGACATCCAATTTTGAATCTCTTTCTGCCAAAGCAACTGTTGTCCCTTTAATACCTACCGTGGCCGTAGGGGTAACAACCGCTGTCCTTTGATGATTGCGGGAAAACTTTCCCCAAAAAGATCCCACTTTTAACTTGAAATTATGTAGAAATCTTCTCGGACCATTGGGAGATTCGTGAGATTTTTCGATCAGGAACTTGGTATTGGGAAACAAACGAATTTCGGAACCATCTCTGAAGATGATCGTTATACGAGACCTGTTGTGGGTGACCACCAGATCCTTATCATGAAGGATCAGCCCGGTTCTGGCAGCAATGGTTGTGTTTTTGCGCTGAACATCAACCGGTCCTTTTATTTTTTTAACACTGGCGACGGCCTCGACCGCTACAGCAGGTTTTCCTGCTAGTAACAACAAAGAGCAAACAATTGATGTCAGTAAGAATGTTAGTAGTTTCATGATATCTCCTTTCACCCATGGTTAAGGTCTTATCGGTTAACTGCCTGCCTAAAAGTATTCACAGTTTATTTTGGAAAATCAAGCAATTGATCAGTTTATTAAATTATATACGACCGATCTCCCAGGTGATTGATGAAAGGTTATTCTGCAAATTGTGTACAATTGATTAGCGGTAATAGATAGTGTCTGAACGGAAAATCGCTAAATCCTTATCCAACCTTGTGCCAGATACCGGAACTCAACTTGAAGATTAAGGTGCTATCAGCCGTCAGCTTTCAACACTCAGCATAACTCATTGAAAATTCGTTCAAAAACTGGCTGAGAGCTGGTCGCTGACAGCTGAAAGCACTGACCTTCGAAGCATCATATTGCCCTTAAAGCTTTTATTGGTATGGTTTAAACTGGCTTTCTTTCAGACACTGGTTAAGGAGTTGAAAACCATAAAGATTAATTATTTGATTTTCTGTGACAACGCCCTCTTAGCTTTTATTGAACAAGATGCCGGAAAATCTGAAATACTTGGAAGGGCAGCCAAAATCTGTTATACCTTATCTAAAAACACGACAAACTTAATAACCACACCCAAACCTTCTTCATTTTTTAAACCGAAAGGTCCTTTTCAATCCAAACAGAAGAGCTAATGCATTCCGTCAGTGCACTATTCTTGCAAGACTTTTGGCGCGTAAAAATGATTAAAACGGTTTGATAGTAAAAACAGTTCTCAATCCCGAAGATTGAAACTTTGTACGACAATTTGGTCGAAACAAAAACAACGATTAACAGTACACCAGAATCTTCCCATGCGAAAACAACTGCTTATATTGATTTGTATAATTTGGTCTGTGCCGGCCTTGGGGCAGATTGTTGTTCCTTCCCTTGATCAGGCCAGGGAAGTTGAATTGGCATCGGCATCTGCCTGGAGAATCGGCTCTACTATTGGAATTCAGGTTGATGGTTACTATCAGGAAGGCGATGAAACAAACGATGCCAAAGCGGAGAATACAGGTAATAGTGTTTTGGCTGTATACCAGCCTACAAATTTTATTGCCGAATTATTTTACTATTCAGATACAAAACGCATCAATGTTAATACCACTGATTCAACTGTTACTTCCGAAGATGAAAACGATTCGGGAATTTCATTAAAGGTTGCTGTTCGCGGAAATAGAAGCGTTTCGCTGGGATTAGGGTATAGTCGAAGTGAGACCGATGATGTCAGCAATGACAAAAAAAACACTACAACTTCATTTGAAGGCAGCTTTTCCCTGAGGTT
>JANQLH010000431.1 GCA_028280735.1 SAR324 cluster bacterium | reverse complement strand
GGTTGAAGATGATACATTAGGATATCAAATCGATTTGAACTACCCTTCAAATTTAGAATATATTAAAATCGGTATGAACCGTGTAGCTTCAGGGTCAAGGGGAACAGCAAGAGGTGTATTTGGCAGCTTTGAAATTCAAAATGAAGGGATGATTGGGTGAAGTGTTTTTCAATATGTACCTGGATCATAGAAAGTCGGAATAACGGGTTCGATTGCTGTCGATACCGGTTAGAAGTTGAAAATTAGTATTAAAGAACTAAATATGGTTTGTCCAGGATAGAAAAAGAGCGAAGTCACGTTTAGGGAAGCAGTAGGAGGAGTCTTTTGCGAACGGCGGATCATCTAGTAAACTGATGACCACCCGTATTCAGCCATAATGAAGCTTATGTCATTTTGTAATTGTCGTGCCAGTTCAAAAGCACCTTTGACTTTGCCGTGGTTTCCCGTGATTACATTGAGGTACTCCATGGCTTCTTCCAATCGTATTCTGTAATCGGATTCACGAATCAAACCGCTGCTTTCCTTTGCTATCCAGGCTGCTTTCAAAAAGGGATCTACTTCATGAGGTTTGGTCAAAATGGAATATTCGAGATGTTGCGAAATAACTGTTTTGCAACGTTTGAAAAGTTTATCAGCCGCATCCCTGCTTTTTTCGGCATCACCGCTGGAAATAGCTATTTGAAATGTCGTGACGCCTGTCATGGTCCTGATCATGTTTTTTTGCAAGATCAGGTCTCTCGTTAAATCCGGAATGCTTTTCAGGAGATTTGAGACAAGTACCTGAAATGCGGGAATTCTAGCCAACAACAATCCCAGTGTTAAGACAACCAAAAGTACGTAGTTTGCGGTTTTCCCTTCCGAAACTGCACGGGTCATATCGTTCTGCAGAGCTGCCGTGCATGCTGACTTAATTTCGTCTTTTGAAATGATGCTGGTGATATAGACCGAGTTCTTCAATTTTGCATTCAGCATTGTCAAACCACCCAGTTTGTCCCGAATTGAAAGCATGGAGGTGATTTTTAAACCGGCCCTGTTTAACTCATCGATCGTTCTTCTCAAGGAGCTGAACTCATCTTTGTTAATGTAGTTATATTCGTTTGCATACCTGTCTTTAAGCATATCCAGGTATCTTAAATAAATGCGGATAAACCAACTTACATTAAAGATACTCAGACATTCATTGTGAAGGGCAGTTCCAAGCTCAACCAATGAGGTTTGCAACACATCCAGCTTTTTCTCGTCCAATCCGCTTTGAAGGGCATCGTTGTATATCTGGATTCCGTTTATGGCTCTCAAATCAGGATGGTAAGGATGTTTTTTCAATAACTTCTTGATTTTGGAGCGAGGATCCAGAATCTCTTTGGAATCTGCAAAACGATTCACTTCATCTCTTAAGAGCACGAGACTTGGTTGGGAGGAAATGAAGAAAAAGGAGCGCTTTTTCTTTTTCGGGTATTCCAGTTCGTCACCAAAAAAGCTTGGAGATCCCGGAAATTTGGAAAGCAGAAGGTCCGCTTCGTTCTTCCTGGCCTCGACATTGACCTGCTTGTTTTCATGCGCAGCAGGCCATGTTCCAGGTTTGAATTTTCCCTTGGATCTATCAAACTTGAAATTTAGTGTGGTCGGAGATGTTTTATTGATTATTTGACGAATTAAGCCCATTTGGATCCAGAATATAAAAAGATAATCCAGCCGGATATAGTATAATTAAAGAGTACTAGGCTAAAAAACGCTTTGTAAAGCAAACGGGTTTTGAAAAAACAGCCAAGAAGAAAGATTAAGTTATATCTGATAGTTACTAAAAACCGAGTACCGGGTCTTTTTGCATTCTATCCGGAGAAACGATACGTTTCCGATTTTGACCAACCTGGATCAGTTTAAACGAAAAAACACGATAAAGAAGTTTCACTATATATTTTGATAGCTCACACCTGCAGACTACACGAAGCCAGGTTCCAAAACGCAACTATTCCGGGCAAAGCAAAAATAGCAGTTTATCCGTTAAATATTATTATAACGAAATGGAAATGCAAAAGGTGTGAAACGGCGGGGTTATTGCTTATTGGTTGAAATGGTTAAGGTGCGGGATCACTGTACCCCGTGATCGGACATATATTCGATGTATTTGCGATCACATTTGGTGATGTGCTCAAACATTGCCTCTTTAAAAAAATCCAACAGTTCTTCACTGATTTCTTCTTTTTGGACACTGTATTTTTTATGGAACTCGGTTAGCCGTTCGGCCAGTTCGTCATGTTTTCTTTTATGCTCCGTAAGATCCGCATAGCCGTACTTTTTAAACAGCGTTTCTTCATAAATGAAATGTTTAACCGTATAGACGCTTAATCGCAAAAATGTCTCGTTGAGGCGTTCCCTTTCTGAACCTTCCTTCACAAAATCATAGAGTTCATTAATCATATCAATCATTTTTTTGTGTTGTGCGTCTATTGATTGAATATTGACGCTGTATTCTTGCTCCCATTGCATGAATGGCATATAGATCCCAAAAGAATTCATGAATAGCTTTCAACCTTTGATGCAGTTATTTAACAACATCTCAACCAGCCGTATTGTTAAATCAAACGAACTGTAAGAAAATCATCAAACATACCAACCCCTTTGCAGAACTGCTAATTGGTGTCCAAACGGAATATCGCTTACCCCTTATCCAGCTTTGACCTTGTTACCGGAATTCAGCTTGAAGATTAACATGCTGTCAGCCATCAGCTTTCAGCATAAAGCACCGAAAATTCGACCAAAAACCAGCTGAGAGCTGAATGCTGAAAGCACTGAACTTCGATGCATCCAGCTGCCCTTATAGTTTTCATTGGTGTGGTTTAAACTAGTTTTCGCTCAGACACCAGTTAGGGATTAGTTTAACGCTAACATAACCGGGAGCTTTTGAACAGTTTTATCTAAATTCTTTTGGCCGGAAAAATCTCTGGTTTTTATATTTTTAAAAACACAGCAACAAAGCACAGTAATTGTTTCTTTTCAGTTGTCCACAAAAGTGTGGAAATAGAAAATCTTGATTCTAAACCTTGTAAAAATATAGTACAGTGGTTGTGTATATTTTTATTCATGTTACGATACCTTTATAATAGTCAGGTATTTACCAAATGATTGCTCACCTACGTCAATCCATTTTTATGGTTGATTGGCAGAAACACTGTCTAAAAAATGTCTTCCAATGCCCTTACTATAAAAACGGAATCACAAGTTGAGTTTTTTCTACCCGTTATTGAAGCCTATATTGAGAAGTTGGTTCAGGCTTTTTCTCAATCGAAGGAAAATGACTTATCCCAAGCTGTCTGGCAGATAATTCTTGAAGACGGTAATATAGGAAAACTGCTGAACCAGCATGTTTTATTGAATTGCTGGAAAGAAATGACTCGTTTTTTCAAGCGGGAAGCAAAACTGTATGGTTTCATCGAGGAAAAGCAAAGTGGTCTGACTGAGATGGACTATAAAATCTGGCTGTTTTTTTCTCCCAATATTGCAAATGACTTCTTTAAAAATCAGATTGATAGGCCCAAAGGATTTCACACCGGCAATATCATTACCCTGCCTTATATCAAGCTTTTGGACCCGGTTACGGAAAAACTGGATAGGACATTGAACGACGAAGATTTAGGGATTATTGATAAACTGAACAGGTCCTTGAATGCCTTGAGTCTGGCAGAATGGTTTTTGGATGAAGCGGATTTCACTATCTTTGATGCTCACTACAAGAAAGCGATTGTCGGAGTGGTATTATTGGAATGCGGGGCCCTGATTAAAGAAATTAGTAAACCCGCTGCAACTTCGGTGATTTTGGAAAAAAGGTTGGGTAGCCTGTTTAAAATTGCCTTTCGGTATTTTCGAGCTAAGAACGAGTTGGAAACCAGGTATTTTAAAAAGCTACTTTCCGATGATCCACTTGAAATCGAAAAAGGTCTGAAACTCACCTATAAAAAAGCCTCCGACTATAAGAATTCATTGCAACAATAAAAGGCCATTTCCGGTTTTTGCATGTTTTCGTCTTTTGCTAGTACATTTTTACATTATCAGTTGACTGACATAACCATTGAGTGCGTTCATTGACTCGAGTTGCTTGGCTCCCCCGGCGTGAAACAACTGTAAAACGGAGATTTCACAGCCATTTTAATCATTTTAGTGAATTTAAGATTGAACTCGCCTTTTGAATTATAGATAATTTTTCAAGTTGATCAGATTTCCGAAGGTGGAGTTTACAGTGTAACAAACAGTACTTTACAATTTTTTATCTAAATACGACTTCAAGTTAGGTCCAACGAGTTTTCTAGGTTTATTGCTTTGATACGATTATCGAGATCAAAGCCATCGAACAATGATTCAATTATCCCTGGTTTATTTTTTTCTAATCTGTCTGGCCACTGCTTCAATATCTTTTTTTCTAGGATACATTATTAAACGGCAGTTCGGCGGTTTCTTGTCCGGAAAACCTTCGGCTGATTCCTCGAAACAAATGTTTCCGTTGCAGGAATTACCGGTTCCGGTTTCGATAAAGGACAAAGAGCTAAGGTATATAGCTGCAAATCAGTCATTTGCAGATACAATTGCCACACGGGACCAAACCTGGAAAGGCAAGACAGATAGTGATTTATTCCTGGGAATGTGTGCCGAGGAACTGGAAAAACAAGACCATGACATTTTGTCAGGCAAACTGAACTTTAGTAAATCCGCTCTTGAGCTTTCCACTATCAATGGCAACACTCTTCACCTACTGGTTTCAAAATCCCCCGTTTTTGATTTAAATCGCACTATTATCGGTGTTGCATCGGCCTTTATCGACATTACCGATCAAATGACCACCGAAGAGGCTTTCTGGAGTAACGAGGCGAATTTTTTCGAATTTGTAAACAATCTTCCACAAATTATTTATGAAACGGACAAAGAAGGTAAGTTTCGCTTTATTAATAACTACGGATTGGATTATTTCGGAATAACGAATCATGACGTTGAATCAGGGTTAAATCTTTATGATGTATTTGCCTCGGAATACAGGGAAAAACTGTCGATCAACATGAAGAGAACCCTGAAAAACGATGTTTCCGAATCCACAGAATACATAGCTGTCAGAAAGGACGGCAGTACCTTCCCTGTTTTGCAGCACTCCAATTTGGTTCATAAGAATGAGGAGGTAATAGGTTTTCGGGGATTAATCGTTGATATCAGCGAAAGAAAACAAACGGAAGAGTTGCTTAAATACTCCATGGGCATAACGGAAGAATACAGCCAGGAGCTTGAAGAAAGGAACATCGAGCTGGAAAAGAGCCGGCAGGAAGTTGTCGATATGATCGAAGATGCTCACAATGCTCGGAAAAAGGCGGAAGAGGCAAATATAGAGCTGGAAAAAGCCATTGCCAGGGAAAAGCAGTTAACGAAGGACGCCGAAAAAGCAAATCGCTCGAAAAGTGAGTTTCTGGCAAACATGAGTCATGAAATAAGGACACCCATGAACGGAGTAATGGCAATGACACATTTACTCCTGTCCTCCGATTTAAATGATGAACAAAGAGAATGTGCCGATACCATCAAAGATAGTGCGGATGCTTTATTGGCCATCATTAATGACATCCTTGATTTTTCCAAGATTGAGGCCGGCAAATTGGAACTGGAAAATACTGATTTCGATCTTCGTTCCACTCTGGAGAATATGATCGATATTTTAGCGGTCCGCATAACCGGACCGCACACCGAATTGATCAGTATAATTGATAAAAGAGTGCCATCCCTGGTGATTGGAGATCCTGGCCGGATTAGACAAATTCTGACCAATCTGATTGGCAACGCCATAAAATTTACACCAATGGGTGAGATCGTACTCAAGGTCAACCTGGTGTCTGAAACAGGTACGACAGCAACCATTCTTTTTGAAGTGGAAGACACGGGAATCGGTATAGACCCCGTGAAAATCGAGGAGCTGTGGCAGTCTTTTACCCAGTCGGACAGCTCGACCACAAGAAAGTATGGTGGTACAGGGCTCGGTTTGACGATATCCAAACAGCTTGTAGAAATGATGAAAGGAGAAATTGGGGTGGAAAGTGAACTCAATAAAGGTTCAAAATTCTGGTTCTCCATACCTTTCCAAAAACAAGCGATTCAACCAACAGAAAAACTAATACCTTCGGCCCAGGCTTTAGAGGGTAAACGGATATTAATCGTTGATGATAACAAGTCCTTCCGCGACATGCTGACGGAGTTGCTGACATTTCACAAGACCGATGTCGAGATTGCGGAAAACGCACACAGCGCCCTGAGATCTCTGAAACAAGCTGTCTATGACGAACAACCCTTTCACATTGCAATTTTGGACAAGTTTATGCCGGGAATCGATGGTGAAAAACTGGGTAAACAAATCAAAAGCAATGAACTCATTCGAAATACGGCTTTGGTCTTACTAACCTCCATGGGAGAACGGGGGGACTCCATCCGTTTTGATCGGGCGGGATTCTCCGCGTATCTGACCAAACCGGTCCGTCAATCCCAGCTGATCAGTACCCTGGTGATGGTGTCAGGTCTGGAATCCAAACCGGAGCATTTAAAACAAGGGATCATTACTCAAAAAGACCTGGAGCCGGTAGAAAAAGAAACTGATCTCCAAGCAAAGGATAAAAAGCTAAAAATATTGCTTGTTGAAGACAACAGGGTAAATCAGAAGGTGGCAATCAAGGTTCTTCGTAAAATAGGCTATGAAGCCGATATTGCCAACAATGGTAAGGAGGCTGTTCAAATTTTGGGAGATGAACCTTATGATCTTGTTTTAATGGATTGTCAAATGCCGGAAATGGACGGATATGATGCAACCCGCTGTATTCGGAATGATCAAAAGGTAGCCGTCAATTCGTCTATTCCCATAATTGCCATGACCGCAAATGCCATGAAGGGTGATAAGGAAAAATGCCTGGATGCCGGAATGAATGATTACATCTCAAAGCCTATTGACATCAAGATCCTATCTAAAGCTATCGATAAATGGACCTAATAAATACGGATGTTTAAAACTATTCTTGGTTATAGACATTTCCAGCCCTTTTTGGAACTTGATTTTCTTTGCCCTGAACGGGCTTTGATTACCTTATACAACCAGAAAACTTTAAAATCACGGTTAACGATGAATGAAATAATTACCCATCAAAACATCAACAAGCAGTTGTGCGGAAGTCCTTTGGATGTGAAAGAAGGTTTTGCGAGAGTGTCCTTGAAGACAACGAATGAGATGTCGGTAGATAACAAGGGGTTGGTGCACGGTGGATTTGTTTTCGGGTTAGCGGATTATGCGGCCATGATTGCTGTCAATGATCCCAATGTTGTTCTCGGCAGCGCTCAAACTAGATTTAAAAAACCCGTAAAAGCGGGGCATACAGTTGAAGCTACTGCAACAATTGTCGAAGAAGACAAAAACAAACGATTGGTTGATGTGACAGTCACCTGTGATGAGCTGGAAGTATTCGCGGGACAATTCACTTGTTTTATTCTTGACAAGCACGTCTTGGATTAGAGGCTCTTCCAATCAATTACTGAAATTATCCTGCAACATGCTGATCAAGGCGCTGCTGCTGACGGGTTTAGTGAGGGTGTTATCTACGACGCCCTTTTTGATGGCGTGGCTGCTTATGTGGTCACTCGCTTCAACCATGATAACAACCTTTAAATCGGGAAGCTCCTCTTTAATCCCGTTTAAAAAATCAAAATCGGCATCATCACATTCCTTGCAATCAATTAGTACCAAATCGTACTTGCTGTTTTTCAAAACAGCGGGAATATCTTTTCGATTACCAGTGACATCACATCGAACTTTCAACCTGGTCATGCAACTGATGATGCTTTTTAAATTGTTGGGATTCTCTTCTGCAACCAATACCTTGTAATAGTCCGGTGTAAATTCATCGACAAAATGTTTGGTAACCAATGTCGACGGATCAAGAAACTGGTTTTCGTCTTTAAGGCTTTTCACAAGCAGGAGTGACTTAAACAACTGGCTTTGCTTGATCGGTTTTGTTAAGTAAACGCTGTAGCCATACTGGCCGATTTTCTGGGCATCGCCTCTTTGAGCATTCGCTGTCAGGCATATCAACCTGGGTGGTGTTATGCTGTGCCGCTTGCTGTTGTCTGTTATTTCCAGGGCAATGTTTTTATATCGTTCAGGGGGTTGATTTTTCAGGTCAATAATAACAGTGTCATAAGGAAGATTGGATTCTTTGGCCAGGTTTATTTTTTCGACAAAATTCTCCTTTATGGAAGCTACCTTACATAGACCGCCCCAGTGCTCAATATGCAGAGAAAGTACTCTTCTGCCGATTGAGTAGTCGCTGATAATCAGGCAGCGCATCCCAATAATAGTCGATGACAGAACCACAGAAGGGAACGATGGACTACTGATGCCGAATTGGGCGGTAAACCAGATTGTTGTTCCCAGATCAGGATTGTTTTCTGAACGAAATCTTCCGCCTAATCGGCTCACTAACTCCTCTACCTGTTCCTGCCGAGGAAATTTGCCCTGCTCTCCAATGTCGGGTAAAAGATTAAAATCCAAGCCATTGACTATTCTTTTCCGGGAATGGTAGTCACTATCCATCTTTTCCAGCTTCGAAATTTCGAACAACAGGTGGTTCACACCTATGCTGTCTTTGCTGGTATTGGATACAGACAAGACTATTTCGCAGGATTCTTCGGTTTTAATGATTTGGGTGAATGACAATAACAAAACTTGTCTTAGTTTAAACGGATCACCCACCAGTAATTCACTGACGTTGCAATCAACAAAACAAGTTAGTTCAAGCTCGTTTTCAATGGCTGCCACAGAAACGAGTTCCAGCACTGATTCCAAAGTTGTTCTTAAATCAAACACGATATCCTCAGATTCTTTGCAGGGACCATCCAATTTGGAAAAGTCAAGAATATCATTCATGGTCAGCAATAAGGAGTTACCTGAAATCTTGATAGTTTCAGCAAAGCTTCGCTGTTCATCATTTAGTTCTGTATCCAAAAGCAGGTCTGTAATCCCCAGAATACCATTTAAGGGTGTTTGCAGCTCTGAAGTGATTGTGTCGAAGAATCGGTTTTTAGCCAGGGTGATTTTTTCATTATCTTTTTTCATCTTTTTGAGATGGTCGGACATCTCATTTAACTGATGAGTACGATGTTGGATTTCCGTTTCAAGCTTTTTGACATACCTGGCATTTTTGGTGGTCGCATCCCACTTTCTGGTCAGGGAATAGGCAGTTTGTTTAAGAGCAATGCTGTCAAAGGGTTTTTTCATGAAGAAAAGATGCTCTGTTGATCCAAACTGGTTGACAATCTGGTCCCATGAATAATCGGAGTATGCAGTACAGATCACAACTTCAATTTGGGGATGATCCTCCCAGATCTCGGTAATCGCTTGAATACCATCAATTCCCGGGGGCATCCGCACATCCATAAAAACGAGAGCATAGGGAAATCCTTCATTGGCAGCCTGGGTAACCATACTGACCGCTTCTGCCCCTTGATACGCATCATCTATAACATATTCTATTGAATCACCAGGCTTGGATGTTTCGGAAGAAGAGTCGGTTCCAAATAACTCCTGCTCAAGTTTTTCTGTTTCGCTATCTTTTCCTTTACCGCGTCTGCAATCCAGAATATTGTGTATATCCTCATGAATTGCTTCATTGTCATCCACAATAAGAATACGTTTTGAGTCATGTTCAATGGACGTCATTGGTCACACCCTTCTACTTAATTCATTGTTAGCAGAAACAATAGTTGATCTCGTCGTGTACCCTTGTTTACTTACTTCCGGGCTGATCAAAGAACCGGTTTTTGATAATCATGCTACTATATTCTTGAGATCTTTACAATAAATTTTAAATTTGTAGAATGTTTCCTCAGTGGAAATGTCTCAGGAGCCATATGAGATAATTCCGGTTTGGGATTAAGATCTGATTTATTTGAAGGGGGATTTTCCAGGGAAGCAAAAAGGCTTTTTTGCGGAAGCTTTAGTGCTGGCAAAGGTTTAAAGGTTGAACTTGGTTAATGCGTCTTTCAGGTCTTTCATCAAAATAGGTTTGGTGATGAACTCATTCATACCGACATCAAGACATTTTTGCCTGTCGTCTTTCATTGCCTTTGCAGTAATTGCCACAATGGGAATAGGAGGGTAAGACTTTTGTTTCTTTTCCAGTTTCCTGATTATCCTTGTTGTTTCGAATCCATCCATTTGAGGCATCAGGCAATCCATAAATATCAGGTCATAATTTGTCTGTTTTAAATGGTTCAACGCTTCAATGCCATTGGAAGTGATATCGACATTGTAGCCCAACTTTTCAAGCATGCCCGTCATTATAGCCTGGTTAACCTGGTCGTCTTCCACAACGAGTAACAGTTTATCACTGATCTTTTGGTTTGGTTTGGTTTTCTTTGCAGGTTGGTAGATTGCCAGGTCTTCAATTTGGATGTGTTCTTGCTTGATAAAAGGTAGTACAATCCAGAAAGTACTTCCAATACCGACTTTACTGTCCACACCCAGGTGCCCCTTCATTAGCTCGACCAGATTTTTGACAATGGGTAATCCCAATCCTGTGCCGCCATAACGTCTCGTAGAGGAAGCGTCTCCTTGTGTAAACACTTGAAAAATCTTATCAATTGAATCTTCCGGAATTCCGATACCCTCATCCTGGATTTCAAATTTCAGGGTAATGGTTTCATCCGTTTCTTCAACTTTCCTGATATGAAGGCAAACTTCTCCTTCTTTGGAAAACTTTAACGCATTTCCAAGGAGGTTTGACAGAATCTGATTCAGTCGATTGGGATCTCCCTTTAAAGAATCAAAAACACCTTGTTCGATCTCGGATTTAAGTTTTAGGCCTTTTGAGTCGGCTGTTACGGAAAACAGGCTGATTATCTGCTTGATTGTTTCTTTTAAGCTGAAATTGATTTCCTCAATGACAAATTTTTCTGCCTCAATTTTGGAGAGATCCAGAATATCGTTCAGAATCTTGAGAAGTGCCCTGCCGGAATTGAAGATTGTCTCTATGCTATCACGCTGGTTCGGTTTTAATTCCGATTGCAATACGATTTCTGCCATGCCTAGGACACCGTTCATTGGGGTTCTGAGCTCATGTGACATGTTTGCAAGAAAATCCGATTTTGCTTCGTTCGCAGCTTCAGCTAGTTCTTTGGCGGACTTTAACTCTATGTTGGTTGATTTTAATTCGTTGATATATTGTTTGGTTTTTTGATTAAGCGACCATTTCTTAGTCAGTGCCAATGCCATTTGGATAACCATCACGCTATCAAAGGGTTTTCTGATAAACATGAGTTGATCTGTCATTCCCAGTTCGGAAACGATTTCTTCAAGGGTATAGTCCGAATGAGCTGTACAAAGCACCATTTCTATGTCCGGAAATTCTTGCCAGATTCTTGAAATGGTCGTGATTCCGTTATAACCGGGAGGCATCCGGATATCCATAAAGACTAGAGAATAAGGGTTGTTTTCCGAGGCGGCTGTCCTCACCATTTTTAACGCCTCGTCACCCTGGTAGGCATGATCTAAAATAAAATCTTTCGTTAAATGAACCTGGTATCGCTCCTTACGCACATCAACAGAAAACAGTTGCTTTTCGAGATTTCTCATCTCTTCGTTTTCTTCGACCTTTGACGATAATATCTTTTCAAAATCCCGATGAATACTCTCGTTGTCATCTGCTATTAGAATTCTGTACATATCAGCGAAACGTATACCTTTTTCGGTCAGTAATTTTTATAGTAAAATCAGATTTCTATACCTGTAACATCTCTAAAAGCAAAAGCCAAGCACTCCTAGAAACGATTGATCTTTCCGGAATGACGCATGTAATAAGGTAATCATACAATTCAGGCAGATGCTGAATTCATACTGTTGATGATACTTTAAATTAAGTCAATTCTCAAGGAATAAAAAACTAGCCTGTTTTACCTTTTTCGAGTTTGTTCTATTCAACCAATGATGCCGAAACCGGGTACACCTGAGGGAACAACTCATAGCAAAACCAGGTATTGTTACCCATTCCAGGCAGCAAGGTATGCTTCTGATTACAGACAAGAAGAGACTCTTACTAAGATGCGAATCCAGCGTTATCAGACAAAATGATACCGGGTTTCCTGCTGTTACTATGAGTTGGTGCTTTCAATTTCGGCTAATAAAACGCCGGATTAAGAGTTTGCCTGCTTTGCCAAAACATGGGTTACACAACATGTTAGTTTTTTAACTGTCGGAAGGTGTAAAAATTCATTTGGTCCATGGGCATTAGAGTGTGGACCTAAAACACCGGTAATCATAAACTCGGCCTTGGGAAATTTTGACGCCAGTAAATGCATAAAAGGAACCGAGCCCCCTTCTCCCATAAAAACAGGAGCTTTCCCAAAATAACGGTTTGAGGATTCATTCAACGCTTCACCGAACCAGTTTGACATGGCAGGAGCATTCCAGCCGTTAGTTCCGCCCATGGGAGTGTATTGAACCCTGGCACCATACGGCGGGTCCTTTTCCAGAATGTTTTGGACCTTTTCTGCAATTGATTGAGAATCAACCAGTGGTGGGATACGCATGGAAAGTTTAAACATTGATTTAGGCCTTAACACATTGCCTGCTGTTTCAACGGGTGGAAACCCATCCGTACCGACAAAAGACAAACTGGGACGCCAGGTTCTGTTAAGAATAAGCTCATATGGATCATCTGTCGTTGTGGTTACGCCTGGTAGCAATGGATAAGACTCAAAGAATTTTTTTCCGAAAATCTTTGCGGTTTGTCTTGCCTGTACAAGCCTTTCTTCAGGAATGTCCAGATTGAGTTCATCTATCTGTATTGCTCCTGTTGCAGAATCCTCCAGCCTTTCCAGAATATTTCTGAGCACCCTGAAACTTGAAGCGACCACTCCGCCTCCACTTCCCGAATGAATCCCCTGTTTCAGAAGTTCCACACTAAGCGTCCCGATAACCGAGCCACGCAGGGAGGTTGTTAACCAGAGCTGATCATAGTTGCCACAACCGCTGTCCAGGCAAACTATGAAATCCGGTTTCCCAATGCGGCTTTCAAGTTTTTCGATGTAATAGGGAAGGTCGTTGCTGCCTCCCTCCTCACAGGACTCAATGATTACAACACACCTTGAATGTGGAATATTACGGCTTTGCAATGCTTTGACTGCCGTAAGGATAGAAAACAGTGCATAACCATCGTCAGCCGCTCCTCTACCATATAGTTTGTCATCTTGAATGACAGGTTTCCAGGGGCCTTTATCCTCATCCCAGCCCGTCATTTCAGGTTGTTTGTCAAGATGCCCATATAACAGCACGGTACTTTTGTTTGCTGTATCTGTTGGGGCTATATCCATGAAAATCAATGGGGTTCGGTTTTCAAGTCTTTCGATTGAAAGTTCCATTCCCTCAATTCCGAGTTGTAGAATCCAGTCGACTGCCAATTGCACTGCTTCTTCTATAAAACCGTTAGCTTGCCAATTATTGTCAAATGAAGGAGCAACGTTGGGAATCTTAATGTATTCACAAAGTTTTGGAATAATTGATTGTTCCCAAAGATGATCCACAAAGTTTTCCAGTTCCTCCTTAACCAACTCCATGATGAAATCTCCTTTATATTCCGCCTGTTTTATCTAAATTGAACTCATGTAGATAGTTTCAATATGCTGTGTTACACCTGTAGCAGATGAATCAGTTTATCCGCTATCCTTAAAATATAATTGGTTTATAGCATATGCACAAATCTCAATTCAAGAATGTTCCCCCGTTGAGTGATCAAGATAACACTGCCGGCAGCCAGTTTGGACAGGCTTTCGCTTATCCGGTTCCATTTTGACCCACTATTGAATATCCCAAATAACTGAAAAGTAAAGATAAATATTATTGGTACTCAATTTGCAACCTGTCAAATATGATTCATTAGATGTGAATCCGGTTTTAGATTAATAAATGTTAAATAATTGCGAATATATTTAGTTGATTAATACCCGTAAGTATTGGATTAAGGAGTGAGTTATGAATAATTTTGATTCCAATGTTATTGCTTCTGTTGAACTTGCTCAAGCGGAAGCCCTAAAGCGCAAACACAGCGAACTAACAGAATATCATTTGTTGTGGGGATTAATTAAAAATCCATCCACTGTTTCTGCCAAACACCTAAAAGGAGAACTCAAGGTACTAAAAGGCTTATTGGATCAACTTCCTGTCCTGGACAGCGTTTCACTGGCGGAAATTCGTCCATCACCTAAACTGTCCGAATGGTTTACCCTGTCCTCGTCAGATGCAATCCAAGCTGGTCGTGACCTGGTTACGGAAGCGGATCTTTTGCGTCATTTGAGTAAGTTCTTCCCCCAGCTTTCAATTGAGGTCCCTGAAGAGGAAGAGAACGAGGTTCCGGAGTTTTTGGAAAATTTAAATGATTTGGCGGATCAGGGTAAGCTTGATCCGGTAATTGGAAGGTCAACAGAGATTCGCAGGGTGCAGGAGATTTTGTGTCGTCGAACTAAAAACAATCCTGTTCTCGTCGGTTCTCCCGGTGTTGGCAAAACAGCCATTGTCGAAGGCCTTGCCGGATTGATTCAAAAAAACCAGGTTCCCGATATTATTTTAGGGAAAACCATTTATGCTTTAAATATAGGCGCATTGATGGCCGGCACCAAATATCGCGGTGAGTTTGAAGAGCGAGTTGATCAGTTGATACGGTTCATCAAAGCCAAAGGCAGGGAGGCGATTATCTTTATTGATGAAATTCACTTGTTGATTGGGGCCGGAAAGACGGAAGGGGCCATGGATGCGGCCAATTTATTGAAACCCGCATTATCAAGAGGGGAGCTCAACTGCATCGGTGCGACAACCCAGGAAGAGTATAAAAAATACATTGAGTCTGATTCGGCCCTAGAACGCCGATTTCACCAGGTACAGGTGGCGGAGCCGTCAAAAGAGGACACCATTCAAATACTGATCGGTTTGAAAGAAAAACTCGAAATTCATCACAGCATTGATATCACGGAAGATGCTATCGTTGCCGCAGTCTACCTCTCGGATCAGTTTATTTCAGACAGGTTTTTGCCTGATAAGGCGATAGATATTATTGATGAAGCCGCCGCAGGTCTTAAATTAAGTGCCGACTCACTTCCTCCCGAATTGGAAGAGTTGGAGGCATCTATTCGAAGTAAAAAAATCCTTGCTAAAGCAAATCCAAATGACAAAGCCTTAGTGGAAGAAATTCAAGACCTGGAAAATCAATTTAGTGAAAGAAAGAGTAAATGGGACAGTAAAGTCCTGGACTTAAAGCGTGTCTCACAATTGAAGCAGCAACTCGATAAGGCCCATTTTCAATTGCAGAAAGCGGAAACCGAGGGTGATTTTGAAGCTGCCTCCAGGATTAAATACGGAGAAATACCGGATTTGGAAACGGAACTGGCTGATTTTGATATTTCCTGGAAGCTAAGCAAGCAGAACATAGGAGAGGTTATTGCCAGATCAACCGGCGTTCCGGTGGAGCGAATCTTAAGAACACAACAGGAAAATCTGCTTGAGTTGGAATCTTATTTGACAAGCAGGGTACTGGGTCAAAAAGAATCTCTTGTTGAAATATCGGATACCCTGATTGCAGCTCATGCCGGTCTATCGGATCAATCAAGACCCCTGGGCAGCTTTCTGCTAATGGGACCTTCAGGTGTCGGTAAAACAGAAACGGCAAAATCACTGGCCCAGTTCCTTTTCGGAAATGAGAAGCACATGATTCGCATCGATTTGAGTGAATATAGCGAAAGTCACTCTGTAGCTAAGCTGATCGGCGCACCTCCAGGTTATATTGGCTATGAAAAAGGAGGCATTTTAACCGAAGCGGTTCGTCACAATCCTTACAGTGTGATTCTTTTTGATGAAATTGAAAAAGCCCATATCGATTTTGCTGATATTATGCTCCAAATTCTCGACGATGGGCGCTTAACTGACACGCACGGCAGAACCGTGAACTTTAAAAACACGGTGATATTTTGTACTTCGAACCTGAAGGATCATGAAACCTATTTAAAACCCGAGTTGATCGGAAGGCTTGATGCCGTTCTTTACTTCAACTCTTTAAACAAAGAAATCATTTATGCAATTTTGGCGAGGGAACTGAAAGAGTTGAACGTTAAACTCAGCAGTAAAGGTATTACTATAGAGTTGGACGATCGGTTTAAAGATAAAATAATTGCTTCCGGATTTGATGAAAAATATGGTGCACGACCTTTAAAAAATGCTTTTGGCCGCTTAGTAATTAAACCATTTTCCAAAGTTCTGCTACAAAATCCTAATATGGAGGGAGCATTCCAACTGTCAATGAATGAGAAAAATGTATTGGAATTTACAAAGATAAGGCAGACAAGATCATGAAGGCACAGGGCGCTGTGAATGCGCCCTTTTCTTAAGCATCCATCGGATCACCGTGATCAGTGAGTTTGGTCCCGCACGCCATACAATAGCTATGAATTTGATTACATTCGTATCCACAACCCGGACATTCGATTGTCATTTCTCTTTCACTTAACATTCCTGATTCAGCCGCATCCAACTCCAAATACGCTTCTTGAATCTCTTCGACAAAAACAGGATTGGTTTCAATGTGATCAAACTGATCGATAACACTTCGCAACAATCTGCTTTTTCGCTCTGCAATCTCCAGCAACAGGTCCCTGTTTTGGATTACCTTACTTGTCATCTCAACTCGATCCTTCTTGGGGGGGCTTTGAAATAATATTACATGATAAGGTTGACAATTATAGATATTTTGCAGTGACTTTTTGAAGATCTTCCAGCTTAATGGGTTTGGTCAGATAATCATCCATTCCGGCTACTAGGCACAACTCCCTATCCCCTTTCATTGCCTTCGCAGTGAAAGCGATAATGGGAATATGGCCGGTTAATTCACCGCTTTTCTCCATATTTCTGATCTCACAAGTCGCTTCAAATCCGTCCATTTCCGGCATCAAGCAATCCATAAAAATCATACTATAGGATTTATTCTTACAGGCACTCAAGGCTTCTTTTCCATCTGAAGCGATATCTACCTTAAAGCCCAATTTCTCTAACATACCCACAATGACCTGTTGGTTTACAGGGTCATCTTCCACAATCAAAAGCTCATGATTTTGGTCTGCTTCGATCAACTCATCTTCCGTACTTGCTTCTTCCGGGGTTGATTCTTCAATTTGTAAAACATCCAGTAAGGCCTTCAGTAATACGGTTGCCTGGACGATTGGCTTTAACAAACAATGCTTTATTCCTTTTTTGACCGATTTCTTCCTTACATCATCAAACTGGATTGAAGTAATAATAATCATCTTCGATAGAGGAATCAAATCCTCTTTTTCAATGAGCTCAATCAATTTGAGGCCATTCATATCCGGCAGTTGATAATCGGCGATAACGCAATGATAAGGACTGCCGTTTGAATTAGCTTTGCGAACCATATCCAGTCCTTCAACACCGGTCATGGCAAAGGCTACGTTTGCTTTCCATTGCTTGATCTGTTTTCTGATAAACTCCTTGCTCACAGCATGGTTGATAATGATCAGCGTACGATAACCAGTGAGATCAGGTGTGGAGAGGGAGGAAGCTTTAATGTTTTTCTGCTTTTTGTAAGGCAGGGTAACCCAAAAAGTAGAACCTGCCCCTACTTCACTTTCAACACTGATCATACCACCCATTAACTCGACGAGGCTTTTGACAATTGTTAAACCCAGGCCGGTACCACCATATTTTCGGGTTGTTGAATTATCGACTTGGGAAAACGGTTGAAAGATCACATCCAGTTTTTCCTGGGATATCCCGATACCGGTATCGGAAACTCCAAAAAACAGATCAACGGATTCATCACTTTCTTTTAGTTTGTTGATGGTAATGGATATCTCACCTTTTTCCGTGAACTTTAAAGCGTTGGCGATCAAGTTCGACAGGACCTGGTTCAAGCGAATAGGATCACCAACCAGTTCCACGGGAATATGAATCGGTATACGACAGTTCAAGGATAAGCCCTTGGCATCCGCTGAACCGGAAAACAGACGGATGATGCTTTCCAGGCTCTCTCCCAGGTTAAACTCGATCTCTTCCAGTTCAATCTTGTTGGCTTCGATTCGAGAAAGGTCTAGGATCTCATTAAGGATATCCATTAATGCTCTTCCTGACTGAGAAATAATTTCAAGGTAATATCTTTGTTGATCTGTGAGATCTGTCAGCAAGGCAAGTTGTGCCATGCCTAAAACACCGTTCATAGGCGTTCTGAGTTCATGGCTCATGGTCGTGAGAAAACGGCTTTTAGCCAGGTTTGCTTCTTCAGCGGTTTCCTTGGCCTTTAACAATTCTTCGGTTCTGTGTTCAAGGTCAGCTGTGCGGTTTTTTACTTCTTCTTCCAAATGTTCGCGGTAAAGCTGATTTTCTTTCAGCAGCTGGGCTCTTTCCAGGCATTTGACGACAGCGTGTTCCAGAACCGCTAAATCGCTGATCGGTTTTACCAGGTAATCCCACGCTCCAAGACGTAAAGCATCGATGACATCTTGAATAACACCGGTTCCGGACACGACAATTACAGGAGTTCCGGGTGATTCTTTGGTAACAGATGTTAAAACATCCAAACCATCGATTTCCGGCATTCTAAGGTCGACAAGGATAATATCGGGGATTTCTCGACGGAAGATATCCAGGCCCTGCTTTCCGTTTTCAGCTTGAAGCACCCGATAGCCGCTATCTTCCAGGTAATCGGTTATGCTTTCACGGATGAGGGCTTCGTCGTCGATCGATAAAACGCTTATGTTCTTTTTGTCTAACATCGGGAAACATCCCTGACTTGAAGTGAAAAAAAATCAATCTTCTTTCTGTCTTAATTTTACATGTTTTGGAATCAAGATTGCTCATTAAGACTGATTATATCTCATATTTACCCTATATTCCACATTAAACAATCCGGAGATGATTGGTATGGTTTATTAAATATCAAGTATCGATGACTGCGGATTGTCAGGATATATCTAAGGTTAGTTCAACAGTCGCATGAGGCTTGTCTTTTTTCGTAGGGGTTCTTTTTATATTAGTATCGTAATTGTGGGATAATGTCATCCTCTACCTTGAACTCAATTTGGTGAGGGAACTTTGGTAGAAAAGCTATACGATAAAACAAACCTGGTACGATTGTTTAATAAGATATCTATAAGAAACTGTCAAAAGTGTTGACAACTGAAATACCGCGGCTTTCCCCCCACACCAACAAAGCTGGTTTCTTAGCTGGCATAACCTCTGCATTTAACTTTCGAAAATCAAAAGGAACCTGGTGTACAGCTCGAGTTTTCGATTAACCAGGGATTAAATGAGTTATTCCTTTGAGTTATTATATCAAAGTCTTACAGGAAGAATATGGATTCGATATACTCCTTGGTTTCAGCAATGAAAGGTCAACAACGTCAGATGGATTCGGTATCCAATAATCTGGCAAATGTTAATACCACAGGATTTAAGGCAGATGAGGTTCTATTCAGGGAATATTATACTCAATTCATGGGGCAGGATTTGGAATCTGAAGAAGAAATGTTTGCCCATGAAGAATTTATTTCTCCTTTTCACCGGGGAGGCACCTCATTTGTAAAACCGGATCATGTTGCACCATCCATGGAGCAAGGTTCTTTCAAACATACGCAAAATCCACTGGACCTTGCTATTCAATCGGAAGGCTTTTTTGTTGTCGATACACCAGCCGGAATCAGATATACAAGAAACGGCCAATTTCTCAAGGATGGTGAGGGATTTTTGATTACGAATTCGGGCCACAGGGTACTGGGAAAAAATGGTCCTTTGAAAATTGAAGGCGAAGAGTTTGCTGTGGGCCAGGATGGTTCAGCCATTGTGGATGGAGAAGAGATAGACTTCCTGAAGATAGTTAATTTTCAAGAGCCGGATCGCTTGACTAAAATGGGAAACTCTTACTGGGTACCCGGAAGTGATCGACAAAAACCAATTGATATCGAAAGACCCGTTATTCATCAAGGTGTATTGGAAGGATCCAATGTAGAAGCCGTGCAGGAGATGGTGAAGATGATTGCTGTAAACCGCTCTTACGAAGCTTCACAAAAAGCTATGAAATCTCTTGATGGTTTGGATGAAAAGTCAATTTCAATAGCACGTGTGTAAAATTTTAATTTCAAACGGAGCCTGCCGTTATGATGACGTCATTATTTACTTCT
>JANQLH010000378.1 GCA_028280735.1 SAR324 cluster bacterium | reverse complement strand
GGCGATCAGTTCACCTTCGGCGACAGCATGAACCGGGCGATTGCCGTCTATATGCGTTCCCCCGTGCCAGAAACCGTTTTTTGCTACCGGATACCATCCTCCTGATTTTGACTGGCTTAACGCATATTGATCTGATGCATTGAGCCACTTGCTATGATCTGCTGTTTTAAAAGGGAAATTAAGTTTCATACCATCCTATATGATTGAGAGTGTCTAAAATCGGCCTGAAAACCAGCCAAATCAAAGTGCTATCCAACCTTTACTCTTGTTTTGGTTGAGTTGGGATATCCACCTATCAGTCGGAACCTGGATCTCCTGAGTCGAGCAAATAGTTGGGGGAATTATGGGAGTAGTGTAACAGGATGTCAATGAATATCTATTTTCTCATTTTCGGGTAAGCGACCGGGTTGCTTTGGTCATTGATTGATAGGGATGTTGTCATTTCTTTTATTTGATTCACTTTGTTTCAAAATAATTTCAACAGCGATTTCCAGGGTGATCGATCGGGTCTGAAATTTTTATTGCCGACAGGGACATTTTCTATATTTGAGTTGATGAAAAGGTGAAAGGCTTGCGGCTTAGGATTTTTCAAATTGAGTGGTTGGCTAATCGAGTTGAAAACTAAAAGCGTTGACTCAAAAAAACTGTCAGAAAAAATTGCGAGTTTTTAACCTATAACCACCTGTTCCTGCTAATTGCCGGGAGAATAAGAGGGAGTAGAAAACTGGATTGGCAGCTTTACTTCATCTTGGCGTCGAAGGATGAGCCGTGATGCCTGACCCCTTCACAAATGTCAACATTTCAACTACGTCCCCTAATGTCGATCACATCGAATCCTGCGTTAGTTAAATTTATCAAATAGGTATCAAAGTTTGGCGATACCTCCAACAGTTTAAGCAACTCATGTTCGCTGACCGCATCATATGCGAAACCGCTTAAAAAAGGATGTCTGTCTGTTGCTGCTTGGTTTGGCGGGGAAGGAGGAGTGGCGGAAGAGGGGGGTGAAGCTGAAGAATGCAGCTTCCCTGGTACATCTTCAATTTCCAAGACCAGTTTTTTGTTCTTAAAGATTTTGCAGCGACGTATCTCGTGTGGAGCTTGGTTTTTATTCATGTTTTATCCTTTAACGGAATAGGCGGATTGGTCAGCCTACCCCCAGGCTTTAAATTTCCACCGGCTTGTGTTTCATTAACTTTCTTTTCGCCATATAGCCTGTCAAGAAGTTTCAGAATAGCGGGATCTTCATTGGCTTTAATCCATGATCTGCCATTATTACGATGTTCCCTGGTAGTAGGGTCAATCCCGGTATTTGTACCTAAATAACAATTGGTTAGTTGTGCAAAATATTCTTTTTTATTTTGAGCAGCATAACATTCATATCGCTTTCTGTCGGCAAGAGGACCGTTGATAATTTGAGTTTGCCACGAGTTTTGATTCCAACCGGATCCTGCCCAGTTTGCCGGCATGGTTGGACTTATACGCGGGCCATCAACCCAGTTGTTCAGGACAGCTTGGTTTCCGGCATTTGTGGCTGTAATTTTTGCGTTATATTTATCTGTGATTGTTTGTTTATCAATTGGAGTTAAGGCATATAAGTGCAAGCCGTGGGCAAACTCATGGGTAGTAGTGGAATATCCGGCAGTATATCCGGATCCTGGGGTTCCGGCAGGTACACCATCGGTTTGGACTGGATCGTAGACAGATGGATCTGGGGCACCTCCTAACAAATTTTCTTCCGTGATTGCGATGTAGTGATTTCCACTCACATCAACTCCGCCTACTCCCCGCACATGAGCCCACCAGCGTCCGTCGAATGTTTGTTTATCTTTCAGTGTATTGAATTCAGCGAGTTGAGTCATCTGCCTGTCTTTCGGTACAATGACAGTGATGGCATTACTGTTGAGCATCGACTTGGCGGTAGTTTTGTCGTGGAGCTGAGTGGTCATTAGACGAAGTGCTTCGTCTCGTGCATTTTCGACATATGCGAATTTCAACATCATTGATGCTGCCAGGTAGGCAAATCTTTCATTTGTTAATGCGTTCTTCATCTGATCTATGAAATCGTTATTACTGCGTAAGGCATGCAATTGTCCTTCTGTAGACCCTTTGACGACTGCTTCAAAGTTGCTGTGAGGATTCCGAGCGTGCCTGGAAATTAATCCCGAAGTACCATAAAACTCACGCTCAGCCTTAAAAAAGTCTGCTTGTGCGTCACCTGATGATATTTCACCGGCTTTTCTCTCAATTTCAAGAAATTCATTTCTGGCCTTTAAATAATCTGCTTCTCTCTGCTCGTTGGATTGGTTTTCAGGACTACCTTTTTCCAGCCAGATTTCATACGCTTTTATGCGGACTTCTTCTTCCGTAAATAACTGGATTACTTGGTGTTGCCGCTTGTATTGATTCCCCTGCGGTATTTTGGATGGCACCTCTCCGTAAAACGCTTTTGATCCCATACTATCTGATTCATTCTCCAATCTATCATCGTTATTTATGCCAATGCACTTTTTCTGTATGTTGGGTTTAACTCGCCCCTGCATCTGTTGCACTACATGCCAGCCTTCGTGGGGGAGGTGTTTTTGTTGACCCGGGCCGACGTGGATATCGGTGCCTTGAGTGTAGGCCAGGGCGCCTATTTGTTGTGGTTTGGGGGAATTGTAATGCACCCTGACTGAAGAAAGATCGTAACCGGAGAGGTTTTCCAG
>JANQLH010000331.1 GCA_028280735.1 SAR324 cluster bacterium | reverse complement strand
GTTGAAATTGGACGTGTTTGTGGAGTTGCATACCATCACACAATTCGATTTCGATTCAAAACCATGGCTGCCGATTGTACTGATCGGGCAGAACTACCTGGTCGACAAACTGAAGTTCAGAAAGTCGGGGCCGCTTGCTTCAAGAGTAGTGGCACGTACCCACCTCGACGCCGTCGGGAAGGAAGATATGAGGAAATACCTTGTGCACCATCTGGAAATAGCAGGGACGAAAACCGACCTCTTTTCGGAATCGGCACATGCCGCAATCTTCCAGGGATCCGGAGGCCTATTCAGAAAAGCGAACCATTTGGCGAGAGGAGCATTAATCGCTGCTGCCAAAGAAAAGGCATCAGTGGTTTCGCCCAATCATGTCAAGATAGCATCCTCTGAAATCTTCTAATTGTCAAGGTAATAACACTATTATTACAATGTGTTAGCTCAAATAATCCGGGGATTTTTCAAAGAATGCGGGAATCTGCTTTCAAATACTGCGGGAAGTCTTCAAATAAAGAGGGAATCGGCGGTTTCATTTAAACCGGTAATTCTCCTTTGCGTAATGTTGTAATCAACACTTCTTGTGAAGTCAATAAAACTGAACGGGTACAGCTACCACCCCAATGTATTAAAGAATATCAGCTCTAATTGTTTATTTCGTCTTAAACCGTGCAGGTTTGTGATATTATTTTAACATCAGAGACTGGATTTGAAGTTTTCCAATCAAACAAATCAAATGGCTAAATAGCCTTATAAATCTGATAATTAGATTAAGTCCTATAGGCAGAACGACTTCTTCAGTCAAACAAATTTTATTACGCCCACCAAGGGACATATCGCTTTGCTTTTGAACCTGCAGCTTCATCATATGGAATGGCGCTAATAGCACCCTACGGAAGCAAGACAAGAAAGGAACAGTTACCAATAGAAAAGCAATAATAGCATTACTAACAACTCAAATGTTTTTAGATGCTTAAAGGTTTTAACGCAAGAACGCAAGCCTGACCCCTGGGACATAAACAAGTCTAATCAACATCCTCCAGCCCTTTGCAATTAACATTCTGCCAGAATTGCCTACAATAATTTCCGATTGTAGCTTTCAATTTAGATATTTATAATGTGAATAATTCTTTCCCCATTCGAACTCACTGAACTCTAAACTCCCTAATGAAATGAGATAATCAAATGAAATGGACAGACATACGACAACAGTATCCTGAAAAATTTATCTTGCTTGGGGATCTCGTTGAAGAAAAAATCTCTGATACCAAATTCAAAATAGTTGCCGGAAGTATTCTGAAAGTTAGTGATAACGATAAAGAGATCAGAAAGGCTTATAAGGAATATAAGCAGAAAGGGATGAATGTATTGTATTCATTGCCTTCTACACCTTTGGAATTTATAGTGGAAAATGTTCCTTTTAAGGGAATCATCAAATGAAATTCAAATGGGAACAAGGGTTGATTTGGGTTTCATTTGAAATTAAATATGAAGGCAAATGGCTTAAAATCGATGACTGTATTTTGGATACAGGCTCTGCAACTAGTGCAATCGACATAGACCTCGTTGAATTTAACTACAATAATCCAACAGAAATAAAACGGTTGTACGGAATAGGCGGTGGCACTCAGGAAGTCGTGTCGCAAGAGATTGATGCAATAGATATTGATGGTACCAAACTGGATAGTTTTAATATTGAATTTGGAGACTTTAAAGAGGATCTTGGTATAAATGGCTTCATTGACAATGATGTCTTGAGCTCTTTTAACGTAAGTATTGACTACTCGCAGAAACAAATCTCATTGTCTTTGCCTCGCTAATCACAGGTAAGCGCTAATGGCACCCTACGGAAGTAAGACAAGAAAGGAGCAATTACCGACAGAAAAACTAAAATAGCAATACTAACAACTCAAATGTTTTTAGATGCTTAAAGGTTTTAACGCAAGAACGCAAGCCTGACCCCGAGATGACCCCGGGACTTATTTGCGTTAGGGGTTAATTTTCGTGATTGCGCTGACAAGGCCAGTTCTTGTGAATTCTTCTAGCATAAGTCATTATTATAAAGGAAACGTTCAGATTATATTTTATCTGATTTGATATGCCGGATTCGTAGTATTCCAGTTGACACATTTTTCGCAATGTTATTAGTTTAATGTCAATTATTGATTCAATCGCCGTGTAATTCTGGGAGGGATTATAATGAGTTTTTCTATTGGTACTGATAGTTTCTTAGGCATGATTCTTCTGAGAATCAACGAAATCGAAACTGATAAGGTTTTAGCAATAAGGAACGATGTAAATAATACATACCCTGAAATCTGGATTGACTATACGAGGGCTTCTCTTTTTGAAGCAACAAATCTTGAACCCAAATTGTTTGTCAAGAGTGATGGTAAGTTTTCAAGAGGAGAGAATACACAGCAGTTTTATGACTCTGACTACATACCAAACCGATTTACTTCACAAATTCCAGATGAAATAAAATCAAAAATTGAAAACACTGTGAGTCGTCATTTAGTTGCTTAGCAATTTATGGCTGAAAAAGAAAAAATAATACGCTGCCCTGTACATGGATACATAGAAATTCCTCAATTGATCTGCCAATTATTCGTAGATACCCCAATCTTCCAAAGATTACGAAGTATTGAGCAGACTTCAATGAAACCGCTTTACCCCTCTGCCCATCACAGCCGTTTTGTACATTCTTTAGGAGTTTTTCACCTTGCAAGACAAACGTTTAGATTTTTAGTCAAAAACACAGACAAAGATCTTCTCAACGGAGTCAAATTGGAGGAGTACAAAACTGCCTTTGAAATTGCAGCATTAATGCACGATTGTGCCCACTCCCCTTTTTCGCACACTTTCGAAGATTTTTATTTACAGTTCGGGAACGGGACCGAGTTTTTATTCGAGCATGTCGACAATGAATTTAAAGAAAACTATGCAAACCAAGCAGCGTCTGGAGGAGAACCAAAAGGGCATGAGATATTTAGTGCCGCGGTATTTTTGAAACACTACAAAAGCGAATATCACGAACTGCAGGAATCAACACATGCAGGGGCCGGCATTAGCCCTGTTCTTGTCGCAAGAATGATTACCGGAATAACCCACGAAGATGTAGATTCTATTCGTAATCAAGTTGAAAATTGTCTGATTAACCTTATTAACGGTCCTGCAATTGACCTTGACAAGCTTGACTACATAATGCGTGACACCTGGGCTTCAGGAGCGAAAAATGTTACTATTGATGATCGCAGATTAGTTAGTTCACTTAGACTAGCTAAACGGCAGCAAAATCTGCTTTATCCCGTCTACAACAAATCCGCGCTAAGTGTTATTCAAAATGTCATTGATGGTCGAAACTTTTTAAATTATTGGGTCCACAAGCACCACATCGCTGTTTATTTTCAAGAAATACTTAAAGAGTCAGTAGAAAAGACACTGGAATGCTACGCTCCCGAAGATGATAAAGACGCTTTAAAGAAAGCGATCTTTTCAGAAGAAGCTTTTTCCAACCCAGTTGCCGTTAACGGCTTAAAGTTTTATTTGCCCACGGATGGCGATTTAATGTCCCTTGTAAAAAATGCAGTCAACGATATACCTGCTATATCTGAACTATTATCTCGTAAGCCAAGTCGAGTGCCCTTATGGAAAACTCAAGCTGAATATAATGTAATTTTCGATGGGAAAAACACTAGTCAAAAGGGCAAAATCTTTGCGCAATATAAAGACTTACTAAAGGATGATATTGAAGATGCTAACTTGCTGGATCAGGTTTTAACAGTAACAGTCAAACCCTCTATATACTACTTACGGCCCGAAGAAGTTTATGTTTTTTTACAAGGTAATGCAACTTCATTTAAAACAGTTGCATCGTTGACTAAACAGGAAGCTATCGAAATGGGTGACAATATGTTTTACTATGTATACATCCCGCGAGAATTAGCCCACCTTAAAAGCAAATGCATAGATTCGCTGATGAATGCCAAGGTCTGGTAGCTGTAAAATCGAAGTAACTCTTCTAATCTGTGAAGTTCGGCTTTTTCTATTAGTTCAAAAAGTTTTTTGCCGTTTCCAATATCTTCTTCGTCTCTTTCTTCGAAAATTCCATTTTCGCTTCATAGTTGGAAGTTTGAGAGTACGAATGATAGTGAAACTTTAGTATATTGCTGGAATTAAAATCAAATCCTGCGAGATGCGGTGAATTGGAGCGGAAGACGGGGATCGAACCCGCGGCCCTCAGCTTGGGAAGCTGATGCTCTACCAACTGAGCTACTCCCGCTTTTGAAGTGGCATTGGATGGGTTCAAATAGAAAAGGGCATCCAAGATTCCTTGAATGCCCTTCTTGAATGGTCGAGGCGACTGGATTTGAACCAGCGACCACATGTCCCCCAGACATGTGCGCTACCGGACTGCGCTACGCCTCGGTGTTATAACTTCCAGACTAGATAATGAGGTACGGCTTGTCAATTGAATATTGGCTATAGGATGATGGTTGCTAGCATTTGGCGGTTCGTAACATTACTTGATGGGTAAGCTTGCTTGAGTTAAGTTTTTTGAGACATTTAAAATTATTGCGCGATTTGACATCATCTAAGGTCATCACCTTACCCATCCTACCTTGTTACGCTTGGTTCACCTTACGAACTACTGCAAACCTTAATATGCTATTGCGAAGACAACTCTTTGTTTTGAAGGTTGACCGGTGACTATACATTTGCCTTCTGACTTATCTCCGTCGCCGGGCAGCACTCTTATGGTCGCTTTTGTTTCCTTCTGGATCTTATCCGCTGTTTCGTTTGTACCATCCCAATGGGCGAGAATGAAGCCCCCTTTATCCTTGAGCACTGATTTGAATTCATCATAAGAATCCACCGTGTGGGTGTTTTCCTTCTGGAAGTTCAGGGCTCTCTGGTAGAGACTTTCCTGCATGGTTTCCAATATGGTTTGCACCGTCGAAACCATGTCATCAATATGGCAGGGCTGCTTTTCTCGATTGTCCCTTCTGACAATCATACCACCCTGCTTGGCCACATCTTTTGGTCCAACTTCAATTCTTAAAGGCACACCTTTTTGAATCCAGGTGAAAAACTTATCGCCGGGTCGCATGTTTTCGCGATCATCCACTTTGACTTTCAGTCTTCCCAGGGTTGCTTTTAGTTGGTCAGCTATTTTATCAGCATGTTCCAGGACGCTTGCCTTTTCTTCATCGGATTTAAAGATTGGCACAATCACAACCTGGGTTGGCGCCAATCTTGGAGGAATAATCAGGCCGTCATCATCACCATGAGTCATAATCAAACCGCCAATCGCCCTGGTTGAAAGTCCCCAGCTTGTTGTCCAGACGAAATCCATCTGATTCTCGCGATTGAGATATTGAATTTCAAAAGCTTTGGCAAAATTTTGCCCGAGGTTATGTGATGTACCTGATTGCAAAGCTTTTTTATCCTGCATCATCGCTTCCAGGGTGTAGGTCGTAATAGCCCCCGGAAATTTTTCATGTTCGGGTTTTTCACCGATGATGACAGGAATAGCGCAAGTTTCTTCCAGAAATTTACGATAAATCTCCAGCATTTGCAGGGTTTCTTCCTGGGCTTCATCGGCTGTTTCATGGGCTGTATGCCCTTCCTGCCATAAAAACTCCGATGTTCTTAAAAAAAGACGGGTTCTTTTTTCCCAGCGCATGACGCTGCACCATTGGTTGATCAGAATCGGCAGATCTCTGTAACTTTGAATCCAGTTGGCATACATATGGCCAATCACTGTTTCTGAAGTTGGCCTGACAACGAGTTTCTCTTCCAGTTCCTTACCGCCTGCCTGGGTTACAACAGCAAGTTCCGGTGCAAATCCTTCTACATGATCAGCCTCTTTGGTGATAAAATTCTCCGGGATCAACAATGGAAAGTAAGCATTAACATGCCCTGTCTCTTTAAACATAGTGTCCAAAGCTTGTTGCATTGCTTCCCAGATTGCGTAACCATCGGGTCGAACAACCATACATCCCTTGACAGGTGCATGATCTGCCAGTTGTCCGGCGGCAATGACGTCTTGATACCATTGAGGAAAATTTTTACTTCTCGCTGTAATATTTTTAGCCATTCTTCAGCTCTTTGATTCGTTTTCGTTTGGGTAGACCTTTTCGGTTAAGGCTTCGATAGTACCGTCACTCACTCTAATATTCAACCGGGAATCTTTCTTAACCTGCTTGATTGATGTTATCAGCTTTCCCGTGGGTCTTGTCAGGACACCATAACCACGATTCATCGTAGATAAAGGACTTAAAGAATCCAATACATGGGTTAGTTCGGCAAACCGGTTTTTCTTCCGGGTTATGATCCGGCTGGTTGCTGTATCCAGACGATACCCTAATTCGTTTAGGGATCGATTGTATTTTTCTATAGTTGTTTCAGGGGATTGAAATGACAAACGTTGGATCAGGTTTTCAAGTTTGCCCCGTGAAGCAAGTCGTTTATTCTCCGTAACCTGGTTCAATCTCAGACACAGCTCATCCAACTTAAGCAGATTTGTTTGAATCACTGTTTCCGGCGATCGCAATCTCTTTTTTAAATACTCAAATCTTTCGTTTAAGGAACTGAATTTTCGTTCAACCAATTCCTGTAGCCTTTCTTTGGTTGCTGCCAGTCTTTCTTTCAAATCCTCTTTTAGGGGAACTGCCACCTCTGCTGCTGCGGATGGTGTTGGAGCCCTTACATCAGCGACCAGATCAGAGATGGTGAAATCGGTTTCATGTCCGACAGCACTGATAATCGGTATCTTCGAAGCAGCTATCGCCCTGGCAACAGGTTCTTCGTTGAACGCCCACAAATCTTCCAGGGAACCTCCACCCCGACCCACAATCATGACATCTACCGATTTCAACTGATTGAATTGTCGAATAGCTTGCGCGATTTCCAACGCTGCAGTATCTCCCTGTACGGAAACAGGATTAATTATGACAGGTATTCCGGGAAAACGTCGGTCCAAAATTTTGAGAATGTCCTGAATAGCGGCACCGGTTGGAGAGGTGACAATACCAATACTGGCAGGAATATAGGGAATGTCCTTCTTATTTTCAGGTGCAAACAAACCCTCACCGGCGAGTTTTTCTTTAAGTTGCTCAAAAGCAAGCTGTAAAGCGCCAAGACCAAACGGTTCGACTCTGTCGACAATAATTTGGTATGTTCCCCTGGGTTCATAGACAGTAATTCTGCCAAAAACCAGAAATTCCTGTCCGTTATCCAATTGAAAGCGACTGCGCTGAACCGAAGATCGAAACATAACTGCCGCGATCTGTGAACTGTCGTCCTTGAGATTAAAATAAACGTGCCCGGAGCTGGGTTGAGCCAGGTTGGATACTTCACCCAGCACACAGATTCTGCCGTAATTCAATTCCAGCAGTTGTTTAATATCCTGAGTCAGTTCCGATACGGTTAGCGCATCTGCCTTCATTATTTTTTCCAGGAGAACATTTTTCGTAATTCCACACCGACTTTTTCGATCGGATGGTTTTCAGAAAGGTTTCTCAGACCTTTGAAATTAGGCTGTCCAACCTTGTTTTCCAATAACCAGTTTTTAGCAAAGGTTCCTTCCTGAATCTCTTTCAGGATGTTTTTCATCGCTTTTCTGGACTCTTCTCCAATTACTTCAGGTCCGCGAACCAATCCTCCGTATTCAGCTGTTTCCGAAACCGAGTAGTTCATGTAGTTGATACCACCTTCATAGAACAAATCAACGATCAGCTTTAGTTCATGCAGACACTCAAAATAAGCGATCTCTGGTGGATAACCAGCATCCATCAAGGTTTCAAATCCTGCTCTTACCAGTTCAGAGACCCCACCGCAAAGCACTGCCTGCTCACCAAAGAGGTCTGTTTCAGTTTCATCACGGAAATTAGTTAGAATCACACCTGCTCTTGTTCCACCGACTCCTTTAGCCCATGCCAACGCATAATCCTGTGCTTTCCCGGAAGCATCCTGGTGCACAGCTATCAAACAAGGAGTTCCGCTGCCTTCTGTGTATGTTCTTCTTACCAGATGTCCGGGGCTTTTTGGAGCAATCATGATTACATCAACATCTTCCGGAGGAATGATCTGCTCGTAGAGAATGTTGAAACCATGCCCGAATGCCAGAACATTTCCTGCCTGGAGGTTGGGGGCAATATCTTTGGCATAGAGGTCTCCCTGGAGCTGATCCGGAGCCAGAATCATAATCACATCCGCCATTTTAGCGGCTTCAGCAGTTGTTTTGACTGTCAAGCCGTCTTTTTCAGCAACCTGCCATGATTTAGAGCCTTCTCGAAGTCCCACGACCACGTTTAACCCGGATTCTTTTAAGTTTTGCGAATGGGCATGCCCCTGGCTACCGTAACCGATAACGGCCAGTTGCTTGCCTTCCAGCAGACTCATGTTTGCATCTTTGTCATAAAATATTGGTAAAGCCATAACGTTCTCTGGTTTCGATGGTTAAAAAACGGGTCGGAAATCCGACCGGAAAAATCTGGTTCTTATTTATGAATGGCTGCTTCCCCCGTCCTGGCCATTTCAATAATTTTAAATTCCCGAAAAGTCTTGGTGACACCATCCAGTTTGGAAGCGTCTCCTATCACCTGGAAACTGACAGTTTCGGTATTCATTTCTATTACAGTGCCGCCAAAAGCCTCAACCAGTTGTAAGATCTGCCCTCTGATCTTCGGGTTGATTTTCAGTTTCATGAGCATCAGTTCCTGACTGATGCTTTCAGCCGGATTAAGGAGGGTAACCTTCACTACATAAACGATATTGTTCAGTAACCTGATGATGTGTCTGATTTTGCGATCATCTCCGCTGGTCACCAAAGTCAGGCGATGAATATCCTCCTCTTCAGCCACTCCGGAACAAATCGATTCAAGATTATATCCTCTGGAGGTAAAGAGTTCCACAATCCTGGCCAAAGCTCCTGACTGATCTTCAACAACAATGGAAATCACATGTCTCATAGCTGCTCTCCCTCAATGATGTTGCGGATATCCTCATTGGGAGGAATCATGGGATACACATAGGCATCCTTATCGATAAGGAATTCCAACAGGATCGGCCCGTTTGCCATTAAGGCCTTTTTCACCAACTTGGGAACATCTTCTTTCTTACCGCAGCGATAACCTTCAATGCCGTAGGCCTCTGCCACTTTTACAAAATCCGGATTGTTTTCAAAAATAGTGGATGAGTTTCTCTTCTTCCAGAAAAAATCCTGCCATTGTTTCACCATTCCAAGGTTGCTGTTGTTTAAGACAACTATAATCAAAGGCAGGTTGTAACGCTTGACGGTCGCTAATTCCTGGATGTTCATCTGGAATCCGCCATCCCCGGAGAAAGCTATTACCGGTCTTTTTCTCTCATAAAAGGCCGCTCCAATCGCTGCCGGCAAACAAAACCCCATGGTGCCCAGTCCTCCGGAAGTAAGCTGTGAACGGGGATTTTTAAATTGATAATGAAGGGCCACGAACATCTGGTGTTGGCCGACATCAGTCACCACAACTGCATTGCCTTTGGTTTGATCTGAAAACTCCTTGACTACATATTCGGGACGTAAAGAGTTTTCCTTCATTTCCTTATCGGAGTAATCTACCAAAGGGTGCTCTTTAGTGGTCTCAGCAAGTTCATTTTGCCAGGCTTTAAGGTCCAGTTTTTTTGCAATTTTATTCAACTTAACCAGGGCTTCGTTGGCACTTCCTATAATGCCCAAATGCGCATCTTTAATTTTGCTGATCACACTGGGATCAATATCAACATGAATGATCTTGGACTGTGTCAGAAAGGCTTCAACTTTGCCTGTTACCCGGTCATCAAACCTTGCCCCCAGGGCTATCACCAGGTCTGTTCGGGCCATCGCCGTGTTGGCTGTGTAATGACCGTGCATTCCCAGCATACCAAGAGAGAGAGGATGATCTTCCGGGATGCACCCCAAACCAAGTAGTGTAGTTGCCACCGGGATGCCCGTAGTTTCAGCAAACTTAAGTAGTTCCCCGGAACCATTTGATAAGACAACGCCGCCCCCGGCATAGATTAGAGGTCTGGTTGAATGTCTGATCATGGCCCAGGCTTGTTTAATATCTTTCTCCAGGATCTTTTTACCCGGTTTATACCCGAGACGGATGGTTTCTGTTTCCAGCTTAGCGGTCGTAAAAGATGTCTGAATATCCACAGGAATATCGATCAGCACTGGTCCAGGCCTTCCGGTTTGAGCAATATAGAACGCCTCTTTTATTATGCGAGGAATGTTTTCAAGTTTTTTAACCAGGTAATTATGTTTGGTCACCGGTCGGCTGATTCCGATTGTATTGACCTCTTGAAAGGCATTGGTGCCGATTACGGAGGTTCGAACCTGTCCGGTAATAATCACCATGGGGATAGAATCAAGCATGGCAGTGGCAATAC
>JANQLH010000319.1 GCA_028280735.1 SAR324 cluster bacterium | reverse complement strand
CGATAATCCAAGACTAACAGACAGGGTTTCGGAGTCTCCCCGGCAACCAAGACGGATCGTTTTTTCCTCCACAGGTAAGATTCCGGTTAGCAGTCATTTTTTTCAACAGACAGAAACGGAAAGAATCGTTATCGCCGGAGTTAATATCCGGCCTGAGACTCGGAACCAGCTGATAAATGCCGGTGTGACCCTGGTTATCGATGACAAGGAAACTCCGGCAATAAGGTCATCACTTGCTGAATTATATCAACTGGGAATCTGTTCCCTATTAGTGGAAGGTGGAGCCCAATTAATCTCCTCATTTATCAAAGCCGGAATGGTGGATTGTTTTCAGATTTACATTGCGGGAAAAATCATAGGAGATAACGATGCCCCTGCCTGGAGCGGGAATAGCGGTATCAGAAAGCTAGTGGACGTGCCTTCCCTTACCTTCGACAATGTAGAGAGAATCGGGACCGACCTTAAAGTGACCGGATTTTTACACTAGGCAGTTTGCCCATAACCTCCGTTTTTATGATTACTTAGCAGTATTTTGATAGGCAAGGATTTAACATGTTTACCGGAATCATTGAAGAGATTGGTACCATCGCAACCATGACAAGTATAGGCGAAAACCAAGTTGCCCTTTCGGTCAAATGCCGCTCCATTCAGGATGATATGAAGCTGGGGGACAGTGTGGCTGTAAACGGTATCTGCCTTACTGTTGTCAAGTTCGACAGTGCAAACGTGACTTTTGAAATCTCATCGGAAACGATCAGGCATTCCACCTTTGCAAATCAAAAGACCGGCGCAAGGGTGAACCTGGAAAGGGCTCTCAAGCTGAACGACAGGCTCGGAGGACATATCGTGCAAGGACATGTTGATTGTGTCTCGAAAGTAAAAGCCATCAGGGAATTGGGGGGGTTCTTTGAAATAGATTTTGAATTGCCGGCGGAAATCAAGAAATATGTTGTTCAAAAGGGATCGATTACCATAGACGGCATCAGCCTGACAATTGCGGGCTTAGCCGACAGTTGGTTTCGCGTGGCTGTCATACCGCATACCTATGAGCAGACTGTATTAAAAGATAGAAGTATAGGAGATACCGTTCATCTGGAAACCGATGTTATTGCTCGTTATATAGAACGGATGTTATTTGAAGACTCAAAGGATAGTAGTAAGGCACCAATTACTAAAGAGTTTTTAAAAAAACATGGATTTTGAATGGTATTTGCATTGCAAGGCGTTACCAAAGAAAGGCGTTTGGGATGGACGTATTCAAGAAACAATTATAACAGCGAAGAGCGACAATGGTTTTTGTAATTGATATTGGAAACACTAATATCGTGTTGGGTGTTTATAAAGGCTCGGAATTATTGCATTTGTGGCGGGTAAGTACGGATATCAAAAAAACCAGTGATGAGTACCTGATTACTGTTAAAAACCTGTTTCGAATTCATGATCTGGACCCGAGGGAAGTAAAGAACACGATTCTGGGCAGTGTGGTGTCACCTCTCGATTCGGTATTCCAAGCCGTTGTGCGATCGCTTACCGATCATGAGGCTCGTTTGGTGGATTTGAGTTGTTTTCCCGATATGCCGGTTAAAATGGATAATCCCAAGGAAGTAGGGGCAGACCGACTGCTAAATGCATCTGCCGGTTATGAAGAATATGGCGGCCCTTTGGTGATTATTGATTTTGGAACGGCTACAACCTTTGACGTGATATCCGCCAAGGGAGAATATCTTGGTGGGGTGATAGCCACTGGTTTGGTTCTGTCATTGGAAGCATTGACAGCCAAGGCATTTAAACTTCCAAAAATCGACCTGGTCAGGCCTTCCAGTGTTATCGGGAAAAACACCGCCCATTGCATGCAGTCCGGAATTGTATTTGGGTATGCAGGCCTGGTGGATTCCATGGTACAAAAGATTACTGAAGAATTGGGAGCCAAGCCGAAAGTTATTGCCACAGGGGGCCTTGCCACCTTGATTCAGCCGGTTTCGGACACCATTGAGGATGTTGTGGATGACTTAACCTTAAAAGGTTTATATCGAATCTCCCGGTTGTCGCAATAAATCATCCGGAGAAAGCCAGAATTTCCAACCCTTTGAACGCATTGCAAGATTTAGAATATACTGTTACAAGTGAAAAAACCAATTAACTTTATTAAGATAAGGCAAAAATGGCAGAAGATGATTTAGATCTTGAAGATGATGATTTGGATCTGGGTGGTGACGATTTTGCCGGAGAGCTAGACGATATGATGGGGGACGACGAACTCGGGGGCGACTCCGGGGGAGGAGGGGATGATAGCGACAGCGAACTGGATTCCTTTTTTGAAGATCTTTCCTCCATCGAAGATATGGATGAAGGCGGTTCAGAGCCTGCTCCAGCCGCCGCCGCGGCCGCAGCCCCTGCCGCTGCGGAAGAGGCTGCTCCTGCTAAAGAGAAACCTGAAGAGTCTAAAGAAAAAAAGAAAGGCGGTAAGCTAAAGTATTTAATCGTGCTGTTGCTTCTTGGTGGTGTAGGAGCTTATTTCACCCAGGATATATGGCGACCGTATCTGCCCTTCGGACAGGATGAAATGTTTCCGCCGATTGAGCCGGAGCCCATGCCACAGACTATTCAGCTGGAAACTGATATTTCTGCTCCTGAACCCAGCCCGATACAACCACCGGTCATCAAGGCTGAACCTCCTCCACCAGTCCCGGCGCCGGTAAGGCCGACCCCTCCGGCAAGGAGGTATTTGGTTCAGGTTGCAACCTGTACCTACGATGTTTGCAAGGAGGATTTCACGGAATCATTGCGAAGAACCGGGGAACCGGTATTCCATCGTTCCAGTGGTGAAAAATATGATTTCATTGAACTGATTTCAAGTCAGGTCTTTACTTATAGAGAGGCCAGCCTTTTTGTCGGTGAGATTAACACGAAAAACAAGTTGGCTGGTAAAGCGTCAATAAAATCACAAAGCAATGGGTATCGTATCAGCATGGGATCTTTTCCCGCCTTGGACAGGGCAAAGGAAATAAAGTTCAACATAGAAAAGATATTTCCGGGCAAGAACGTGACCTTTAATCTGGAGCATGTCAGAAAAGATTATTCCAACACAAAAATCTATGCTGGGCCTTACAGCTCAAGAGCTGTTGCCAGGAAAAAACTGGCAAAATTAAGAGCAGACGAAAAATTCAGCGGAGCATTTGTTGTCAGGTACTAACTGTCATTGCACCTTTCTTAAATTAGCAGCAGGCATCAGCCTGGTTCTTTTTAACATCTTGATTTGTGAGTCCGGTTACTCAATCGGCCTCCAAACCCTGCCATCCGATCTCGAATTTCAAACTGACAAAGCCCGGACCTCAAAAATCCTGACGGCTCTATTATTCCAGAATAACAGGCTTTATCGCAAATCGAGCCAACTTTGGGCTTCCCTTCCTCAAAAGGATGATCAGGTTCAAACTCATTTGTACTACAACAAATTGGTGTTGAGCCGTTATGTCCTGCCCAAAAACCCTCCAAAAAACGAAAAAACGAGCCTGCTGGTGTCTCGTTATCAAAGTTGGCAGCGGCAATGGAGTCAGGCTCTGAAAACACTGGAGGGTATTGGTGATAATGATGTTTCCAATCAAGTATGGATGGAACAGATACGGTTACATCTTTTGCTGGGAAACTACGACAAAGCCGGAACAATCATAAAGCGAGTAAAACCCGATAATCATAGGGTACAAATGCAACTCGAAGTGTTTTCAATCTGGATGAATATTCTCAAGGGGATCAAAAAACCGGCCACGAATGGAATCGATAAACTGGAGGAGAATTATCTGTACCTTCCCCTTTCGACAATGTTTCCGCTTGGATACACAGATTCAGACGGAAATCTTGAGAAGACCTTAAAATCCATGCTGATGAGGTTTCCCGGAAACCCGGAAATGTTTGAGCAATTGATACTGTTCTGCAAAAAGCATAAAAAGTGGAAACTTCTTGATGATTTGATCATCTCTCAGAAGTTTGTCGATAGCACTAAAATTGACTGGGTATTACTCGCAGAAGTGTATTTACAGACAGGTCAGATCAGACGGCTGGAAAAATTAATCAAATCCCAAAATACCTTAACTGTCGGCCCTGATTTTTATGATTTACTGGCCAGGCTGGCAATAAAACGAAAAAATTGGGAGCTGTTAAACCAGGTTTCAAAATCACTCCGGTCACAGTTTCCTCAGTTACTGGATGGTTCGCTTTACCAGGCTATTTATCTTCATGAAACAGGAAGGAAAGGTAAAGCTGATGTTTTATTGAGAGACCTCGGATTGTAGACTAATATGTCATTGGCAAATGTATCTTAAATCCACTGACCTGGTTTTCCTGTTGTAAGACTTCCATCTGCCCACCCGTTTTTCTGATAATATCCCTGGTTTTTAACAGATTAAATCCGGAATTGACCAGGTTGGACT
>JANQLH010000303.1 GCA_028280735.1 SAR324 cluster bacterium | reverse complement strand
CATATTAAATGGTTTACAGGCAGCTCTTGAAAAGCAGCAATCAGTTGCCCAGTCTTTGGATTCAAAACACAGCGAACTGCTGGAATCTTACAAAAAACTAAGAACCGAAATTCAAGAGAGGGAGCAAGCAGAACATTCACTGCTGGAGAGCGAAGAAAAATATCGTACCCTGGTATCTCGGATGAACGAAGGTGTGTTTATCATTAACCAGGAAAGGGAAATTATTTTTGCCAATGCGAAACTTTGCAATATCTCGGGCTATGAGGAACATGAACTGCTGGACCAAAGCTTTTCCAAGCTTTTTACCCTTCAAAATCGAGCAAAAATGATTCATCTGCTTGAAGTAAGCGGGAATCGCTTTTCAGATAAGATTGAGATTTCCTTGACCACGAAGGACCATAATCAAGTGTCAATGCTGGCCTCCGGTTCCCCGGTGTTTAGAAGCAGCGGTGACTGGGAGGTTATCGTAGTGTTGACGGATATCACCTTCATGAAGAAAGCAGAGCGCCAACTGAAGGATCATCAAGGCCAGCTGGAAGAGAAAATCAAGGAACGTACGAGGGACCTGGAAGCTGCAAAACAACAAGCGGAAATTGCTAACCAGGCTAAAAGTGAATTTCTCGCAAACATTTCGCACGAACTCCGCACTCCCATGCACCATATTCTGAACTATTCGAAATTCGGAGTGACCAAATTTGATTCATCACCCAAGGAAAAACTGAAACATTATTTTAGTCAGATTCGAAAAACCGGGGAACGGCTTATGTTTCTGTTAAACGATCTTTTGGATTTATCCAAATTGGAATTGGGGAAAATGACCATGGAAGTGTTTCGGGCGGATATTAAAGAATCCGTGAGAGAGGTTGAACGAATCTTCAAGGAAAGCATGCAGGAAAAAGACCTCACCCTGGTTGTCTCCAATCTTGAAAATGTTTCAACCAGTATTGAATGCGATCAATACAAGCTTTCCCAGGTGTTTCAAAACTTGTTGGCAAACGCTATCCAGTATTCCACTCCAAGTAAAACCATTCGTGTACTTTTTGGAAAGGACCGGCTGGAGTTTAATTCTCACTCTGTAGAAGCCTTAAAAGTTTCATTTCAGGATGAAGGTGTCGGCATTCCCGAAAGTGAGATAGGAATAGTTTTCGAGAAGTTTGTGCAAAGCAGCAAGACTAAAAGCGGTGCCGGGGGCACAGGCCTGGGATTGGCTATCTGTAAACAGATAATCGACCTTCACCAGGGAGAGATCTGGGCCGAACCAAATCCAGGCGGCGGAACCATTGTTCATTTCAAGTTGCCCTACCAGCAAACCACCTCCTCTTAACCTCTGTTAATTTCAAGTCTCTCCAAGCCATATAAGGCCTTTTAGTTGACATAGTGTTACCAATGTACCAAAATACATTTATAACACACAATACAATAACTCATCAGATTATTCAGGAGCAACATGGCAAACAAACTCAAGGTTGAGCGAATTCAGACAGGCATGAGGATAGAGAAACGATTGGTAAAGGTGCTGAAAGCATTGGCAGAGTATCTTGAAATCTCGCTTGGTGATCTAATTGAGGGTATTGTCCTACATTCGTTTGACGGTAAAGCCCCGTTTAGCAAGGAGATGATAGAGCGAATTGGGGCTATCAAAAAGATTTACGGATTGGATTTGGATTCATCCCATTCACACAAGCTAATTGAGGCGAGTGAATGAAACTGAACAAAAATCTGGCGATTTTGCTTAGCGGTCAACTGGTTTCGCAGCTTGGAGATAAGTTTTATCTGCTGGCCCTTTCTTTTTGGGTTTTGGAAGCAACAAACTCAGCTTCGATGATGGGTATTGTGCTGTTTTGTTCCCTGTTTCCGGGGGTAGCAAGCGGTCTTCTGGCTGGTGCTATTGTTGACAGGTACAGCAGAAAATGGATCATTGTTGCTGCAGATCTTACCAGGGGATTCATTGTTCTTGGATTATCCCTGCTTTTCTTTTTCGATCAGGTTGCACTGGCCTGGATAATTATCGCCCAGGTTCTGCTTTCGATTAGTACAGCCTTTTTTAATCCTTGCATTCCTGCTGTAATTCCACAGATTGTTAGGCAGGAAGACCTGGCAAAAGCAAACTCCCAAACCCAGCTAATCAGGGGGATATCAACGGTTTTGGGGCCCGTTTTGGGCGGCATATCGGTGGCAGCATTCGGGTATTTGTTTGTGTTTGTCTTTAACGGACTTTCGTTCGTCATTTCCGGAATTTGTGAGCTGTTCCTGAGGATTCCCGAAGAAAAGCCTCACTCAAAAGCCCCGGGGTTGATGAACGATGTAAAGGAAGGTATCCGTTATATCATTGAAGAGAAATCTTTATTGTCCTTGTTGGGCTCGATAGCAGTGATCCATTTTTTTGTTGGGGCGTTTCAAACAATAACTCCGGTATTAGCCAAGGTGATGACAGGTGTTGCCGTCCAAAATCTTGGATTTATCCAGACTGCCTTTGGATTGGGAATGGTTTTTCTTTCCCTTGTATTTGGAGTAAAAAACCTGATGAACCAAAGAGAAAGCGTCACCCTGTTTATCTCAGTGTTTTTCATTGGTATGGTTAATGTTGTTATCTCCTTCCTGGATTTGAACGGAACCAAATCGATATTTCCTTACCTGGTTCCGTTTTTCTTCTATGGAGGTTTTGTCATTCTCGCAGTGACTGCCTTTCGAACCCTTGTACAGCAGGCTACGCCCAATCGAATGGCGGGAAGGGTTTTTGGTGTGGCTTCATCGGTGGGAGATGGCTCCATTCCCTTAGCTATGTTGATTTACGGCTTTTTACTGGATTATTTCTCCGTCGGTTACTTGCTGATCATATCAGGGTTGAGTCTGATGCTGTCGGCATTAATTTTTGCCAAAAAAGTCCATCCTGTTTCCTCCCGGGTTCCGATCTGAATTCATTTGTTTCAACAAGAGTTATCTTCCTCAAAAGCCTTATAAAAACCGACTCCGGATAGTTATATACTGCGTCGGTTGCATTTTAAGGCGTTATCTGTTCTGATTATCAACAATCTTCTCGATAGAACTCAGTGTAGCGAGACCTATAGTCAAGCTTTGTTTTCACATCCATTTTGTTAATTATTGATTTTTACTATCTTTGGTGTTAGACTGGCGCATAGCTGTGCGCTTGATATTATTGGAAATTTATGTTTGTTATCGGATAGCTTCTAAGTGTGGGGCCCTGCGATGAGTGATGCCAAGATTTTAATCGTTGAAGATGATGCCATCATTGTCTTCAAACTGAAACATACCCTGGAAAATTTGGGATACAATGTTGTGGGTACTGCCGATACCGGAAAAAAGGCCATCGATTTTGCATTCAGTGAATCACCTGAATTAATTCTCATGGACATCAGGTTAAAAGGAAACATGGATGGTATTCAGGCAGCCGAGCAAATTAGAGAAAAGCTCGATATTCCAATTATTTTCATGACTGCATACAGCGATGAGGATAAGATTAAACGGGCAAAAAAAATCCTGCCTTATGGTTACTTGCTAAAACCGGTCCAGGACAAAGAATTGGAGATTAATATCGATATAGCCCTCCATGTCGCGCGGGTAGAAGCTGAAAAGCGATTTGCCGAAGAAGAGAGAAAAAAACTGCAACAACAATTGTTTCAAGCTCAAAAAATGGAGTCGCTGGGAACGCTGGCCGGAGGCATTGCTCACGATTTTAACAATTTGCTTTTCCAAATCATGGGCAGCATTCAGATTGTCAAAAAAAGGCTGCCGGAGTCTGATCGTTCGGTTAAAAACATGTCCAACGCACTCCAGGCGACTTATCGGGCAAAAGATCTGGTACAGCAGATATTGACCTTCAGCAAAAAAAGCAAAAGCGAACGCAGAATTTTGTTAATTCAGCCAGTTATCAAAGAAGCGTTGAAATTGCTGCGCTCATCATTACCCACAACCATCCAGATTGACCAGCATATCGATGACAATGTCGGGATGATTCTTTGTGACCCCACTCAGATTTATCAAGTACTGATAAATCTCTGTACGAATGCATATCATGCTATGATGTCCCAGGAAGAGGGGATACTTAAGGTTACCATGCGGGAACATGAATCCGAAGCTGTCCTGGAACTCATCATCAGTGATACCGGGCATGGCATGACACCGGAGATTGTAGAAAGAATTTACGATCCCTATTTTACCACTAAAAACACTGGAGAGGGTACCGGACTGGGCCTTTCAATTGTTCACGGCATTGTTGACAAACACGATGGTCAAATCGAGGTTGAAAGCATTCCGGGTCGCGGCAGTCAGTTCAAAGTGATCTTGCCACTGGTAAAAGAAGGCGACGGCCAAGCAGCAACGACCGATCAGGTTTCTGATTTGCCCATGGGAAATGAGTGCATCATGGTCGTTGATGATGAAGAACTCATCATGATGATGGAAACGGAAATCCTGGAAAGCCTGGGTTATTCGGTTGAAGGCTTCAGCAATAGCCACGAAGCCTTTAATCGATACCAAAATAATCCCCAAGAGTTTGATCTGGTGCTGACAGATCAAACGATGCCCAAGTTAACGGGTTTAGAACTCTCCAAACGAATTCTTGAATTGGACAAAGATGCGAAAATCATCCTGCTCACAGGATTTAGTGAGAGCATCACCGAGGAACAGGTTAAAGCAATAGGCATCAAACAGTTTCTGATGAAGCCGCTGGATATGACGAAACTGGCAGTGGCTATCCGCAAGGCATTGGATGATGATTGATCCTGCCGGCTTACCAAAACTATCGGCCGCCGGTTATTAAAACTCTTTACCAAACCTGCCCCTTACTCCCAGATAGGTTTTCTCAAGACAAAAAAAATAGTATAAATCCACCGGCTAACGCTTAATCGACACCACACCACCATCATTAAACAATGTCTGAATGAAAACCGGTTTTACCCATAGCAATAAAAGCTTTAAAAGCAGCTTGGCGCTTCGAAGTTCAGTGCTTTCAGCATTCAGAGATCAGCTCTCAGCCAGTTTTTGCTTGTCTTGGCTATGCTTTAAGCTGAACGCTGAATGTTGACAGCTGCAAGCATATTCATCTTCAAGTTAAATACCGGTGTCTGACTCAAGTCCGGATAAGGTTTAGCGATTTTCCGTCCAGACACTGAATACGGAGCTATCAATACCTGTGTTATCCGGGCCGTGGTGATAGCTTGCAAAAACCCCCGGATAATCTTCTTGATTGAACCCGCGCCTTTAATCCACCAGCTGCTGCTTGAGTTACCTGCCTGAAAGGTTTACTGAAAACTGCTAATCCCTTTGATGTTACCTTCTGTAATAGCTTGGTTTTTTTTGAAAATACATATTTATTTAACTCAGAGTTAATTTTATGCTTGCGTCCTATTTAACCCTGGGTTAATAATATTTAACTCAGAGTTAAATATTATCTTTAAAAATGTAAAAATCACAACCGAGAGGTCGTTGTAATGGGAGGCGTCATGGGCGAAAAAATCGAAGCACCAAAATGGGTGGAACCGGCCATTCATCATCCTGATGAGGATAACCTGTCGACTCGGTCGAGCAAGAGATCAAAACCGGTTTCAGGACAGGTAGCAGTCAATGAGAGAACGACATTAGTTGAATCATGCGAAAATTCTCGATTTTACAATCGATTTCAAAAAAAGCGATCAGGACTAAGCCGGGTAATAGAAATGATTTATCGACTTTTCAAGTTAATTCTTGGTTCAAAAGAGTACCAGGGCGGTTTTTTTCATGCGGAGGAGCAACGTAAATTCATGCTTGACCACCAATTGAGAAAACAATGGCCTCTTGAACCAATGCATCATTCGTTTATGCAACGCAAAGATTTGTAACTAGTGTCTGAACGAAAACCGGCTTGGCACTTCGAAGATCAATGTTTTCCGCATTCAGCGATCAGCTTTCAGCCGGTTATTGCCTGTCTTGGCAATGCTTTAGGCTGAACGCTGACGGTTGGCAGCAGGTTGATCTTCAAGCTGACTGTCGGTATCCGGTAAAAGGCTGGGTAAGGATTTAGCGAATTTCCGTTCGGACACTAACTAAGCTGTGTCAATTCCAGACGACAAAAACGTTACCGTGAGTTAATTTTTTTGTTGCCAATGTTTTTACCATCAGTTAAATTTTCTAAATATTTTTAAATTTGTAATGGAAACCGATGAAAAGTAAAAAGCAGTCTAAGTCTACAGATTTCGATTATACCCAGGCTATGGGAACTGCCTTGCGTGAGGAACGTAAAAAGCAGGGAATCAATATTGAGTCTGCGGCAAAGGCATTAAGTATTACGGCTTCTTACATTTCTCAGATAGAAACCGGTAAGAAGAACCCAACCTTATCGGTGGTCGAAAACTACGCGTCTTTTCTTGGGATCGATATGTTTGAGTTATCCCTGAGAGTAAGAATTATCAGATCTCCGGATAAACGAAGTCTGGAGCGGCTGATAGCCGATCTTTCAGGGAAGATCGATGTTTTGGCTGACCTGAGGAAAAAAAAACCGTAGAGTTTTCACCCAAGCATGTGCCATCCGAACCGATCCGCAAGGGAAGGAGAGAGCACATTCATTCTTCAATCCCCTATATATTTCAGGAGATTGGTAAAATTGATTTTATTCAAAACTTTAACAACGAGGAGAAGTAATGATTTGTTATAGCATACACAAATCGGTTAAATGCTTTGGGAAGACAAGCATGATACCCGGCAGAAAGACAGGCATTGATCTGGCCAATCGCATCAGGCAGCAGATTGAAAGATTCTTTGAAGTGCAAACAAAACGAAAACGACTAATCAAGGGTATTTGGAATGGAGAACTTATCTTTAAAATTGGAACAGCTTTTGGAGGACTTTGTTGTAGACTTCCTTAATAAGATTGCGGAATCAAATGAAATTCAGGAACAACTATATCTTCCTCAATCTTTAGAAAATCGATATAGAGATTATCTGGAACGTTTTTCAATGCTAAAATCCCGCATTGAAAACTATGAAGTCACAACGAAAGAAGAAGCACTTCAGCGGAATCGTGCTTTAACATTACTGAAAACCTCCTCTCAATCAATTATCAGTACTTTCCACCTGGGGGCCTAACGGCAAGGCAGTGACCCCCAGGGGTCAGCCTTCAGGCTCATTCCGGCCGGTTATCTTCAAAAAGTCTCTCCTAAAGACAAACTGATCATTTTGTGTACATTACCACTAGTTGCAGGGCTATGAACCTTGCAGACGGAAAACACAATGGTGGATTTCCTTTCCGATCGGATCAAGTGTCGCTTACCTTTCAGCAAGGAACCGGCAATATCCACATTGCTGTTATAAACCTTGATCGCCGTATCGGCAGAGATGTTAACCCCGGTTAAATAAACGATGGAGTCGTTTATCCAAACGCCGATCTCCTTTCCGTTGACCAGGGTATTTTCAATAGTGACCTCGGAGTCTTCAATTTCAAGGTAGTGGGTGACGATGTTTCTAAGGATTACATTTTTGCTGCTTTTGATGGAAAGGTTTCTGTAATGGCCCGTAATGACGATATTGTTTTTATTGGTGAACTGCTTGCCGGCTGGTATTTCGGAGCTGATGTTGCTGTTTTCAATTTTCTCAAATGGTTCGGGTGATGCTTCCATAATCGATTCGAGAAGTATACTGTTAAAGGTTTCCGGGTCTTCCAGCATCGGATTGTGCTCAAAACCGTTTAATATCGTCAGAGAGGTTTTATTGATTCGATAAGCCAGAGTTTTGCCGATTCTCAAAGGGGCTATGGTGTCTTTTTCACCCCAAATGATAATGGTGGGCACGGTTATTTTTGGAAGAATCGGGCTGAAATCCGTATGAATCAGGGCCAGTGCAGAAATACGAACAGGGTCTCCGTCCAGGGCTGTTGCCCGGAATGTTTTTGATTCGAGCAAGGGACCAATGTCTTCAGGCACCACCGCCTGTTCAACGTTCTCTATGGTCGTGCCGACCAGGTACTTAAGGGTTGACAGCGGTTTTTCCGCGATATTCTTCTTACCGACCTTTACCTCTCCCGAAAGGTGCTGGTCCAAAACGTTTTTGGCGAACGAAGAGCGATGCAGGATGCCTGCAGCATCAACCAGGATTAACCTGTCCAGCTTATTGGGGAAGATACCTGCGTAATAAAGTGAAATGGCACCTCCAAGGGAATGACCAACCAGGTA
>JANQLH010000270.1 GCA_028280735.1 SAR324 cluster bacterium | reverse complement strand
GTAAATTGGTTAACCAGCTACAAAAAACCGAGAGGAATGTAAAGACAGCCAAACCGGTTTACAATGGATTCAAGGCTTACAGAGTTTCCGCAAACCATCGTGTTATCCGCTATCAACAATATTATAACGGGGTCAAGGTATTTGGACACCAGGTAATCGGTCGCTTTGATGAGGCAGGTGTCCTTAAAGAAATAAGCGGCAGCTATCTTGAAGGAATTGAAAAAACGAAAGTTCAAAGCTCACCGGCCTTTAATGAGTCAGAAGCCGGGAAAATAGGTAAAAACACCCTTTCAAAAGGAAACTGGATATTTGAAAACGAAAAGATTGAGCTCGTTCTTTATCACGATGGTAAAACTATACTATTAGCCTATTATCTCAATTTCTTTGCGGACAATACCGACAATAGCCCTACCAGACCGTTTTTCCTGATCGACGCCCTCACCGGAACCATCATCAAACAATGGGAGGGACTAGCAAATACTGATGTGGGCAACGATCCCGGTTACAACGGACAGGTTGGTCAACATGAATAGGGCACCAATTTTTAAAAGTCCCAAGGCAGTTGGAGACCGAAATCAATGTAACCTTAGTTTCCTAAAATCTGTATTTCCGCTTTTAAAGCATCTCGGTTGATCCGAAGGCTCGCATGTTAATCGAGGCAAAACTGCTCAAAACCTATTTTGGGTGTTTCACCAAATTTCCTGACCAATTCCTCAATAAATAGGCATCCTCCGTTTCTTTCATAAGGTTGGTCGAATGCAAGGCAACCTTGCCTCCCCGGGAATCAACGATATAAGCGGGAACTGCCAAACCGGAAGAGCTTTTTCGTAATTGATCCACCAGGTCAAGCCCGACTTTAATATCAGTTCTAAAATGTGATGCTCCCGCTACCAGGTCACAATGGAACAAAGCGTACGGTCTAATTCGGTTCCTGAGCAGCTTTTCCATCAAACATTGCAGGGTGTCATTGTTATCATTCACACCTTTCAAGAGAACGGTTTGAGACGCCAACACACAACCCGCATTTACCAACCTGGATATCGCCGCTTGTGTATCAGTGACCAGCTCATCAGGGTGAATGACGTGTAGATTTACATAAATGGGAGGATACTTTTCCAAAATCGTCAGCAATTCATCATCGATCCGTTGTGGAAGCACTAAAGGAACTTTTGTACCAATGCGGACAAGCTGCACATGGTCGATCTGCCGGATAGAGGAAATGATCCATTCTAATTTGGTGTTGTCAAGAAACAAAGGATCGCCGCCGCTAATGATCACTTCCCTAATCTGTTTATTTTGCGAAATATAGTCCACCCCCGCTTGAAGCTGTGATTTCGAGGTATTAAACGGAGTTAGCCTTGTCAATCGGGATCGTGTGCAATAGCGACAATAGGTAGCGCAGTTGTTGGTCACCAGAAATAAAACCCTGTCCGGATAACGGTGAACAATTGCCGGGCAGGGAGAATTCTCATCTTCTTCCAAAGGATCATGCTTTTCATAAGGGGACAACTCCAGCTCTCTTGAATCAGGAACGACGGTTTTCAAGAGTTTTTCCGCATGCGCGGACTGCTTAATTAAAGATGCATAAAAAGGCGTGACCGCAAAAGGAATCTTATTGGACTGTGTTTCGCAGTGATCTGCGTTAACACCCATATATTCCAGGAAGTCTCCAAGCTTCGTAAATCTGGATCTCAGCTGCCATTTCCAATCGTTCCAAACAGCTTCATTTTTTAGTTTGCCCCAAAAAGAACAATATTCTGTATCCAATGCCATAATTCAAGTAACCATAACCAATATCTCGTTTTAATACCCTTCAACATGAAGATCTCCTATCTATATAAAATGAACGTTTTGTAGGCATACAGTAAACCTCAAGAATGGCAAACCATTGTCATAAGCTGATATCCCGTTGGATATCTTTGGAAATCAAGGATTGGAGGACTTTCCAAACAACATCGGTTCATGCTTCATCATAAATTATTCAGAAGCCTGCGTTTAAACGTTGTCAATTTCAGTAAACGTATTTACTATGTGAACATGTTTACTGAAATTTGATAAAAAGAATTTGGCAATGGAAAAGCAAAAACCCGGACTTCGCGAAAAACAGAAAGCGGAAACCTATAGTCTGATATTTGAATCAGCAAAAAGCTTGTTTGAAGAGATCGGATTTGAAAAAACCACCATCAAGAAAATAGCGGCAAGAGTGGGAATCAGCCCTGGTGGCATTTTTAAGCATTTTGAGAACAAATCCGCTCTCCTCGCTGCAACCTTGCATAATGATTTGGAAGAGGTGCAGCAAAAAGCTTTCGATTTAATCCCGGAAGACGGCACCATACAAAACCAGTTTCTTTCAATCGCCAAACAATTCTTCAGGTATTACTCAATTCGACCAAACTTATCAAAGATTCTGGTGGAACACAGTTTGTTTGTTGAGGGCGAGTGGGGGAAAAAGTTTGACTCACAATCGATGCAACTGGTGAATAAAATCATCGATTTGATTGAAAAAGCAAAAGAACGGGGTACGGTCAAGCAAGATGCAGACAGCGAGTCTTTGGCAACAGCTCTATTTTCACATTATTTATTTGTATTGATTCTTTGTGTAAAGGAAACAGAAATCGATTTTGATCGTGCATTGGAACTGCTTTCCCCCTTGGTCGAACTCTCAATGTCGGGATCAACATCCGACAATATGGAGCTTAGAGATGAATATTGATATGAAGGTTAATTATGGAAAAGGTATTGTAGAATCACTTTCCAGTCCGGAGTATAAGGTCATCGAAAAACAAATGTTTATTCCGATGACAAGGGCCATCAGAAAAGAGGTGGGACTACTGGGGTTAATAAAACTGGTCTTTCGTTGGCGTTCGGAGCAGAAGAAAATGAAGCGCCGTGACTGGTCCGGGTTGAAAAACAAAGGTGTATTAAAAGAAGTCTTTGAAGCAACATTTCAGCTAATTGCATTAATGAAGGTATTGGATGACTTAGTAGGAATAAATAAAGCAAGAAACCTGATCACCAAAATCTACGAACAAACGGAGGGAAAGCTCCAAGAAAAAAAATCTGCCTATAACCTGTTTGCAATACCCATAAGGGATATTAAATCAAGTAAGGACAGTTTCTTGGCTTTTAAGGAATATACCAAATCGCAATTTAAGGCCGGAGTACAGGAAAAGTTTCATGAATCAAAAATCATTGAGGATTCGGCTGGCATCCTTGCTGTTGACGTCAAGTTTTGTGTTGCCCATGAAGTTGCCAAAGAGCTTGGAAATGCCGACTGGAGCTATCCCTGGTGCGAAATAGATGAAGTCGTTTATCCCCGCATGGCTGCCCAAATAGGATTCAACTATTCACGGTCTGGCTCATTACCTGAAGGAGCGTCAACGTGCGGTTTTCGATTTGAACGCCATAACCAACAAAAAACTGATTTCTAATAGAGGACACGGTGTAAATGTCAACATTTCAACTACGTCCCCCTTTGTGTTCATTAAAACCTTTTTGGGAGGGGTTTCCAGGTTTCCAAGAGCCGACCGCTTCTTGTTACCCCGATCTCTTCAAATTGAAAAGCAGCATCTCCTTGTTGTGGATGAAAAAAGACAAAATCTCCTACATTCAACTTTACGGAACTTGAACAATTATACAGGGATTGATTTGGCAGCAGGTTTTGGTTCAACGGACCGGCTGTCAACGGATTCATCTTGACTCCCGGCGGAGATACTTGTTCAGCAGCCCATCCGCCTCCATAAAGATACAGTGCATGTTCCATATTCACATCCCACTTTTGAAGCAGGTCAGAAGCAAAATCGAGAAAGGCCACTTGAGGTCCCTCAAGCTTTTTTAATACCGGTGCTGCGATGAAAAGAGCCGGCTTATGATCCTCCAGCATCTGAAAAGAAGAGGGTTTTACCATGCAGGAACCTGCAGCAATGTCATTGATCTCAGGTGTATCATGGAATAGTTGATACGTCGTGCTGCCTCCGCTGTTAAAGGTCAGATTTTCATGATACAGTTCAGGAAATTTGTCTTTTACTCGATTATAGAATCTCTTATAGGCAACCATTGCATCGCTGAAAGCACTGTTTACCGAACTGATCAACGGAGGTGCATGTCGCACATGGGCCTCGTATCCCATAAGTCCGGTGAATTCCAGGTGACTCCTGTTTGCGGCAATTAGGGCGAGCATCTTATCCAATTCAGGATAATCAGCGATGCCTCCCCGGTGGAGCCCTATATCGATCTCCAGATTGATCCTCAGTTTAAGCTTTTTCTCTTTTGCGATCCTCAGGTAATGATTCAACCGCACCTCGGTATCAACAAGCCACTGAATCTGCTTTGACACCTGTGAGTGCCGCCTTTTAGGAATTCCTTTGTAAAACTCTTCTACAGCAGCTACCAGCATGGGTTTACCCAGCAGGATATCTGAATTTTCAAATCTGGTTACAAATAATTCCAGGTAGGGCTGATGGAACGCCATGAGGTGATTAGAACCGGACTTTTCCAGCACATATTGTATCAATTGTAACGACGGCAGGGATTTTGTTACCACTCGATAATTGAAGTCTTTACCAAGCCAATGTTTAACCCGCGATATGTTGTGATCAACCCGATCCAGATCAAGAACTATACAGGGCCGCCCCAAACCGGCTTTTTTCAGGGTAGTGTTCAGTTTCGAAAAGTACGGAGAATAACCAGCGCCGGCATCGGAAGGTTTTAAGATAAATGCCAGGCCAACTCCTCCAACTGCTATCCCTGTTGAAACAGTCGCGGCAGTCCTGATAAACCTCCGTCTTGAGGAAGAGTTATGCTTATCTTGTCTTGATTGTGACATATGGCCTCCTGACTATCCAATTAGTCTACTTGATACAGCATCTATTCAGATAATACGCAAACTTTTCAAGACCAATACCAGAGAATCCATGCTTTGCAAAGCATCTGTTTTACATTGGAGTCAACGAATGAAAATAACAAATAATCTGTCTGTATTCCAGGCTCAACAACCGCTTCAAGCAGACGTCTCGAATTTTTTGGACTCCTCAGCAAATCGATTGTTTCTTCCATTGCCTGGTATTCTTCTAGAGAAATCATTACTACAGGACGCTTATCTTTCCTTAATAACTATGTGCTTGAAGATGCACATGTACTGTTTGGAGTTTGTTAATATTCATCAACACAATTCATTAGAGATTCTGGAAACAGGACACTGAATCGCTTTTTTACATCAGGTGACTGCCGCCTGGATTGTACTGATTTTATGATTTCCGATTTAACCGATAATAGGTATACTAGCACCTGGTTTAATCTTGAAGCAGCTCTGTTGTTCCCCGATTTAAATAACACAATACCTTGCACGCGCCCGCTGAAACCCTGCGACACATTTCTTCTGACTATATATCACTAATGGAGAGACTTATGTGGGATGAAAGATACAGCACCGAAGAGTATGCCTACGGTAAAAATCCGAACGACTTTCTCAAAGCAAACTACAAGGCTATTCCGAAAGGAAAAGTGCTCTGCCTGGCTGAAGGGGAAGGGCGAAACGCTGTATTTCTTGCCAGGCAAGGTTACACGGTAACAGCAGTTGATGCTTCTCAGGTCGGCCTGAGTAAAGCCAACAAATTGGCGGAAGAACATGGCGTTTCCATTGAGCTGATTCACGCAGATTTGGCTGATTTTGACCCGGGTGACAGCGAATGGGACGGAATAGTCTCTATTTTTTGCCCATTGCCTTCGGCGCTAAGAAAAGAAGTGCACAAAAGGGTTGTCAAAGGGCTTAAACAAAACGGAATCTTCCTTGTAGAAGCTTATACCCCGGATCAGTTAAAGCATCGCACGGGAGGCGGGAACTCAGCAGAATTAATGACATCCAAGGAGTCTTTGATTGATCAGTTGGACAGTTTGAATTTTATTCATCTAATCGAGCTTGAACGAGAAGTGATCGAAGGTAAATACCACACGGGGCTCGCCGCAGTAGTTCAAGCCATTGCGTTGAAGGAACAGAGAGATTAATTCTCTTAATGCATGTCTTTTCGAATTAATAATTGAATATTCTTTAAGGGACTATTATGGAAGTGTCTGTACTGGAGAAACTTGAACAAGGCTTAAGACAACTGAACTCTACGGCTCAAGGCAGAAGGACTTTTCTCAAAGTAATGCCGTTCCTGGTCGCCGGATGCACACCGGTTGCTAGAACACGCCATCGTGAAGGGGATAATAGAGGACAAGAGACGAGTATTTCTGTTGCTGATGAAAAAAGAATGACCGAGGAGTACCTGCCGAAGATGAAAGAAGACTATCCCCCCATTAACGACTCCTGGCTGCAGGGATATTTGACCGATTTGGGGAATAATATCGTCAACAGTAATAGCCTTCATCAAAATCCCTATGAGTATAATTTTACCATGGTGCAGACCAAAGCAATCAATGCTTTTGCCTTACCTGCTGGCACCATCTTTGTCACCGGGCCGTTGCTTAATTTAACCGAAAACGAATCTGAGCTTGCCGGTGTCGTCGGGCATGAGATCGGTCATGTCAAAGCCAGACATACAGCTGAAAGAATTGATAAAGCAGAAAAAGATCAATGGAAAACAGCAGTTTTTAGTATCGGCGGAGGCTTGCTAGGAGGCGTGACTGGATTAGCTTTGGCTAGAATCATTTGTAGTCCCCGGGATCAAGAATGTTTGGAACGAATAACGAAGTATGGCGCCATGGCTGGCGCAGCAGGCGGTTTATTGATTCAAAAATACGGCTTCATGGCCAATAGTCGCGAAGATGAAATGGAAGCGGATCGTATCGGCTTTCGAACCAGTGTAGCTGCCGGATTTTCGAAAGATCATGTGGGTGGGTTTTTTGAAAAACTACTTGAAATGGAGGATAAATCCGACAAGGGCCAAAACCAGTTAATGGCCGCTCTGGCAGATGCCATGAGTACCCACCCTCCGAGCGAGGAACGAGTAAAACAGATGAGACAAATGGCAAAAGAAGAAAGCAGAACAGGAACTGTTTCAACCAAAGATTACAGGGAAGCCAAAAGAAGAATCCAAAAATACTTGATCTAACCGCCCGATAGTTGCTGATACTACTCTTTGTCTTAGTGTTTCTGGAAACGCATTCAATTTTCTGAAAGTGTCAGATTCAAGTAGGTCAACATATAAAGCATCAGGAAACAGTTTTCGCAATAGCGTGCTTTTGCCTGTTTGTCTTGGCCCTAATAAACATGCACTCTTTCTCTTTACAATATCAGTTAATTGCTGACTTTATTCCTACACTCGTGATTACTCCGCGGAATTGCATATAATTTCGCTACAAATCCCATAAATGGTGATTGGTTGTAACTCCCGGTCTAAAACGGAGCCATTTTACCCGGTTTAACCGGAGCCATTTAGCCTTGAGAGCGCACTTCGGCATGTCGGCTTTGAACTAAAACCGCAGGTTTTCCTCAGTCGTGTCACTCCTTTTTTCGTTTCAGAGCAATTATTTTTTCATCTCTCTTTTTCTATAACTACTCCCTTCTAAAACCAGGATCTCCGATTGGTAAACCAGTCGGTCGGCAATCGCTGTCGCTGCAGTGGTGCTGTCAAATATCTTTCCCCATTCTGAAAAAGGCAAATTGGTTGTAATCAGGGTAGACCTGTTTTGATGCCTTGAACTGATAACCTGGAAAAAGAGATTAGACCCGTGAGGACCCAGCGGGAGATAACCGATCTCGTCGATGATCAGGAGAGCCGGTGATTGATAAAAAGCGAGTTTTTTCACCAACGAGTGATCCGCCTCTGCGGCGATGAGCTGGTTGATCATATCCATGGCAGTGGTAAAGAAAACCTTTATACCTTCTTGTGTGGCTGCATAGCCGATACACTTAGCAAGGAAGGTTTTCCCCACACCGGGATGACCCAGCAGAATGACATCTTTCTTCTGGTGGATAAACTCGGGATGGATTAAGGACAAGATGGTGTTTTTCTGACTTTTTCTTGATTTGTGATAATCAAAGTCAAACTGGTCAATGCTCGCTTTTTCATTCAGTTTTGACTGCCTGAATCTCAGGTTAATGCGGCTTTGTCTCCTGCGTTCCAACTCCAGGTTTGCCAAGTGCAGCAGCACCTGCTCATGAGACCAGTTCTTTTCTTTAGCATAAGCCAGGGCGTCTTCAAGACAATCGGCAAAAGATTGCAGGTTAAGCTCAATACAACGTTCAATCAGTTTTTCTCTCATCACTTTTTCTCCTTTTTAAGACGATGGCATCATAATCGGTTAATCTCGGTTCGCTCAGCCGTATTCTGTTTAACGCTTCATTTTTGAGCTTAACGGGCTTGTGCTGATGGATGGGAATCATCTCCTGGTTCAGGATATTTTCAATATAGTCGGCACCATAGGCGTTATATCGCAAGGCTTTTAAAATAGCCCAGGAGAGTGATTCAACACCGTATTGGTCTTTCAGGTTTAGTAAATGGGAGATCTGTTTTTTCAATGACCGGTTGGCTTGGGGAAGCTTTTCCAGATACTCCCTAAACTCGTCGCCTAAGAAAGCGAATTGCGCCATCTCTTTGCTTTCCCATTGTCTGCGCTTAATCAGTTTGGCTTGTTCAACATGAGTTTTGGTTTCAATCCTTTGTTTTCTCTCCCAGCATCTGGGGTAGCTACAGATCTGTTTGGTCTTGTAATAGATCCACAAATTCTGTTGGTCTGCCTTGATGGTAACTGTTTTTCCGAGCGTCCAGGGGGGTGTTGTATAAGCATTGGCATCGAATTTTACGGCAAAGTCTTTTTGAACGGTTGGGGTTTCACTTTCCAGCGGTTTTGAGATCAAAGAAGGCAAGTCCCTTAAACCTACCTCCTTGAACCGCTCCTTCGGGGACTGGGATGTGGTTTGATGGATTCTGACATTGGCAACCTGATCCAGCCAATCCAGAACCTGGGTTTGAATCTCTACCAGACTACTGAACTCCCTTAACGGGAAGAAGTTATGACGCAGGTACTTGATGGCGTTTTCCACCTTACCCTTCTCGTAGGGCGCTTTTATATTGCATGCCCTGGGCAGGATATGGAGGGGTCTTAAAAAATCCAAAAAAGCATCGTTAAAGCGGATCAGATGGGAACTGCGATCTGTTATCGCTGTGAGCATGTTATCCATCAGAAGCGTTTTGGGAGTTCCGCCAAAATATTGAAAGGCATTAAACAGGCATCCGTGCAAGACCTCCTGCTTTTGTGAATGGGTAAATTCCACATAGAGCATCCTGGAATAGCCTTCGATCACAACCAGCGCATACAGTTTTCGTTTGGTGGCTCCATAAGGGATCGAACCGAAATGGCCCCAGTCGATCTGCATCTGTTCCCCAGGCTTCGATTCAAACCGGATAAAGGGCTTTCTGATCTTCACACGCCCTCTCTTCTCTTTGAGATAATCGCTTAAGATCGTAAGTTTGCCCGTATACCCTTGTTCTGTGATCTTCCTCAGCAATACCGCAGCGCTGACCCTGGGATCTCTTTCAAGACATCCTTCAATAAACGGTTTAAAGGGGTCCAGTTTGGAAGACCGCTGCTTTCGTTTGCTCAATCCCTTTTCCGGATTTTCCAGATAGCGGCGAATGGTATTTCGCCCCACCTTGAGTTTCCGGGCAATGGCTCGTGCTTTATACCCTTCATCTTTTAACCGATGGATTTCGAAAACAAGCTGACGTGACAGCATAGGCTACTCCATGAAACGACTTAATTCAGCAAATGAAGAAGGAGGGGATGATGCCGGGCAGGATGTTTTTTTGTTTGCCACCGGGAATGTCGGGAGTTCCAGTACCTGATACAAAGGGGGATCGTATGCAATCAGATCCTGATCAATCAGAATCTGCCTGAACTCCTCCATAGCGATCAAGGGCAGTTTTAAGAGCTTTGAAATCGTTTTATCACTATAATAGGACAACCCATGGGCATCGGAAACCAGAACGAGAAACAGATACAAGAGCAACTCTCCGGGTTGCAATTGCTTTAAAAAACCATCTATCAGAAACCGATGCTGAATAAAGGCAAAACCACCTTGTATGGATCTTACTCTGGAGAGATCCAAAATCCGCTTTTTCATCTCACCTCCATGAATGGACAAAGTTGCTCCATTATAAACGGACTTTTTAGTGGATGAGAATAACGTCCATCTTTGCAATCAAAAAAGCGAACACCCTAAAGGTTTCGACTTGTCTGATATGATAAGAATATTTGCTCTCACCACGTCCATCTTTGCAATCACGGGAACGATCCAGAATTCATTGAACCGCTGGTGACAAGTGGAGTTCCCCACGTCCATCTTTGCAATCAATTTGGATGTGGTTCTGGCTGCCTCAGCTATTTTTGTGCAGTTAAGGGTTTTTTTATCAATCTGTCTCATGCGACGTCGCTGATTTCTTACCCGTTGCAGGATGCGATTTCGATCTGTTTTATCAGGATTCTTCTTCCGATAAGACTTCCAGTATTCCGGCGTCTTTGCCTGCCAGTCTTTATCTGCCTGCCACTGATCCTTCTTGTACTCAGGGTTTTTCTCCAATTCTTTTCTTTGCCAGGCTGCTTTCCTTGCTTTTTGGCAGGACTTTTCAGAACAATAATTCTGATCCGGCCGATGTCGCTTAAACACCCCTCCACAGTTTATGCAGATCCCCTCACTCATGGCATATACCCATGCTCAATGTGTGTTTAGATAGTCAGAAAAAAGAAGAGTAACAAAGGGATAAGGAAGAATTAAATACCCCCAGAAAGGAAGAGAAAAGATGTTTGAATAAAAAGAATGAGGGGATTTAGATTAAAAAGCAGAAATGAGAAGGTAACGGAACATAATGAGACCAGACTGGCTCCGCCTTTATCCGGGAACAAAGCCCCCAAATTAAACCGAGAATTATGGCTCCGAATTAAATCGGGAGTTACAGATTGGTGTTGTGTAGTCGGTTTATTCTTACGTCAAGAACCACTTCATGCAGATCGCATCGGTTTTCGAACCAGCGTTGCCGCCTGGTTTTCGAAAGATTATGTGGATGGATTTTTTGAAAACTGCTTGAAATAGAGAATACCTCCGGGAAAGACCAAAATAACTAATGGCTGCTCTAGCAGATGCCATGAGTACTCATCCTCGGAGCGAGGAACGAGTAAAACAGATGAGAAGACGGATGGCAAAAAGTGAAAGGGAATGTCGGAATTCGCTCTTGAGTCATCGTAATTTTATTTTAACGCAACAGCGCAAGCCTGATCCCTTATAGTTTTAGTTACAAGAAACTTTTGTCCCCCCAAAAAAAAGTTGAAACGAAAGATTTGATCGTTTTTCTTTAAAACCGATTTGATTAATATCAATCTGTGTATTTTAACCAACTTAGATCCTTGCCTATTAATAGTTCTCTTTTTTTCTTGTTTAATGCTGTCCTCATCGAAGTAAATTTATATTCGAAACCAAATGAATCAGCTAAATCTTTTATTTCTTTGGAGTCATCATAAGTCATCAAGAAATCTCCTTTCAATCCTGCAACAATGGAAAATAATTCGCTATGCTGAATATCTGAATGTTTATACAACCGTTTTCCTGATTTAAAGTATGGCGGATCGATAAAAAATAAGGCATCTGACCTTTTCAAAAACTTTTTACAAATTTGAACACCGTCACCATGAATAAATGTGATTTTACTTCTTAGATGGCTTATTAATTGTATACGCTTGTTCAGCGTTTCAGGATACCATCTAGAATTCAGACCTTTGCCATTTTCACCATTTTTCAAATATCCAGCCTGATCTAACATTTTACCACCATGGCTTATTCTGTTTTTGACAATCGTCGCAAATGCCATGTTTTCATGCGATTGATATTTCGAACTAAACTCTTTTTTTGCATTTTCTAAGTTCATCTCAAAGTTTATGATCCTTTTAGTGAGATTAGCTATTTCTTTTTCTAGCATAAACTTCCAAGTCGCGGCGATTTCATCATCCAATTCTACCATCACTATTTTTTTTACTAAATTTTCATTCGCTGCAGTTAATGCTACTATCCCCCCACCAGCAAATGGTTCGACTAGAAATTTTTCCACACTATTATTATATTTTAACCAATATCTAATTTTTGGAATCAACCAAGTCTTTCCGCCTGCGTATCGAAAAGGACTGAGAAAAGGTACAGTTTTCGGAGGAGTATAATTATCTAAATCAGGATCGTAACTTGAGAGGCTCATTCCCTTACCTTTTAAAAACTTCATTTCCTCGAATGAAGGTTCTGATACAATTTTCTTAATAAATATCTAAAACTTCTATTCAAAAATGATCTGTTAATTGAATTTCTTTTTATTAATTCATTTCCAATTTCAACCATTAAAACAATAATGTAATTTGTAATGCTGCCAAATTGATGTAAAATACTATTTGTTGAAATTAAATTTATCATTAGGGGGTTTATATTAAGTTGGAAAGTTTGAAATACTTTATAACCATCCCCACGATTATAATTTTTATGTGGATACCAAACTCCATATTTATGTTGGTACGTAATGTCGTTTCTAACGACAGACAACCAATTTCCCATATTATTGCCATCCTTCGATAAGCAATCTTTAAGATCACTCAGAGACAATAAAATTCTCTGATAAGCTGTCGACTTGTTTCCCAGTTCATCCATGAGGTAGCCAATCAGTGCCTTAAACTCTTCCCAAAAAAACATATGGGCGCCACCTGGTGTATTACTTCGTATAAAGTCAATGCTATTAATATCTGCGTTATATTTTACCAGATAATTCCCATTTTTCGGCCTAAGGCTATTTGGAAAAAAAATTTTTGCATTTCTCAACACCGCACTCGTCGCTGGACTATCAAGATGAACACAGAACCTCCCCATAGACCTCATTATTGCATGGGCAGCATAGTAAGCCGAATAGTATAGCTTTATAATTGTCCAAGCCAGGTTTTTTTTTCCTTTTAGTGATAAATCCAATGCCAAATGTGATTCCAGACTCGCACATGCCATTCGTTCAAATTCGAATGCATTTACATTGATGAAAGATTTGGAAAAGTTGCTCAAAGTAAAGCTTTCATCATCATCCAGTTCACTAATAAACTCATAGTCTAGTGAATGTAGCCATTCATTCAATTTAAAACTAGCATAAGAAACATCATTCAAACCGTTTGGCCAATATTGTCTTGCGAAGTCAGAAAAAGTAAGCATGTTATTATAATTCTTCAGTATCAAAGAACAATAGATTCTTCATCCAAATACTTCTCAAACATTTCAGATAGTTTTTTGGGGCTACCAGCAAATTTCTTTAAGATCGAAAGATCAATTCTGGAAAGAATTGGCTCTAAGACTTCAAGATAATTATCAAGAGAATAGCTCCCAGAATACTTGTCTTTCATTTTACGGGAAATTGCAGGAAATATATAAAGCATTGCGGTAAAATTTGTGGCATTCGTAATTAGATTCTTGTCACTCAATTCATTGAATCTGATTTTAAATGACTCAATATACTGGTTTAAAGCTGAGTAGACGCTATACGCATCGTTATTACTGATTTTTGATAGAAATGGTTTGATGGCATTATTGAACTGAGGTCGCGTTATTTTATTTCGATCTTTTGACGAAGGACTCATCATGCCACGGAGACAACTATCTGTTTCAGTATTTAGATAATCGAAAATTTCGCGACAAAACGACTCACCTGTAACTTCCGTCAGGGCCAACTTCTTAATATCTAACAACAGTTCATTGGGAACTGGCTTTTGTTTAGTATTAATATCAATAAAAAGCTTCGCTTCTTCAGCTCGACTAAGATTGTTAAAAATAACAACAGGTATCCTAATTTTTTTTAACTTTGAGAGGTTTGCTTTTCTAAATCCAAACACTCTATGCTGGCCATCCAAAATAAGGAATGCATTTGACACCAAATTAAAAGTGACTGATCTTTTTTTGCTTGAATACTCTAGACCTGCTTCAGATTGAGCTGATAAAACAATGCTATTTGGGATTGCCCCACCTTTGTCCAAATAATTTGCGATTTCTTCAGCCCTATTTTTGTCCAACATTCTTTGAAATCCTTCCTCAGGATCGATCTCGCGACTTGAGACAAAGCAAGTCTGAGTGATTATCGCTATAGGTATCGTAGCTGTATAAAACTTATTATTTCCTTGAGTCACTAAACTTACACCGACAACAGCTGTATCCTCGCTCTTTTTTTTTGTCATTTTGAATCTGTTTTAGAGAGTTATGGTGCTTTTTCTGTATGAGAAAGTACATTATCGAACCAATTCAGTAAAATGCTTTAACCCCTTATCAAGCGGCCATAAGGATGAAGGATTGAAAAGGTTGAGTTCATATGATTCTATTTTCTTATAAATAATGTAAATCGAAAATTAGGGAATCAGAGTATAGTAAGGGACAGGTAACCCAGTTCATTATCATCAATCCGTACGTTCGCTGTTCACGGACGCGGCTTTCTGATGATCTATCTCTTAAAACATGCACCTAAACACTTTGTAATGGAGGGCATAATGAAATTTGAAATGTTTTGCGACTGATAAAGTAGTTGGTAACGAGAGAGAAGGCATTTTTCATCAATTTAAATGAAGGTGGATATTTTTTTTCTGCAGATCTCTGCGGTGATGTCCCTGAGTTTTCGGACCCGTTCCCCCAGCCACTGTAAATCTTCCCTGGTCACTTTGAAATTCTCCATGTCATAACGGGCATCGATGTATGCCCGTCGTAACAGGCTAAATCTCTTTTTTTCCAGTTTATCCGTCTTGGGAAATACCGGTATTATCGCCGGGTCCTGATTGGAGGCCGACTGAACCAGTTCTTTTAAATCGTGAGTTTTGGGTTTATAGCCGGTAAACACGAGTAACAGTGCTGTCAAATAGCGTTCGGTTGCCTGGTGTAATTCAAAAGCGGCTGTGTGTAGCCTGTTTTTCTCGAAATTGAACAAAAAATTATCAAAAAACTCACCGGCGCTGGTAAACCAATGATCATAATCTTTTTGCGCGCTCTGCTGCCTTTCTAGAGGTTTTAACTTTCTTCTCCGGGCCAGCTTAAATTTGCCGGAATTAAATAAATAGATTCCGTCTTTTTTGATATCGGTAAAAAAGTACTGCCCCTTGGAAAGCATACGGTTCACCGATTCGATGTCATGGACGATCAAACTGACTCTTGTTTTCACAACAATGCTTTTCTCAAATAGGTCTTCGATTTTTCCCCAGACGTTTTCGGTATTGGCAAAGGTTTTTGTTTTTACCACCACCAAAATGTCAAAATCGCTTTTGTACTCATAGGTAATATG
>JANQLH010000201.1 GCA_028280735.1 SAR324 cluster bacterium | reverse complement strand
TGCAACATGTCTATAAATCGTTTTTTTATCCAACTTTGAGTAGTCACCATTTTCTATAACAACGGATTCTTGAAAGCCTTTTGAACCAATTTCCGAATGTGAATTCGAAGTTTCACACCCAAAGAAGAAGAATAAAAAGATTATATTAATAAGAATAGCATTCTGTTTCATCACACGAAATTTTATAACATATAGAGTTAGAAAATGTTTAATTAATGAGATTCTATCTATTTAATATCGAATAATTTTGCATTTCGGTATAGCAATGTAAAAAAGGGGTCAGGCTTGCGTTCTTGCGTTTACTGATAATCATTTGAAAAACAAAAGGATCTTCAATACTACTCAGCTTCGCCAACCAATTCTCGGCTGAATTCGATGGCCCGCAAACCCCGCATACACTTCACAGGTTCTGCCTACCACGTTATTCTTCGTCATAATGGCGGCCATAACATCTTTTTTAGCTCAAAAGACTACACGATCTTTGAACAGCTGCTTGCCGAAGGTGTCGAGCGTTTTCATCATCAAATCCAAGGCTATTGCTGGATGACCAGTCGCATGCATCTGGTGATCGAGGTTGCAGATATTCCTTTATCAAAAACCATCCAAAATCTTTCCTTCCGCTATACACATTGGATCAATAAAAGGGAAAAGCGAACCGGTCATCTTTTTCGTTGACAAATTTACATAAGAATATGGCTAACGACCATTCTTTGCAGAAAGAAATCGACCAACGGAAAAACTACCTGAACGCAAGAACGCAAGCCTGACCCCTTACCCTAATCGGGGAAGACATCACTGTAGTAGGTGTGGTTTCGGTGGTGGGATTTCCAGTCGTGGAAATAGTCGGTTTCCGGGGTGATGCCGGTGGCTTTTTCCAGCGTTGTGATTAAAATTTCCAGATTGTGAGATTTGATGACTCCTTTTTCTCTTAATTTTTTACATATTTCCTTAAGTTTTTGGAAATAAAACTCTTCTGAGTCCAGACCGAACCTGATTTGATAACCCTCGTGATTGAGAAGGCGATAAGCCAGCTTGCGGCCGCCAAACCTGCTGTATCGCACAAATTTGGTACAAAGTTCGGGAATAGTTAAATCATCCAGGGAAGGAACTGTCTTCAATTCAAGCCAGCCGGCGGCTTCATGTTCCCTGAGCGCTACCCAGTCGTCAAATACTGGGCAAAGATAACAACAGCCGGAGAAGTCTATATGGTAGATGATATCTTTACCGAGTTTATCTTCCAATTCTCCGGAGAGCACCATTTTTTTTATGGTGTTTTGTTTCTCTTTGTTGGATTTAAAATTCCTTTTGAACAGCCCGGGAAGATTTAAAATGGTGTTCTTGGTAGTTGCATCGCGGAAAGGCACTGAAACATGTTGTGAATAGATATCGGTAATGACATCAATTTCGGTAAGGTCAGCTTCAAATTGCAAAACGGATATCAGTATTTCATAGACATTGAACAATTTTTCCCTGGCCGGATAGATGGCAGCTTGAGTGTTTGAATCGCTGCTGTCCACCTTAAATTTCGCCTGAAAATCTTGAAGGTCATAACCCAGCAGTTCTATTAACCTGGTTCCAATAGATTGATATTTCTCATTATTTTCCTTTAGCGATAAGGTTCTCAAATCCATTAGCAGGTTAAATGCCCTGGTTCCGGCTATATAGCGAAAGGATATCGAATTATCGGTATGATCGATAATCCTCGGAACCTGAAACGAGACCCTATCGATCATACCGGTAATGAACCTGTATTCTTCCTTGACTGAAATCAGCTTATCGGAATATCGACGAATCGTTTGTTGTTGCTTACCTGAATTTAGTTCAAGTTTGCGGGCATCTTTCCATAAGTCTTGTTCAAACCTCACAAGATCCGCTTCTAACAATTTTAATTTCAACAATACCTTTAGTCGCTAAGTGATACTTTTTGTGTTTAGTGACCAGTCTTCAATCCTTTAAAGACTGGTTACAACCCATTCTCCAAAAAAACCTTCATAACTGTCACAGAATATATAGTCTCCAAAATCCTTCATATTGCAGTGAATTACTCCTTGTACAATGCGGGGAACAACTCTTTGGAATCAAGGATTATGGTAACCGGCCCATCATTCTGGATGTGCACTTGCATATAAGCACCAAACTCTCCCGATTCCACTGTAATATTCTTATCGCTCAGTTCCGACAAAAAATCCACATACAATTGATTGGCAACATCGGGGAGCAACGCTTTGGAAAGACTGGGTTTTTTTCCTTTTTTAAGGTCCGCGAAAAGTGTGAATTGGGATACAACAAGCAATGCACCGTTTACCTCTGGCAGGGAATATGCGAATCTCCCGGCGTCATCACCAAAGAGTTTTATTTTGAGTAACTTGTCAATCATTGGGGGAATAAGTTCCCGGTGATCCCCTTGTTCAAAACCGACTAACAGCACATAGCCATTTTCAATTTTTCCAACGCACCTTCCATCGATATCCACGGAGGCTTTCTTTACTCTTTGCAGTACAATTCTCATAACCCGATTAATCCCTTTTGACTCTCTTCCTTTGTTAACGATGCTGCCTGCTGATTTTTATTGAATCTGAAGAAATAAAAAACCAATAATACCATCCCGGTGAATGTACAATAAAATCAAAAAAAAACCAATTGTGATGCTCACTAAAAACGACTTCCATTACATCTTTTTTTTAAGTATTTTAACAGTAAATCAAAAGGCCGCCTCCAGTTAGAATCGGTTCAACAGGAAGTAATCAACCATACCTGCAAATATTAACGTGAGCTTTGAACACACCCCGGTATTGTTAAACGAGATTCTCTCATTGTTGCCAAAAGCACCAAGAGTTTTTATCGACTTCACCCTGGGTGGAGGTAACCATTCCGCTGCCATTCTAAACAAGTATCCTCGAAGCTATTTATACGGAATCGATCGGGATCCAAACGCCTTGAGCGCTGCAACCAAAAGACTGGAACCGTATTCTAACCGTTTTGAAACGCGTCATAGTGCCATATCCAAAGCAACGACCCAGTTAATTGACGAAGGGATTCAAGCTGATTTTATTCTCGCCGACCTTGGGGTTTCCTCTCATCAGATAGATCAACAGGATCGAGGATTTTCCCTTAGGCAGGATGGTCCGCTGGATATGAGGATGAATCCAAATGATCCCGAATCCGCTGCTGATATTGTAAATAACTATTCTGAAAGGGAACTTGCAGAGCTTATTCGTAACTATGGAGAGGAACGCTTCGCTTCTCGGATTGCCAAAAATATTGTTACTCAAAGAAAAGACAATCCGTTTAAAACCACTTTGGATTTGACAGAGTGCGTGATCAAATCGATTCCCATGAAATTTCAATTTGGTAATATTCATGCGGCAACAAAGACTTTTCAAGCCATCAGGATTCAAGTAAACAAGGAATTAGATGAGCTGAACTGCCTGTTGGAAAATGCATTGAGTTTGTTGAGCAGCGGAGGCAGACTGGCTGTCATTTCATTTCATTCATTGGAAGACAGACCAGTTAAGCAAGCATTTAAAAGATGGGAAAACCCTTGTACCTGTCCCAAAGAATTCCCCATCTGCACTTGCAATTTGAAAGCTATGGTGAAACCGGTTACCAAAAAGCCAGTCACGGCAACCCAAAGGGAAAAGGAAAATAATGTCAGGGCCAGAAGCGCCAAGTTGAGAATCGTTGAAAAATTATGAAAGATTTTCCCAGACAAACCAAAAGAAGCTCCAAAAGCCTGGTACGAAAAAAAACTGTTATTGCCAAACGTTCTTCATTCAGGTTCGCTCTTACCTGGATCTTGATGATCGGCGTAGCACTTTTTTTTGTTCAACAGCGTATCAACTTCATTAAACTTGAAAAGGAAGTTCAGATTTTGTTAAAGCAAAAAGAGAAAATCCAGCTATCAATTTTACCCTTAAAGCTGGAAGAAAGATTTCTGACCCAACATGACAAGATTGAAAAAAGAGCGCGTGAAGAGCTTGGCTTACAAGTACCCAGACAAGTTCAGATCATTAAATTGAAACATTCACAACTTCCGGCCGACTCGAACGAATAACCAGGTAAATCTTCCAAAGGCGAATTTTGATTCCATTAACCCAAAGACTTGTCTCTAAGAGTTTCCAGCAAAGGCTGGTTTGGATAAGAATTGTATTCTTGTTAATTATTGGAGTCATTATCATCAGGGCTATTCAGCTACAGATAATCGATAACAGCCGTTACACGAAAATAGCCGGCAAGCAGGATAGTAAATCTTTAGCAGTAAAGCTCCGGCGCGGTCCCATTTTTGATACCAGTGGTAATATTCTGGCAGTTTCTCTCCCACTGCGGTCAGTCTTTGCCATTCCGCAAGAAATAGAAAATCCTGCGTTAACAGCGAGAATGCTGGCAGAACCGCTGAACATTCCGAAATCCCAACTGGAAAAAAAGCTGAACTCGAACATCTCTTTCACCTGGTTAAAACGAAACACAAAGCCCCGGGTCAGTGAATCCGTTGAGCGCATGAAACTTCCCGGTATCCATTTTATTAAGGAATACCAGCGTTATTATCCAATGGGCAAACACGCCGCTCATGTTATAGGGTTTTCAGGGATGGATTCCAAGGGACTGGAAGGAATTGAGAACAAGTTCAATGCTCATTTGATGGGAAAAACCAGCACTCCAAAACACTGGAACTATTTTAACAACACTTCAAATTTGAAACCTTTCTCCGGTGGATCTTTGCATCTCACCATCCATTCAAAAATTCAATTTTACACCGAGAAGGAACTGAAAAGAGCTGTTTGGGCAACAGAGGCCAAAAATGCCATTGCCATTGTTATGGAATCAAAATCGGGAGCTATTTTAAGCATGGCCAGTTATCCGGATTATGATCCTAATAATTTCGATCGCTATCATGTTTCCAGGTACTTTAACAGGGCCGTAAACGCAACCTATGAACCGGGTTCCACTTTTAAAATCATCACGGTTGCTACTGCACTCGATCATGGTATCGTACAAAAAGGCAGCATTTTCGATTGCCAGCAAGGGGAGTACCAGATTCAAGACAGGGTGATACATGATGTATCCAAGTATGGTTGGTTGCCTTTGGAAAAAATTATTCAGAAATCTTCCAATATTTGTGTGGCAAAAATTGGCCAACGCATACCCAAATCCGTTTTTTATAAGTCGATTCGTGATTTTGGATTCGGCAGTGTAACGGGCATTGAACTTCCGGGTGCAAATAAAGTCAAAGGCAAAGTGCACAATTATCAGAATTGGTCAGATACGGACGTGGCAACCATGTCTTTCGGTCATACCATTTCCGCTACTCCGCTTCAGGTTGTTGCGGCGATTAATACTATCGCAACCGGCGGGTTACTGGTTAAGCCGAGTATTGTTAAGGCAGCGTTCAACGAAGACGGATCACAAATCCATCTTATAAAGAGGGAAAACCGACGAATCCTTAAAAGCGAAACTGCCGGTATTGTTAAGACCTTCATGGAGAGCGTTACGCAACCAGGTGGAACAGGGCACCTGGCAAACATTGAGGGGCTTACCATTGCCGGAAAGACCGGCACGACCCGCAAGTTTGACATTCGAAAGCGTGAATACTCCAGAACCAATCATATCTCTTCGTTTATCGGCTTTTTTCCTTCGGAAAAACCAGAATTGACTATCCTGGTAATTATTGATGAGCCTCAAAAAGAATATTTGGGCTCCAAAAGCGCAACCCCAATTTTTAAGAAAATTGCTCTTCATGCCCAACGATTCTACCCGGAAATCAAAAAACCCTCTCAACATGAACCGGTTACCACGCGTAACAATAATCAGCTTTTTCGATCCGCAGAAACCAAGGAAAGCCCTATTGAGTTAAATAAAGATGTTTCTCTCGCTTTAAAGGGATTGACAATGCGTGAAGCTCTTAAGTTGGCAGATCGCATGGAGCTGGATGTAAAAATCAAAGGTTCGGGCAAAGTCAGGCAGGTAGTTCCTTTGGGATCAGGCGGAAAATCTTATACCCTTGTTTTGAAATAGTTTTTAATTTCAGAATATTAACTTAAAACTATCTCTGTTTTCCATCAATACAAAAATCAGCAGCCAATGATGGCACGATTTTTCCTTTCCTGCTGGAACTAATAAGTGCAATTTGCTCAATTTCTATCGAAATATCGGTAACATGCAGGTAAAAAAATATACTGCTTCCAACATGCAGGAAGCCATCAGACAGATTAAAGAAGATTTGGGGCCAAGGGCCATTATCATTTCCACCAGAAAGGTGAGGAAAGGCAGCGGTGCATTTGGTATGTTCGGCAAACAGATTTTGGAAGTGACAGCAGCACGTGATGAAACGCCAAAAGCTGCGGAAATCAAGAACTACAATGGTTTGCTTAAACAACAAACCAATAGCGGCTCTGATTATGAAAACGAAATTGCATTTAATGCTCCCAAAGAACCACGAAGATTGAATGGTGGAGATAACAGCGTCCAATTCAACAACTTGCAGGAAGATATCGGGGAATTGAAAGAATTGGTTCAGGACATGAGAAAAGGATATCGTCGTCAGGTTAATGACGACGCCACTATCTCACACCTGCGATATGAGCTTTCCGAATTGAAAAACATTGTAAAATCCCTGGTTACCCAATCTAGCGAACTCCGCTCCGGGGATATGCATGACAACCTAATTGCGCTGTTCCAGCAACTCTGTTTTAACGGTGTTGAAGACAGGTTCGCCCGACGGTTAATTGAGGAAGTTCATAAAAAAATCCCCAAAAAAGAGATCGACAATTTCTCCTATGTTAAAATTTATGTAGCGAGAATGTTCATGCAGGTTTTAAGGATTGACGGCAACCTGACTGAAAAGAAAAAAGATAAAGAACCTCAGATTGTTACTTTTTTAGGACCGACAGGAGTCGGCAAAACCACAACATTAGCCAAGATTGCCGGAACCGAAAAAATCGCGCATCCTAAGAAAAAGATCGGTTTGATCACCCTGGATACTTTCAGAATAGCGGCTGTTCAGCAGTTACAGGAGTATGCAAGAATCATCAAACTTCCTGTTCGTGTCGTGAACGACGCAAAACAAATGAAAAACGCTATCCGCGAGTTTCGTTCTAAAGATCTTATCCTGATAGATACAGCCGGTCGCTCCCAAAGGGACGAAGTACAAATGTCTGAATTGCGGGATATTCTGAAGGAATTTCCATCCTTTCGAAATCTCCTGGTTCTTAGTTCAACTACCAAAGACAGTGACCTAAGTGAAATAACGAAACGATTCAGCACACTGCGCCTGGATGGCGTTGTTTTCACTAAGCTTGATGAATCAACCAACTACGGTTCGATTTTTAATCATACCATTCGTTTTAAACTCCCGTTGACTTATTTAACGACAGGACAGAACGTACCGGATGATATCGAAACGGCCTCAAGAGAAAGGTTGATCGATCTATTGCTTAATATCTCATCTTTGGAAAGCTAAAATCATATATCCGACTTCAACCACATCGCGTTGAAATAACCGGATACCCTTCACTATCAGCTTGGAACATCGGGTTCCCAATTTTCATTATGATGAACGATCAAGCTTCTACTCTCAGAAAAAGATTTTCCAATGCCATTCAGGAAGAGGGTTCCGGTGAACATACTATGGTCCGCTCGTTAAGTATTTCAAGCGGCAAGGGTGGTGTCGGCAAAACCAATATTGTAGTCAATCTGGCTATTCAC
>JANQLH010000162.1 GCA_028280735.1 SAR324 cluster bacterium | reverse complement strand
GATGTCAGCTTGACAGTCACTGACAATAGCAGTTTAACGGACACAAAGACCTCCGGCATAACCCTGGAAGAGCCTAAAGGAAACTGTGGCGTTGCTCCTGTCCAGGATGGAAACAACCAGTTGGTACCTGTTTCCGATTCTATTTACAGGGCTTTTATTCCATTATTACTAGCTGTCATAACAATAAGCATCGCCGCTTTAGCACGAAGAAAGCGTCAGTAGCCTCCCTGGTATTCGCCTTTTGGCAGTCATAGCCGCCTTAAGGCGATTCCGCCTTTCATTAATCATTCACCCGTATCATCCGGACAGCTTTGATAACTCCCTTCTTTAGCTGAGCTACTGCAAGTTCCAGTGCATCTGCATATTATTTTTGGCTTGTTTATGGCCGAGAACCTCTTCTACCGGTAGAGTTCCGACAGGTTGTGTTCACAATCCTATCATCAGCTACTTCTGATTTCGTCTTACAGGTTATTTTTAGCCAATTTTTTACACAACGCCGGCAAGCAGCTTTCAAACTGTTATCATCGCCTTAACACCTACGGTTGAATCATGCTTTAATCCATGCCAATAATGAATACAAGAGATCTGGTTCAACATAAAGGGTAAATATTGCTGTTGAATAGCTGAGACAAACCCCAAAAAGTGCGCGTATAAATCCCGGAGATTTTTATGGTTAGAGTAATCTATCGCTGGCAGGTAAATCCGAAGAATTTTGAAGAATTTAAGAAAATATGGAGCGTTACCACAAATCGAATTCATGAATCCGTTGCCGGGGCGCAAGGAAGCTTTATGCTGAAATCATTCGAAAATGAAACAGAAGTACTTACAATAGCCAAGTGGGACTCTTTGGAATCATGGAAGGATTTTTGGGGAAAAGCAAATCCAAAAGAAATGGAAACGATGAGAAAGCTGGCTAAACGAATTTCTGCTGACGTTTTCGAGGAAATTGAAGACTTTACCCGGTGAAGCTGCGATAATATGGATACTAATGATGACTTCGTGATCTGCAGCCTGCGAATAAACCGAACGACAATCATTGCTCACCAGGTTCAGGCTACGCAATTACGGCAAGGCCCTAATCAGCATGGTCTACCTCCACAATCACCATTACAATTGGTAACCACATGAAACAAGCATCTATTTGGAAAACCGCAGGTAAATCCCCCACTGTGGATAAAGAACATCAAAACGAATGACTTGTTTTTAAAAATATGAGAACGTCAATTAGCATAACTTGATCCAACAATGTAAAAGGATAACCACAGAAGCGGGAATAGCGATGGAAGATTTATTGGCAAAATTAAATGGAGACAGGGATTCCGAGATTCTTGTTCAGGACATGATGACAAAGAAAGTATACGTGCTGAATGAAGACGACAACCTGGATGTAGCCAGGCTGTTGATGGATTCGATTCACATTCGCCATATTCCGGTGGTATCGAAAGACGATCAATTTATCGGGCTGGTTACCCATCGGGATATGTTGGCCTGGAGTGTTTCGTCCCTGGCAGATCTCGACGCGGAAGACCAGGAAGAAATACACCGTAGCATCCCGTTACAAAAGGTTATGAACTACAATGTGGAAACGATAGCTCCGACAGCACCACTGAAACACGCCGTTGAACAGATAATCAACAATAAATATGGCTGTCTCCCGGTGGTTAAAGATAACCGTCTGGTAGGAATTATCACTGAAGCAGACTTTGCAAAACTGACTTACCGCTTGCTTTGCTTAAGAGAAGAACAGATGAGTAAATAAACCAGTGTTAAGGGCGTAAGGCCGGGAATGATCGCAAGTCTAAATAAGAACAATAACATAGAACCAGGAATAGAAGAAATAAAACAATATAGAGGATAACGAGGTCACCAAGACCACATAACTCTCGACCTGCAAAGGCGATATGCAGTCCTGTTGATGAGTTCGTTGGGCTACCGGCAGTTTGATAACACGATATCTGAAACTTCCGTTACTCTTTCATTTGCTTCTTTTGCTTGGTTACTGTTGATGTCAACTTTTTTCATGTCTCTGTTAATCCACCGTATTAATCTGTTATTCTTATAGTAGTATCGATCTTCAAATATTTTAGTTTTTTCAGGGTCGAATGGATCTACTCCAAACTCTTTTGCTCTGTCTTCATCAAAGTAAAATGGAGCATTGTACCGATGAATCTGGCTAAAAATGAAGAAAACTTGGCCATCCTTTAAATAGAATTCAAAAATTGACTTTCCCGTTTCACCGTAAAAACTGGCTTCAATAAACCTTATTTCATTAGTTTGATATTTAGATACAATACATCTTCCACCTTCCGTAGAATGTCCATTGAGGTTTACCTCATGTTTAGCCATGGAGGGTAATGAGTCTCTAACTGATTTGTATTCATTCCTTATATCTAAAATCGCACTTTCTTCTGCGAACGAGACAATTTGAAAGCAAAAACAAAATATCAAAAGTAAAGGTATTTTTGTCATAATCATTTGCCTAATAACTGGATCACCGGCAGGTGCGCCAAATGTAGATTAGCGATGAACGTTGCCACGGAGCTTTGGGACTACAGCCCATCGAGAGCGCTGTGCTGTCCGGTGTATTCGTATGTAGGGAGAGGTTACAGTTTATCGTAGTCTTCAGGTTCTACGTCTGGAATAGCATGTAATGCCTCTTCGAATTTTTCTTTGCTACTCCGATTTGCCCTTTTTTGAAGGTACTCAAGCGTCATAAGAGCTGACATTTTTTCAGTCAGCGCGAGGGTAATAAATTGATTGATTGAAACACCCTCATCTTTTGACAGTTGTTTAACACGTTTGTGTAATGAATCTGGTAATCGTAGACTAAGAGTACTCATATGATACCTGCCTTTACTAGGAATTCTTTTGGTGTAAGGACTTGAAGTGAAAATTTATCAATCCCGGCAAAATCGGATTTATTGTATGAGATGATATAATCGCAATTTGATTCGACTGCCGGCTCCAGGAACAAATCATCCTTGGGATCTTTTAGATAAGGTCGCCAAAGGAAATAAATCTCACGTTGTTCCCCTAAATATGCAATCCTGTCCAATAGGTTATCAATTTTCTCATCAGGAACTTTAATACCAAGATCCTTTCGTTTAAGAACATCTTCGTACTCCATCATTACAGGGATGGATAAAACAAAGGTATAACGGTTCTGACCTAAGAATGACAACAGCTTATATGAAGCTCCACGCCTTGATTTCAAGGCCGCCACAAAAACATTTGTATCAATCGCAATTCTTGGTTTTTTATTCATGATGGTATTATATTTAATACCTTACTCTTGGTCAATTTGATTTTTAGATCTCCCAACACCAGCATAAGCCGCTACCTGCAATGGTTTTGCGTTTTTGAATTGTTTGCCAAGATCGACCAACATGAAGCTTGCAGTGGCTCGATTGCGGTCGGTCCTAGTGCATTTGTTGGCCAAAGAATTCTGAATGAATCCCTGCATTTGTAGCAGCTTCAAACTGTCTTTTATCTGATGTTAAAAACCTATCAGCTTGCCATTCTAATGCACATGCTATATGCAGGGAATCCATTGCCCTTACGATATTTTTTTCAAGAAGTTTGATTGAGTGCAAAACCACTGCAGGTGTAATTTGAAGAATAGTCGCATCCCGTACATCGTTGATTAGCTGCTTTTTGGCCAAACCATAGTTCTCAGGTGACAAATGACCTTCTCTCTTTCGTCTGTTTAGTCCCGAGGTAATCTCTGGCACGGTAATTACACAAAGAGCAAGTTCTGATACATTTTGTAGGAATTGATGTAATTGATCACTTCCAATCTCTTGCACATACCTTTTGGCGAATGCGGATGAATCAATTGCTGCTTTCATGCGCTTCCTTCACGATCTTCAAGAATAGCAGAAGACAAATCGCTACCTTGAAGCTGCAACTGGATTCCCTTTTGTTTCCAGGATGGAGATTTAGCAGGTTTATCTGAGAAAGGAATGATTTCAGCAACTGGCTTACCATGACGGACAATTACGAATGCTTCCCCGTGTTCTACTTGCGTTATAAAACCAGAGGCTTTTTTTCGAAAATCTGTAAATGTGATAGTTTTCATAGTGATCTCCTATTTTTATGCACATTTTAATGTACACTACAGGAGGCAATAAATCAAAGGTATTATCTATGACCAACGCTTGGATCACCGGCAGCTACACCGGTTGTGAGTTAATGATTATCTCTGCCACGTAGTTTTTTATTTGATAATCGGGTCGGGCCGGATTAACCTTCTGTTTTCA
>JANQLH010000097.1 GCA_028280735.1 SAR324 cluster bacterium | reverse complement strand
GGAATCTCGATTCCGGCAACCCCACCTTGTCCAACAACTCCAACACTCGTTTTCTATATTCTGTTTTCGGGAGTTTAAGATGCAATGTCAGGCATTCTAAAAGCTGGGAGCCAATTGTTTTAACGGGATTGAGTGCTGTCATCGGCTCCTGAAAGATCATTCCCATGCGTTTACCCCGAATCCCGCACATTTGGCGTTGATTTTGTTTAAGCAGGTCCAGTCCATCCAATTCAACTTTACCTGATATCCTGGATTCAGAAGGTAAAAGCGACATTAATGTCAAAGCCGTAATTGACTTCCCGCAGCCTGATTCACCCACAATTCCCAAACGATCTCCTCGTTTGATGGAAAAGCTTATGTTTTTGATTATTTGCAAAGGACCGTCAATGGTAGGAATGGTAACGGACAAGTTATTTACTTGGAGTATGGACATGGATTACCTGTTCCTGCGTAATTTTGGATCCAGAACATCTCTCAGGCCGTCGCCAAAGAGGTTTAATCCAAGCACAGTGAGAGCAATAGCTAAGCCCGGGTAGATTGCAAGTTGTGGAGCCAGATGTAAAAATGTCTGGGCTTCATTAAGCATTTTCCCCCAGCTCGCGGCTGGAGGCTGGGTACCCAACCCTAAATAGCTCAAACCAGCCTCGGCCAGGATTCCCAATGCAAATTGAATAGTAGCCTGTACAATCAGTACACTAAAGATATTGGGAAGGACATGTTCAGTTGAAATCCTGTCTTTGCTTTTTCCCGCGCTGCGCGCTGCCAGAATAAATTCTCTTTTCCAGATTCCAATTGCCGCCCCCCTTGTTACCCTGGCAAATACAGGAATGTTAAAGATTCCAATAGCTATGATTGAGTTTATGGCACCGGGTCCAATAATCGCAGTGATCATGATAGCTGATATCAACGAAGGAAATGCGAAAGCAAAATCATTAAACCTCATAATCATCTCATCTAACCAGCCTCTTCTGGATGCCGCAAGCAAACCCAAGGGGACTCCATATCCCATACCTATTCCAACCGCGACAAAGGCTACAATGACCGAGTTTTGCGCACCCATAATCAGCATCGATAAAATATCCCTGCCAAAATGATCCGTTCCCAATAGATATTTGGCGTTTGGAGTGAGCAGTTTATCTGAAATGTTTATTCTTTCGATGGGATGAGGAACCCATATATAGGAGAGAAGCGCAATCAAGAAGAACAGTATTGTAATCAAACCACCAAGCACAAAACTACGGTTTTTTAAACCGTGACGGAGGACTTCCAAGGGGCGTTCAAACATCCTCACCTCCTCTCAGTCTTGGATCGATTACCGCATAAAGAAGGTCCACAATGAAGTTTATCAGGATCACCATCACGGCAAGCAGGATGACAAGGTTTTTTACCACGATCAAGTCTCTCTGGGCGACAGCCTGGAATATTAATCTCCCAATACCCGGGAGATAAAAGACATTTTCGATAATGATCGTACCGGCCAGGAGAAAGGAAAATTGAAGACCCATAATCGTCACGACCGGAATCATCGCGTTTCGTAACGCATGACGTGATAATACCCTCCAGCGCCCACTCCCCTTGGCCTGGGCGGTTCTGATATAATCTTCCTTTAATACCTCAAGCATGGAAGATCGGGTCACTCTTGCCAGAATGGCTGATTGAGGAAGCGCCAAGGCAATAGTCGGCAAAAGCAGCGATGTTAACGCCGGGATCAACCCGGCATCCCATCCCGCAAATCCTCCGGCAGGCAGCCATCTTAGACTCACAGAAAAAACGATAATCAACAAAAGCGCAAACCAGAAATTAGGAATGGCTATTCCCAGTTGAGAGAAAACCATTACAATAAAGTCCAATGGTTTGGAATGATTGGAGGCGGCAATAATACCAAGGGGAATAGCGATCAATGTGGAAAGTGTAATGGCAAAAACAGCCAGGGGGAAACTGAGCTGGATTCGTTCCTTGATTAACTCAAAAACCGAGACATCATAGGTATAACTCGTTCCGAAATCACCCTGGATTAAATCTTCCAACCAATTGAGATACCGAATTGCCACCGGCCGGTTCAAGCCCATTTCCTCCCTTAACGCGGAAAGTGTTTCCGGCTCTGCATTGATCCCAAGCATCACGATGGCGGGATCTCCGGGAAGAATCTCCATAACGACAAAAACGATCAGGCTGGCAGCCAGTAAAGTGAAAATCATCGTTACCAGCCGCTTGAAAAGAAACACTCTCATTCGGAACTATTTCCAGTATACTTCGGTGAGATCATTGGCTTGAATCGGGCTGTTTTCCCAAAGTCCCATAATATCCTTATTCCAGACGCCATGCTTGGCTAGTTGAAACAAAAACCCGTTCACACAATCGCTGGAAATGATGCGCTGGGCCCGGCCCATCAGTTCATAACGTTTTTCCGTCTCCACCGTTGCATCCAGTTCGGCAATCAAACCGCGAAATTGAGGATTATCATAGTTAAAATAATAGTCGGGGCGGGCATATATTCCAATGTCCATCGGCTCGGTATGGGAAACGATAGTCAGGTCGTAGTCCTTTTTTCTGAATACCTCATCCAGCCATTGGGCCCATTCCACCGGTACAATCTCAAGTTTGATACCTATTTTAGCCAGTTGGGATGTGATGATTTCGCCCCCCCTTCTTGCATAACTGATAGGGGGAAGCTTGATGACAGCATTGAAACCGTTCGGATAGCCTGCTTCAGCGAGCAGCTTTTTTGCTTTGGATAAATCGAACTCGAACTTATTGGTAAGATCTACATAAGCCGGATGATGGGGGGCGAAATGAGTTCCAATGGGAGTGCCAAACCCGAACATGGCACCATCGATTATTGCCCGTCTATCCAGTGCATGTGCTATGGCTTGTCTGACTGCCGGCTTGGCAAAGGGTCCTTTTTTGTTATTGGTGGAAAGGATAGTTTCCCCTTCAGTGCTGCCTATCACCACTTTAAACCTTGGATCAGCCTCGAATTGCGATACACTTTCCGGTGCCGGTAAATTTGCAAAGGCATCAATATCACCTGCCAACATCGCGGCTACGGCAGCTGCCGGATCAGGAATGATCTTAAACGTTGCTCTTTTTAGCCTTACCGATTCGCCCCAATAATCCGGGTTTCTGGCCAGCTCAACCCGATCACCCTTAACCCAACGCTTAAACACAAAGGGACCGGTGCCCACAGGTTTGCTCTTATTGGTTTCTGCGCTGCTGGAGTCTACAATAACGGCATCCCCCCAACCCATGTTGAACAAGAAACTACCTGTTGGCTGCTTCAAGGTAACCGTAACGGTGTGGAGATCATTCTTTTCCACCAGTTTAATTGGTTTGAATAATGATTTCTGGGCATTGACACTTTTTTCCGAACGGGCTCGATTCAAGGAAAAAACAACATCATCTGCATCGAAAAGGGTTCCGTTATGAAACTTAACCCCTTTTCGCAATGTAAAAGTATAGACCAGCTTATCTTCCGAGATCTTCCAGCTCTCAGCCAAAGCCGGTTTAACAGCGCCGTTTCTATCAATTCGAGTCAATCCCTCAAACACATTGGCATAGACTATTTCATCGATTGCTGCTGCCGCTCCTGCTGTTGGATCAAGGTGGGGAGGTTCAAGTACCACACCCATGGTTAAACTGTTTTTAAGCGCCATGGCCGGTGAAGCAATGGTTGAAAACACCAAGATCAACAAAAATCCCTTAAGTATGCATTTTAGGCTTTTCATGAACTCTCCTCCTTTGAGTTTCTGCTCTTCGAAGTGAATTGATAACAATTTACAGATTGTAATCAACCTTTTGACAACTGTTTATGGAATTTATCCCGATAGCTCTCAAATCCTCCCAGGCTTTCAGCCTCAAATACTCCCCTGGCGATGGATCTGGTGACACAATCCGCAGCCAGCATACCGAGTTTTGCCAATGCTGCTACAGGATCAGAAAGAGCGTGCTTTCCGGTTGATATCACAAATACACTATCTCCATCAAACGGAGAATGAACCGGCCTTATTGCCCTGGCCAGGCCGTCTTGGGCCATTATGGCAACTCTTCTGGCTTGAGACTTTGTCAGCACCGCATCGGTAGCGACAGCAACAATTGTGGTGTTTTTTCCGACAGGCAATTCAAAGGTATAATCCAAATTATCGATACCGGAATGCAAATTGGATTGCCCCCCGAATTCGTTATTTTGTTCAAATGGTGCAGCCCACATAGTGTGACTATCAGGCATAGTAACCGAACCCATGGAGTTCACCGCTGCAATCGCACCAATCGTTATTTCATTGTTGCCGTCATTAAAAACAAAAGAAGCACTCCCGAGTCCTCCCTTAATCCCTCCAGCGACTGCTCCCAGGCCTGCACCATGGTTTCCCAGTTTAAATGTAGTATTACAGTCAGCTGCAGCTTTCTTTGCAAGGTCTGCATAGGGAGATGTGTCACCCCAGTTCTTATCACCTCCGTTCAAAAGATCAAACAGAATTGCACCAGGCACTATGGGTATGACGGCATCCTCCAGCTGAAAACCTACTTTTTGACCGGCCAGGTAGGACATGACTCCACCCGCTGCATCCAATCCATATGCTGAACCGCCGCTTAAAACCACCGCATGAATGACATCAACCAGGCAGTCGGAGTTTAAGGCATCAGTTTCCCGAGTACCGGGTCCACCGCCCCTGATATCGACGGAGGCGACGGCAGCCTCCAATGGTTTGATAACGGTAACCCCGCTCCTTACGTTGTGATCTTCTGAATTTCCTACAGTTATTCCCGGAACATCCGTAACCAGGTTTTTTTCTCCAGTTCTGATCATAAATCTTTGTCAGCTGTTTCAATTGTTGTGAAATTCCACGTTATGATCCAAAGGATATATCGGTCGTCTTAACTTTTTAAAATCCAACAGTTCATAACGGGATGTAGTAACGCCCTCGCCATCGCAATGCAAGGTTTGTTTTCCAATTCCCTCAAAACCGGCTCGATAGTGAATGCGCGATTTTAAGAGAAGATACTTTTCCTTTTCAGGTAAAATGCCGACGGATGTGAAGACACCGACGTCCCAAGGTTCGTGATGAAGTGAAACCACGACAATCTTGATTTTCCCTGTATCGAAAACCGCGGTAGGTCCCATATCCACCTTAACTCCTGTATACATCGGGCCGTGAACCGTCCATTTTCCATCGCTCAATACCTTGACTTTACCTGTTAACTCCAATGGTTTTGGTTTTAGTTGTAAAGAGGGTATTTCGGTTTTACCACCCAAGGTAATTGTCATCTCTTTGCCTACACCCGCCTTTTGCATTTCAGTCACTGCCCCGGGATCATACACTGCTGCTACCGCTACACCATCCAGGTTCTGTTCAACCATTTCCCTGATCACAGCCATGACATCCTGGGTACCACCGGAGCCACAGTTATCCTCGTGGTCCAAGAGAATAACCGGATAACTGCTTAACTCCCTGGCGATCTTTACCTGTTCGGGGAGCGATCCACATTGATAAACAAATTGTTTCCTTTGTTTCCAGGCCAGACTCGCAATGTCGAAACTTGTCCGTTGCGCAAGATCGGGATTTTGATTAGTCACAACCACGGTTGAAGCGCCCGCATCCGGCATATCAGCCAACGGAAATCCACCAAAAAATGTGGCGGCCAAGACATCTTCCTGTTGTTCTGCTTGCCTGCAGGCATCGATCAACGACTTAGTCGGTTGGTCATCGGTTCCCTGTTTTAAAGTGTGAGTCAGCATAGGCAGCTGTTGCCTTGTCATAACAGGGATCAGCTTCTCTTCATATGTATCAAGCACTACCTGACCGATTTGTTTTCCGACTTGATACATGTCCACATGAGGGTAGGTTTTGTATCCAATCAAAGCAGTACAGTTATCCACCATCTTATGGGTTAAATTACAATGGAAGTCGCAGGTGACGGCAATGGGCAGGTTTGGTGAGATAGTTCTGATCTTTTCGAGCAGGGTGCCTTCACCATCATCAGTGGTTTCAGAGACCATTGCTCCATGCAGATCCAACAGGGCGATATCGCAGCCTGAGTTGACGGCCTCACAGATAGAGTCTGTAAGCCGATTATAAGTCTCGGCATGAACCACGCCCGAGGGCATGGCTTCGGCAGCTACGGGAGTTATGATTTCCGCACCAATACTTTTGGCCAGGTCGATGTACGCAGCCATGGGCATTCCTGTATGCTGGTAAACTTCCAAAGCCTTTGAGCCAAAATGGATGCCCCAATCTTCAAACCGTTTCCAATTTGTGGGAATGGGCGAAAACGTGTTGGTTTCATGCTTCATCATGGCAATGAGAATCTTCATCATCAACTCCTGTTTGTCTGCTGCTCATTATCACTACCACCAGTTTAACACGTCTTCTGCGAATCCAAGAAAATCAGCGACCAGCAATTCAGTTCCATCGTCCAACACAGCTTTTCCGGTGAAATGCCCAAATACCTGGTGCTGCACTGAACGAACCAACTTGAAATCCGTATTGGAATCCCTGTCCAACAGCGGCGAGAATGTCATCTCAAAGCGGTCATCGCTGCTTGTGAATGTCCACGGTTTCAGATAATCATTTTCATCAAACCCAAAGGTAACTTCATCTAACTTGTGTGCTTGTCCTTTATAAAACAACATATTTTCAGAAGCTACCGACCTGTCGCTAAAACCGTAACCGAGGTTCCAACCGAACGGTTCTCCATCCAGCAATCCGGAGGCCGAACTCCAACACCACCGGTTTTTGTAAGTCCAGTTCCCCCTGCCCCAATCCAGACCACCAAAACTGGTATTGGGAGTAAAATCATATTTTTGGTCTCCAATAATCACCCTGCCTTCCGCCGGCATGCAGTTTATCTTGCGATTGTAATAAAATGCCTTGCGATTCTCTTTCCAGGAAGTAGCAATGACCATACTGTCACATTCGGTGTCCTCAGAAAGAAGGATCTTCCCATCCAGCCCCTGTTTGCCTTTGTTGTCCAGGAATCCGGGGGCTTCAAAAGAAAGCAGTCGTACTCCTTTGGAAACATCAAAGTTTAATTTAAGTTTTTTGTCTTGAAAGGCTGAGGTACCCGCCTCTGAAGTGGGTGGGAGTTTGGTTTTCCCCATGGGCAGGATGGAAAGCGAATCCAGCTGGGTAAAGGTCTTTTTTTGGAAATCCAACCAACAAACAGCTGACAAGCCAATATAACCGAGATCCGCGATGGTAAAGGTTACTCCATATCCCCTGTCCGGTGCCAGAATGTAGTAATAATCCCATTCCTTAATTCGATGCCAGGCTGCTTTAATACGTTTGCGATTGTATCGCCAATATGGTTTGGTTGCATAGCCCTGGTTAGGAATATGGCCATTATCATCCAGCAAATCGCAAGGTTCGGTTATCCTGTTCTGCTGTCCCACGTTCTCTCCTTAAAATTGTGAATAGACTCCATGGTTCAGTAAACAACCAGTTCTGACGTGAAAAGATCACAAAACCAAATCAATTCCGATGAACAACTGGTTTGCGGTCTTTAATACCGGACAACGCAATGTTAATACTACACGACTGAGTATGATCGCAAGTTGGAAGAGAGTCAAGATCAAGTAAGCGCCAGGTGATGAATCCGGGCCGTTCGAAAGGCTGAAAAAAACATATAACTTGGAATGCAGGATTAAAGGTTTTTCATTTGGCAGCTCAATTAAGCTTTGATTCCAAAAGGCGGGTATTTAGGCGGGGAGCCCGGAGTTAAAATTCACCTCCGGGTCGGGGTATTGCGATGAGTTGCCAATTAAGCCGCGAGTTTTTGACCCTTGAGACGCTTTATCCAGATACCGCTGAGAAGGTAAGCATATATCCAGGTCCCTACGAAGATGATAACAAATGCTTTGGCGATATCCGCGTTGCTGCCGTTAAGTGAAAATGCCGGGACATATCCGAAAAGAAACGGACCAAGATAAAGGAACTTGGCAAACTTAAACGAAGTAAAGGCTGTTTTCCACATATTCGCTCCTGCTATGGTTGCACCGGCAAAAGCTGCTATACAAACAGGCGGCGTAATGTTTGAATCCTGGGACAACCAATAGACAATCATATGAGCGGCAATTTCATTCACTCCCAGGTGCAACAGTGCAGGCACAGCGACGACTGCCGTGATCAGGTAAGCGGCGGTAACGGGGACTCCCATCCCCAGAATGAGCGAAGCCAGCGCGATAAAAAGGATTGTCATCCATAATCTACCGGCAGCCAACTCAATCACAATATCGGCGAATGTAAGAATAAGTCCGCTGAATGTCAAGACACCAATGATAATTCCGATCACCCCGACTGTCGCACCGATAGTCAGACTATTTTCAGTTCCGGCCCTGGCTGCTTCAACAAACCCCTTAAAACCTATTCTGGTTTCCGGCCGTACCCAACTGACAACCAGACAAGTAAATAATCCGATAATCGCTGAATATGCGGGAGAATATCCATAAAGCATCAGGACAGTAATCATACCCAATGGTAAGGTGTAGTACCATTGTTTCTTTAAAATTTCCTTGGCACTATGCTTGCTCTTTTCTCCCCTTACGTTATGAATCTTGGCTTCGAAATGGACCATCATAAACACACTAAACACATACATAAAAGCCGGGAAAATAGCGACCAACATGATTTGAGAATAGGGAACACCGGTCAGTTCGGCCATGATAAATCCTCCTGCACCCATAATCGGAGGCATGAACATCCCTGAAATCGACGCAGCGGGCTCAATACCTCCGGCCACATGAGGTCTGAATCCTGCTCGCTTCATCATCGGTATGGTAAAAGCCCCGGTAGACACGGTGTTTGCGATGGCACTGCCTGATATTGAACCGAAAAGACCGCTGGCGATTACTGCTACCTTTCCGGGTCCGCCAATTCGATGTCCGACTGCCGCAAGTGGGAAATCGATAAAAAAGCGTTGAGCACCCGATTTCTCCAGGAAAGCACCAAACAAAACAAATAGAATAACATAGGTTGCCAGAACATTGGCCATGATTCCAAATACCCCGTCACTCTTGTAAAAGATGCTGGTACACAATTCCATGAAAGGGGCCCCGGCATGAGAAATCATCTCCGGCATATAATCACCATAGACCCCAAACAACAGCAGTACTATTCCTAAAATTACAAAAACGTTTCCTACGACACGGCGAGCCAGCTCGATTCCTATCAACACTCCGATCACAGCGATATATTGATCCAGCAGTGTTTCAGCACCAGTCCGGTAATTGATGGCTTCGAAGTTCAAGATCCAATAGCCGATACTTCCGATGGAAAGAACCAATAAAATGTAATCAAGTATTCTGAAAAACTTGTACTTAGACTTGTAAGACATGAAAATCAGGACATAGGTGATAACCACATAAATGCCACGATGATATTGCGTTGAAGCAGGTTGAAGCACGGCTGAGTAGGAATAAAACAAGATCAGAAACACAGACAGGAAATCAAAAACTACCTGTTCAACTCGATTTAATTGTTTATACACAGTTAACTACCTTAAAAGAATTACATTGATGATTAGAGAACAAAACATATTACTGCCGGATACATTCACACAAAAACACCGATAATTTGGCAAGTTCAATTGATGTTTTAGATGGGATTGCCTGCAGAAGGTGACTACTATTTCGAACGCTTCTTGAGGCATACTCAAACAAGGGGTATACTTCAGGAGCCGCCCGAAACATATCAATAATTCAAAGCAAAAACCTTTTGTGATTTGGATGAAACAGACCTGCAGGATCGAATATTCTTTGATCCTGCAGGTGTATTACAGAAACAGATGAATCAGCTTCCATCACTCCCTTTTTCCTGATCATTGTTTTTATCAAGATCCGGATTCCGGTTATGAGCGCAGCTGATCAATTGCATTGGTTACCTCACCATCAGAGCATACCTTTTTCTTTCCAGAATTTTTCAGCTCCCGGATGGAAAGGAGTAATTATATTGGTGGCACCAGTTTTGAGGCTCATGTCCTTAAACGTCTTCTTCTGACCATACATGTGCTTCAGACCTTCATCTGAAAAAACTTTTGAAAGCAGATCATATACAATCTCATCATCTACTTTGGAATTTGCTACCCACAATGTACTATCCTGGAACGACGGAGAGTCGTAGTCCACACCTCTATACGTACCTGCAGGTACTGAAAGCTGGCTGAAATAAGGATATTTATCGAAGAAACCGTATTTTTTAGCGTCCGCTGCTAAGTCGAGCAACTTAATATCATTTGTCTGAGCAGCCATAATTACTGCACCGCTTGGAAACGCAGTGAATAACCAGAATGCATCAAGCTGGTTATTACCAAAAGCGGAAGCAGCATCATTGTATCCCATGGCGTTTCTTTCGATCTTATCCCAAACTCCCATATGGGCAAAAAATAGCTGACAGTTAGCGAACGCACCGGAGCCTGCATTTCCGACACCTACTTTCTTGCCTACCAGATCCTTCACGCTTTTTATGCCGGAATCGGCCTTAACAACCAGCTGAGCCGGTGCACCATACAACCAGGCAACAACTAAAACGTCGTTATACTTTCTGGTGTCGTTTGTTAACAATCCGTTTCTTCCCTGCCAAACGCTTCCGGAATAGGTCACACTGAATTGCTGGCGACCGGAGTTGGTTTTTCTTAAATTTTCAATAGCACCACCTGAAGTTTGTGCTTTGACGGAGTATTTCTTTTCCGCTTTCACCGACTTCATTACCTGAATACCATTTGCCACGACCTGAAAAGTTCCACCGGCCGGACCACCGCCAAAGACTATTCTCTTTTTCCTGGCAAACGCATCTGAACTCGCCATAACCGTGCAAAACGCAGCTATAAACAGAGCGCTGAAAAAACGTGTTAAGTTTTTTTTGTTCATGGAAAATCTCCTTATTTAATTTTCATTTTTGCCCAAAAAGATTTGGAGCATTTGAAGCAAGTGGCAAGATTACAATTAGAAAACATCAGTTGATTCCACTACAATTAAAAATCATATGTGCAATCAACTCTAGTTACCTGAATTTTTTGACACTTCCTCCTCCTGGGAAAACTCGGATTTGATAACTTTACCAATTAAAAACAGGCCTGTTAGTGCACGATTCAATTTGACCAGAAAAACGAATGCCTTATTAAATCACTGTTTTGGCCTGCTTTTTTATACCATCCAAATCCGGAAAAATGGTGTTAGTCGGTGATTGGGAAAACGAATGAGAAATCAGTTATGTTCATTTGCCGCAATTTCCAGTTGAATGCCGTGCTCACTCCAGAATCTTTCTGCTCCCTTATGCAGTGGAGTTAGGATACCAGTGAGTCCTCTTTCAATTGACATCTGGCTTGCAGTGGATTTGATTCTGCGTAAATAAGTTAATCCTTCCCTGGTAAAAATCTCTTTCAATGCTTTGTAAACAATATCATCTTGTACATTTTCCCGGGCGATCCATAAGGCTGAATCGAAAAATGAGGCGGTAGCGTGAGTGACACCTTCATAAATATTAGCCGGAATGAAGATCGGTTGATAAAACGGCAATTTTTCACTTAAACCATGATGTGTCGCAATGGGATATACATGCAGCAGTTCAATGTCATGCGTTGTTGAAAGCTCAATTAACGCCCGGGTAGGATAGCCGGCCAGTATCCACATGGCATCGATCTTTCCGGTTTTCATTGCTTTTGCGGCGTTGGTGTATCCCAAATAATGCCTGTCAATCTGGTTCCAGAGCCCCACAAGCTTGAGAAAACGCTCGGCCGATGCAGCTGCTCCGGAGCCTGCCGCTCCCAAAGCAACCCTCCTTCCTCTCAGTTGGGATACGTTCGAAATACCGCTGTCTTTTCTTACCGTCAATTGGGCCGGGGCTTTATAAAGAAACGCAACTGCTCTGATATTCCGATATTTTTTATTGTCATTGGTAAGTTTTCCGCTGCTGGCCAAATAAAGGTCGCCCGAATAGGCAATTCCAAAATCAGCCGTACCTTGATCTACTTTGCGAATATTCTCCACACTTCCCTTGGAGGACTGGTTGGATACCCTCAAGTCGGCAATATTCTTGGAAAGCCGAAGGGCAATTCCGTTTGAGAAATACTGAAAAGTTCCTCCGCTCGGCCCCCCGGTAAACTTCAGAAAATCTTTGGCCGTGCAGTCGGATACTGCTGCAGAAATTGAACAAATTGCTACGAGAGTAAGAAAAAATAGTCGAGTCATTCAAGCTTATGTTATAACTTTGAGGATCTGTTTAACATTGTTTTTTGGTAGGACATTCTAAGTTAAAACCCTGCCATACCGTCAACAATTTCCTCTTTATTTTCATTGATTTAATAAATTTGATTAATATCATTTTACAAATAAATGTCATAAAAATCACAACAAGACATAGCTCGTTGTTATCACATCAATTTGGTCAAATTTTAGTATGTTCGTGAAAGGCAGCAGACAGGAAAGTAGGAGATCGTTTCACCAATGGGAAACAACGGAATGAACATCAGAGGTGTCGGGATGAACGGTTTTTTACGTTTTCGAATACTTATGTTCTGGTCGTCCCTGGGAGCCGTAGGTAAGCTCCTTTTTGATCAATTCACTTTCTGCGAGATAGCGAAGATAACGTTGGACAGTAGCAAGGGAAAGCCCGGTCGCCTTGGTTATTTCTTCTGCACTTCTGGCGTAGGGATTATTGTCAAAACAGTGCAATACCTTTTTCATGGTTAGTTCCTGCATCCCTTTCGGAAGTTTACGAGAATTCCCGAAACTGGCCGCACTTCGATGAAGCAGATGGTCCAGCTCGTTTTGCTCCAACTCTTCTTTTTCAAATGTCTCCCTGACCTGTTTAAACCGGTTCAAGGCCACCTGAAATCTCTCCAGGGCGCAAGGCTTTATAATATAATCTATGATTCCCATACGTATAATTCGCTGCACAATTCTTGATTCTTTTGCAGCAGTAATGGCAATAACATCAAGAGCCAAACCCAGTTTTCTGACTTCTCTTAGTAATTCCACACCATCGATATCCGGCATGTAGACATCCATTATCATTAAATCTGTCGACTCTTTTTGCAGACTCTCTAAAGCTTCCGTGCCGCTCTTCGCTGTCCCTGTGACTGAAAACTCAGGAAGTGTCAGGGTAAATTCTTTCCAGATATTGGCGACTCTGAAGTCATCTTCGACTATCAACACTCTGTAATTGCTCATTAGCGGGTTTTATTCAGATTGTTTGGGAATTGTTACTTCAAACATGGTTCCGTTTTCACATTTGTACTGTATCATGCCTCCCATACTGATAATATGGTTTTTTGTAATGTACAAACCCATTCCAATATGTTTTTCTCCCAGTTCACCGAGTTCTGAAGTATCAACAGCTGATTGACCTTTTTTTGTAGTAAAGCCCTGTTCAAAAATTCTACCGGAGATGGTGTGGGAAATCCCGGGCCCGTTATCTTCAACCGAAAAATAGAAAGAATCGGGATACTCTTTTACGGCGACCCGAATCTCCTTATCGTTATTCTTCAATTCTCGGACCGCATCGATCGCATTCTGAACCAGGTTTCCAATAATACTGACAATACCATTGCGGTCAATATAGTTTGGCAAAACGGTCATGTGGGATTCTTCGGCTAATGAAAGAGAAATACCCAGTTCGTTGGCTCGATTGAATTTTCCCAGTAAAATAGCGGATACCGCGGGATCTCCTATGTTTTCAAGATAAAGCGAAATCCTCTGCTCATGAGAAACCTGAAGGGATTGAATAAATGATAGGACTTCATCTGTTTTACCCAACTGAACCATACCCTGGATAGTCTGCAGCCTGTTTTTAAATTCATGATTGTTAGCTCGCAATGCATCGATATATGCATTCACATGAGTCAATTCGCTGGCCAATCGTGATAATTCCTCCTTTTTTCTGAAACAAACAATACCACCAATGGTTTCGTTTTTGTACCTAACAGGAATTCGCGTTGTCAAAACAGTGATTTTACCACGTTGCTGTTCTTGATCGTAGTGAGCCTCACCGCTTTTCATTACTTCAGGCAGCTTCGAATTGGGGAACAATTCAAGGATATGCTTTCCCAGGTAGTCTTTTCTTAAGCCTAACAGGTCTTTTGCCCGTTCATTAATCAAAGTCACCTTGGCTTCTCGATTTACGGCAACAATTCCATCCCTGATTGCTTCCAGAATGGCTGCCAGTTCCAAGTTGAGTTTGGAAAGGTCAAGGGCTTCAGCTCCGAACACAAATACCACTAAAAGCCCTGCAGAGATTGTTATGGCGGTAACCAGCAGGCTTAAGATTTTCTGCCTTTGTTCCAATCTTTCCGTGATGGCAAATTGACGTTTAAGCTCCTGTTGCGCAGTATCAACGTTATCGACAACCAGAAGCTCTATCATCTCTGCGTTGATTTGCATGAGGGGCATCAGGTCGTCAATATTTGCATTTTCAAAATACAATCTCACCAGGTTATCCTGATAGGTCTTTAGCTTTTCCAGGACTTCCGGATTGTTGGTTTCCCGGGCATAGTCAAAAAATTCGACAAAATAATTGGATTTCGATTTTTGAGGAAGAATATCAGACAGCTCCAAGTTCCGGTTGTTTTCCAGCAGTTGCATTTTTAATATCAGTTCCACCGGAAGCTCTTTTTCGAGGAAATTACGCAGTTCTGCCAACTGTCCCCGAACACTTCCGTCAATTACCAAATCCCTCCTGGTAACTGAATCAACCAGGGATTGAAAGGTTTCCAGGTAAACCAGGGCTGATTCATTGATTGCCCTGGCCATTTCGATTTGGTTGAAATCTTTGATTTTTCGCCCGAGATCTTCCAGTTCAAGCGCTTTCTCACTGAGTAAGGCCACTTTTGCCGTGACGGCAATGGCTAAATCCAAATTCATGGAACGGATAAACGAATTTTGATCCTGCCTGGCTTCAGACATAAATTGGTAAATGCTGTTAGACAGAATCACACTTCTGGTAAAAAACTGAATATTCTTTTTGCCTTCAACAACCTTGGCTAAGGAGTAGTAGCCGTATATAGCTGCTATGGTCACAGATACCAACAGGGTGATATACCCGGTAATCAGTTTGGAGCGGATGGTAAATTGCATTGTCATTAGTGATCGTCTTGTGTGCGTTTCCAGGCTTTGTTAATCTTATGTATATGGCATACTAGTGGAAATTATTCCGCAAGAAAAGTCCAAACAAAACCTGACGGCAGTTTCCAAAATTAGAATAGGTTTTCTTTTTTTTTTAAGGCATATCGATGTCAATAATACGTTGCGGCTGGGCAAAGCCGGAGAATCATTTATATCTGAGTTATCACGATAAGGAATGGGGCGTTCCGGTACACGATGACCGGGTCTTGTTTGAATTTCTTGTTCTTGAAAGCTTTCAGGCCGGTTTAAGCTGGGAGTTGATACTTAATAAACGGGAAAACTTTCGTAAGGCATTTTCCAGTTTTGAAGTAGAAAAGGTTGCACGCTACGATGAGGTGAAGGTTCAGGAATTATTAAACGACACGTCGATTGTTCGCAACAAATTAAAGATTAATGCTGCCGTCAACAATGCCCGGAGATTTATTCAAATACAGGAAGAATTCGGAAGTTTTGATCAATATATCTGGAGATTTGTTGAGGGAAAACCGATTATCAATCAATGGGACAAACTCGAACAGGTTCCCCCAAACACTGCTTTATCGGACCAAATAAGTAAGGAGCTGAAACAAAAGGGATTTAAATTCCTGGGAACGACCGTGGTTTACTCACACCTGCAGGCAACAGGCTTGATCAACGATCACATTGTTGAATGCTTCAGGTACGATGAAATTAATAGTTCATACCAGTAGGTTGCGGTTATTGGCTTCGGATAGAGTCGATAAAATGATCAACGGCAAATTCATAAACTTCATAGTGATTATCATTACGAAGGATTGTGGTTTCCAGTTTTTTATATAACGTGAGGCTGTGGATCATTCCCCAGAACATAATGGAACAGCGACGAGAATCCAGATTTTTAAAAACTTTTTTGTCAATACCTTCCCGAATTACCTGTTCCGCAACAACCAACGTTTTCTCGGCCTGAAAATCCACTTTATCCTTTAACTGGGGATCAAATAGTATCTCGGGGTTCGAAATAAAATAATTGATGATAAAAAAATAGTTTTTACGTTTCTGACTAAAATCCAGAAATGAGAGGGCAACCTGTTTCAACTTTTCTTCCGGGCTTTTAGCTGTGTTAATTGCCTTCGATACATGCGATTTGAGGAGATCCAACCCTTCTTGCTGTAACGTTATGAAAAGCTCTTCCTTGTTTTTAAAATAGGAATACAAGGTGGCTACTCCCAGTTCCGCTTTTTTTGCGATTTGATTCATTGATGCGGCATTTATGCCTTTTTTATGGAGTAATTCCCTTGCCGCCGTAAGAATTTGTTCTCGCCTGGCTTGTTTCTCTCTCTCTCTTCTTTCTTTTACACCCAATATTATCTCCGGAACATCATTCCAAGTTTTTAAAATTCCTCACCGATAGTAAGCATCACTTTTATGGATTTTCCGGTATGAATCTTCTTTTTATACACTTGCGGCAGTTCTTCAAGATTACACCAATCCGATATCAACTCCTTCCCGCAAAGCCTGCCATCAGCCATCCATCTCAAACACTGACGATTTTCCTCATGGGTGTTGCCGTAAGAACCGGTTAGGTTTAATTCTTTAAACATCAAAACTGCAGGATTTATTGAAATATCCTGATAAATGACACTGAGCTGACAGATACTAGCTGTCGGACCGGCAACATTCATTGCCGTTGCAAGCATATCGGACAAGCCGCTGCATTCAAAAACCGAACTGAAACACGCTGTTCCCATGTGTTTAAATGTTTCACTCTGCAGATCGTCCTTAAGCGGGTTGATTAACAAATCCGCCCCGAATTCTTCTGCCATTTTACGTTTGCCGTCCACAGGCTCTGAAACGGCAATCGGACCGTATTCCAGAATTTTTAGTACCTTCACTAGTGCAAGACCAACAGCTCCGGCGCCGATGACAAGGGCAGAACCCGGTTTTTTTCCGGACTGATTAACCCCGTGCAATGCCACAGCAAACAATTCGGCTAACGCAGCATTTTGTGAATCCACAGAATCAGGAACCGGAATCAGCATTTGCGGGTATACTTTCAGGTATTCCGCAAAACCACCCGGCAAATCACCGATACCAATAGAGCGTCGATTATTGGAGCAGAGCTCCGGTTTGCCTAATTTACATCCTACACATTCACCGCAAAAAGTCGGCCGTACAATGGCTTTCATACCAAGATCGATATTTTGTACCGACGATCCTTTTTCCACCACAATCCCACTGACTTCATGCCCAAGAATAATACCATCCGGGGTGCCTTCAGTCTCAATTAGAGAATGGTCCGATCCGCAGAAACCTGTATTTGAAACCTTCAACATGACTTGATCAGATTCCGGAACAGGATCAGGAACTTCTGAATACAACAACCCTTTTTCTTTTTTAAAAACGACTGCTTTCATGAATGATCTATCAGATTAATAGCCGGTCTAATTTGAGCCTATTCGGACGATGGTAACCGGATGTGATCGTTTGTGAAAAAAAGATAACGAAACCATGATTGATAACGGACTTTCTTGGGTAATCCAAGATACCGCAACAAATCGAATGCCTTTCGATAAGGGAAAAGTACTCTAGGAAGGAATAAATGTCAATTCCCCGAATAACCGGGGAACTGACGATTTGATTATTTGCAGTGAACGCAGGTTTTGAAGTGATCTTCCGGCAGGTTAAGCGTCTTTTGGAAATATTCCAATTGCTTAACCGGTGCAAAATCACGTCCGCATGTATCGCATTTGTGCATTTCAAAATCCGTATTCCAGATAGTTCTGACGCCGTTTTTCTCGGTATATTGAATAAAATCAACCGGGCAAACATACGCACACGAACCGCAGGCAATACAATCTTCTGGAGGTCCGTCAAAAGGAGTTGCGATTTCCTTGTTCACTCCGCGGTATTTATAACCGATAGCATTGACACCAACTACCTCCTGACAGGTTCTGATGCACATTCCACACAAGATACATCCTTTTATATCCTTATCAAATCTACTTTTATCGACACCATGTCTTTCAGCGATTTTTCGGATTGTAGGGTGTTTGGTATTACGAACCAAAAGCAGTTCAATCACCAGTTGCCTGACGCGTTGAACGCTTTCTGCATTAGTATCCACTTCCAATCCGTCAGCTACTTCATAGATACAGGAAGCTACCTGTCTAATGCGTTTTCCATGTTTAATTTCGACAACACACAGTCGGCAGGCGCCATAAGGCTTTAGCTCAGCGTTATGACAAAGATGCGGAATATATATATTGGCACTTTGTGCTGCTTCCAAGATCGTTGTCCCTGCTGGAGCTTCTATCGACCTTCCGTCTATTGTCAGACTTACTTTTTCCGGCATGTTCATCTCTCGTTAATGTAGTTCCAAATATATGTTATTCCACAATGATTGCATCGAATTTACAGACTTCGTAGCAAGCGCCGCACTGGATACATTTTTCCTGATCCAGAACATGTAATTGCTTCTTCTCGCCTGTAATAGCATTAGTCGGACAAGGCTTGATACAAAGCTTACATCCCGTACAGTTTTCCTCATCAATCAAAAATGTGATCAACGATTTACAAACACCTGCAGGACATTTCTTGTCTTTAATGTGGGCTTCGTATTCATCTCTGAAGTATCGAATAGTACTTAGAACCGGCGCTGGAGCAGAGCCACCCAAAGCACATAAGGAGCCGTCAGCAATTCCCTGGCCCATCCATTCCAAGGTATCGATATCTTCTTTTTTCCCTTCACCGGCGCAAATCCGATCCAAAATCAGTCTCATTTGATGAACACCGTCCCGACAAGGTGTACATTTTCCGCAGGATTCATCTTCCAGGAACTGGGTAAAGTATCGAGCGATGTCTACCATGCAGGTTCGATCGTCCATGACAATCAGACCACCTGATCCCATCATGGATCCGAGTTTTGTCAGCTCATCAAAATCAACGGGAACATCGAGATATTGCTCAGGAATACATCCACCGGAAGGTCCACCTGTCTGGACAGCCTTGAATTTTCTTCCTTTGGGGATTCCACCACCAATTTCATAAACAATTTCCCGTAAGGTGATTCCCATGGGAACTTCCACCAAACCGGTATTATTGATCTTACCGGTTAATGCAAAAATCTTGGTCCCCTTGCTGTTTTCCGTACCGATCGATTGATACCATTTGGCACCCCGGTTGATAATCAGCGGAACATTCGCCCAGGTTTCCACGTTGTTCAAGCAGGTCGGTTTGTCATAAAGACCCCGATCTGTCGCGTGAATATACTTGGCGCGAGGTATACCAGCTCGACCTTCAATGGAGGCAAACAGTGCCGAAGACTCGCCACAAACAAACGCTCCACCACCGCGGTTGATCTGAATGTCGAAATCAAACCCGCTGCCCAGGATATTTTTACCTAAAAGACCCAATTCTCTTGCCTGGTCTATGGCAATTTCGGTATTGGTTACAGCCAGTGGATATTCATGCCTTACGTAGATATAACCATGGTTTGATCCCATTCCGTAAGCACCGATGATCATTCCTTCCAGAACCGCATGGGGATTTCCCTCCAGGATACTGCGGTCCATATAGGCACCCGGGTCACCTTCATCAGCATTACAAATCACATATTTCGGATCACCTACAGCTTTTTTCACGGAATCCCACTTCCAACCGGCAGGAAATCCTCCGCCACCTCTTCCCCGAAGATTGGCTTCGATCACCTCATCAATGATTCCCTGGGGTTGCATGTCGGAAAGAGCTTTGGCCAGGGCTGAATAACCGCCGTTACCAACATAATCCAAGATTTTAGTTGGATCGATCAGTTGGTTCATGTCCAGGATGTACCGTTGTTGCTTTTTATAAAACTCAACATCCTGCTCTTTGATAATCTTTTCAGATGTCCGCGGGTCAACATAAAGCAGCCGTTCAATTATCTCCCCGTTCAAGATGGTTTTTTCGATAATTTCCGGTGCATCCTTTAGTCCGACCTTTTGATAATAGATATTTTCAGGACTGATCAAAATCATCGGTCCTCTTTCACAAAATCCATGACAGCCGGAAGCTCTTACTTCCATGACATCATGCAGATTCTGTTTTTCAATTTCCTCTTCAAACCCATCAATCAACTTTTGCGTTCCATAAGCCAGACAACCGCTACCGGCACAAATAATGACGCGGGTCTTTTTTGGATTTATCGCTTCCGTCGTTTTCTTCTGGAAGTCTAAAAATTCTTGGGGTGTTTTTAATTTTTCCATTATTCAGTCCCTTCTTTGCCAAGCTTTTTCAGGAGTCTATCCGTTTTTGCGATGGTCATGTTACCGTGGTAATCGCCGTTGACTACCAATACGGGACCTAGCGCGCAAGCTCCCACACAATTTACTGTTTCGAAAGTGTACTTCAAGTCTTCGGTTGTTTCACCCGCATTCATATCCAACGTTCGCTCTATGTGATCGGTAATCTGGGGTACACCTCGAACATGGCAAGCTGTTCCCTGGCATAAGGCAAGTTGGTATTTTCCACGAGGTTCCAGACTGAATGCTGTATAAAATGTAGCCACTTCATATATCTGGGCGATCGAAACTTTCAAAAACTGACTGACATAGTCCAACGCTTCCCTTGGCAAATAGTTCAGTTCTTTTTGAACATCCTGGAGCACTGGAACCAAAAACCCTTTATCAGAGTCGTACTTTTCAACGATTGATTTTATTGTATTTTCCATATCGCAAACCTATAAGACGGTTCTTTTTTTAAGTCGTTCGTATTCAGCAGTTACAGTTTTCTGAAATTCTTCCCTTTGAACTGGAGATAAGCCTCTGAATCGACCTTGTGGCTTCAGATATTCTTCTACAGGTCTCAGTTCCAAATCAGGATACGTCATCTTGTATCTGCCGTTGATAACTTCATAAAGCGGAAAAACACCTGTTTCAACCGCTAACCTTCCTATCCAGATCGCTTTTTCGCTGGCGATTCTCCAACCAGTCGGGCAAACAGAGAGGATATGAACATAAGCAGGCCCCTTTGTTGCGGCTGCTCTCTTGACTTTCTCGATTAAATCCAATGGGTAACTGGCACAGGCAGTTGCAACATATGGAATATTATGTGCCACCATAATTTTCGGCATGTCCTTTTTCCCTGAGAACTCTTCTCCGGGGTTGATCTTACCGCCCGGTGTGGTGGTGGTGGTGGCCCCGACCGGTGTTGCTGATGATCGTTGGATACCGGTATTCATGTAGGCCTCGTTGTCATAACAAACATAGACCATATCATGTCCCCGTTCCATTGCTCCTGAAAGAGCCTGGAATCCAATATCTAGCGTGGCACCGTCTCCACCCATGCCTAAGAAAACAGTTTCTTTTTCGGGAAGTTTTCCCTTACGAACCAGTGCCTTAAAACCGGCTTCAAGTCCTGAAGCTACAGCACCTGCATTTTCAAATGCTACGTGAATCCAGGGAACGTCCCAGCTGGTATGAGGATATGCAGATGAAACTACTTCCATACAACCTGTAGCCGCAGCTACAACAACATTTTCTCCCAAAGCTTTAGCAACGAGTCTGACAGCCAAAGCCTCAGCACAACCCTGACAGGATTTATGTCCAGGGGTAAAAAATTCTTTTTCGTTTACAAGACGCGAGGCGTAAACGTTTAATGGCTCCATCATTCTCTGACTCCGTGATAAACATATTCAGATTGGTTGACAGAATCGTTGGCTCTGCTTTTCGATTCTTCATAGATCTTGATAAAATCATCCTGGGTGACATCTCTACCAGCCAATCCGCAAACATAATTAGTGATCACTGGACGATTCTCCGTGTGATACAATGCGGATCTGATTTCGGAAGCAACCGGACCACCCGGTCCACCAAAGGAAACAGCACGATCGATAACGATCAGTTGCTTGACACCTTTCATTGTTTCAACTAGTTCTTCCAGTGGAAACGGTCTCCAAAGTCTTAATTTCATCAATCCAACCGATTCACCTTTTTCCTTGAGTTCATCTATAGCCAGGGATGCGATTCCACCCAGGCTTCCCATTGTCAGGATTAAGGTTTCTGCACCTTCAGCCTTGTAGGTCTCTATTGGTTGGTAATACCTGCCGGTGATATCGCCCATTTCTTTCCAGGCATCAATCAAAACTGATTTTGATTCGATCAACCCATGGTCCTGATGCTTTTTGGCTTCGGTAAAGATGTTGGGCATTCCCAGTGCACCCATGGTAATAGGTTTATCGGGATGTAATCGGTTGACAGGCTTGAGTTCGGGTAGGAATTTTTTAACCCAGTCTTTTTCCCAGTATTCAATCGGCTCGATCATATGGGTCAGCAGAAAACCATCCAGGTTAACGATAAAGGGAAGAGACACACTTGGATCTTCCGCCACCCTGAAGGCATATATCATATGATCGTAAACATCCTGACCGGTCTCGGTAAAAATCTGAATACAGCCACTATCGCGGATAGACATCACGTCCGAATGATCATTCCAGATACTTAATGGTCCGGAAAGGGATCGATTGGCCAATGCCATCACGATGGGCAATCTCAAAGAGGCAGCCAAAAACACAATCTCATTCATCAATGCCAATCCCTGTGAACTGGTACAGGTAAAAGTCCTGGCACCAACTGCCGAAGAGCCGCAGGCAACGCTCATTGCTGAATGTTCCGATTCAACCGGAATGTATTCCGCATCCAGATCTCCATGAGCGACCATCTCGGCCAAATGTTCCACGATATGGGTTTGAGGCGTGATAGGATAGGCAGATACCACATCAACATCCGCCAGGCCAGCTGCTTCCGCGGCAGCTATGGATACTTCTACTCCAATTCGTTTACTCATCATTCCTCCTCGGCCACCATGTTAATACATCTGGTAAAACATTCCTGTGCGCAAATTCCACATCCTTTGCAATAATACAGGTCGGCCTCAAAAAAACTGTCGTCTGTTTTTAAAATGGCCATATCAGGACAGAATATGTAGCATATGCCACATTTTATGCATTGACTCTTTTCGACAACCGGTCGCAATGATCTCCAGTCACCGGTTTTATATTCCTTTCCGGAACCGGGCTGGCTAATGGTGAAGCCAACTTCCAAATCTTTCCATCCGGGTTCTTTTTGGGTAGTCGTCACGTTTTCTCCTATAAAACTTGAGCTTAAAAGCAGGAAAGTGTTGAAAACTTTAGTTTAATTCTTGCTGTTACTTAGGCTGGAACAGCAGCAATCGATTTATCGAAATCGGCATAATCGGTTTCTTTAAATGCTCGTTTCAATGTTTTTATGTTTTTTTCCGCTATTTTTCCAAATCGTTCGTTAAAAGGTGTCACCATATCTTCGACAGTGATGAACTCCTTCACCTTAAGAAGAGCACCAATCATTGTCGTATTGGTAATTGGCAGACCCAGTTCTTCCATAGCGATTTTGGTTGCGTTGACGGACGCAAAACAATTACCGATTTTAAGTTCCTGCTGAAGCTCCTTTCCTGAATACTTGGAATTGGCAACAACAACACCATCTTCTTTGATACCGGCTGCTACATCAACTAAACGCAAAATTGACGGATCCAATACCAAAACAACATCCGGATGGTAAACCATTGTCCGGGTTCTGATCGGCTTATCATCAATCCTTAAAAAAGCGGTAACCGGAGCCCCCCTTCTTTCCGGACCAAAACTTGGAAATGCTTGCGCGTATTTCCCTTTATTTATGGCTGCAATGGCAAGCAGTTCAGCTGATGTAACAGCTCCCTGACCTCCACGGCCATGTAATCTGATTTCAATCATGCTTCTTAACCAATCTATCGGCAAACAATTACCTGACATATTAAGTATTGCGTATGTCTTGAAACTGCCTGCTTTGTTTTTAAAAAAGAATTGGAACGGACTGAATTGATCTAATAACCAACCAATAAGTAACTTGCTAAATAATTGGAAGGAATAAATCTATCTGACTGTTGCATTTTGATACAATCAGCAATTGTGATGCCACAGCCAAAATATCAAACAAATTGATCTTTCTTTTCAACACGTTAACCAAAGTTTGGTTTTTTAAAGGTTATAATTCTCCACGAGAGTATTCTCATTATTGAGATATTTATCAACAGACATCTAAAAGGAGAATTCAAGTCTTATTAATTCAATCAGGCGCATAGAATTCTGTTATTATATAATTTTTCATCTTGATGCCTAATAAAAGCAAAAAAAATCTTAGCATATTTGAATGAGGACAAATCATCATATCTTTTTATTTCAATACTATAAGCAATTTTCACGATACACGATCGGGCTTTGTTGAGATATTTGTCACCCTCATCCGGTCAAATTGCTGCGATATTATAGCTAAAAAATTTCGAGGTTGACAAACAAAATATAGATCTGCCGGAGGTAATCAATTTTAATATTGATCTTGCCGGAACATTTGACTCTAAAGATATGCAATTGAGCTTGTTATTTTGGTATGCTTGACAACTCAGTTATTCAACAAGGTCAAAAGATATTGTGTTCACTTGGGTGGCGTTTGAACAGCATACGATTATTTTTTCCAGCTCTTAAACAGGAAACCATTAGAGGTTTTTTGACCAGTTTTAATATAAGCACAAATATTTTAATCAGATCGCACATGGAAAAACTAAATAAAAAAACGGACTATAAATCATTCATCAAATCAGCCCAAAACAAATCGGATCAATCCGAATGCAAGCGTTGTTGTACATGCTGCGCCAAGGGCGGACCTGCCTTACATAAAGATGATTTGGATCTGGTTAAATCGGGAAAACTGCACGGAAAATTTCTATTTACAATTCGCGAAGGCGAACCGGCTGAAGACAACGTCAAAGGTGGCTTGATTCAAGCGGAAACTGACGTTGTCAAGATTAAATCAAAAGATGGAACGGAAGCTTGTCTCTATGCAGATTTTTCAAATAATCAATGCAGTATATATGAGAACAGACCATTAGAATGCAAAGTATTAAAATGTTGGGATACTTCTGAGATTGAAGCCCTGTACGATAAGGACAGGTTGACCAGAAAAGACATCATCGGGGAAATCCAGGGTTTATGGGAATTGGTTGAGGAACACCAGGAAAAATGCTCATTCTCAGAGGTGAAACAGATCATAGACGAAAACCAGGGTAAAATTGCAGGCAAAGCATTAGAGCAATTACTGGAAATTGTCCAATACGACATTTCCATTCGAGCGTTGGTCCTGGAAAAAACAGATACCGATCCAAATTTGATACCTTTTTTGTTTGGTACACCCATGCAACTAATACTGAGAAAGCTGGGTATTGAATTTAAACAGCGGACATGAAAAGTCATCTTACCGCCGAAAAAACCTATCGATGTGGTTCGATGTTTTCGCGATAAATGCAGGTTAAATGCAGACCTAAGGCTTTTCTTGTTAGTTGAGACTTGCAATTGTAAGTTTTAAATACTATAAAATGACCTTATGATCGCTTGTAAGAAGGTGAGACCTACAATTGTCATAAAGTTTATATATCGCAATGATTGATGGGAACCAAAACAGGAAAAGCCATCTGATCGTTATTAATAATAGATAGTTATTTGATAATTTAATATTAAATTAGGGGTTGATTTTCGAATTATGGTCTGCTAAAGCTCTTTCTCAGAAGAGGTAAAAAGAGGAAAGCCTTTAAAAACAGCCTTTTTCATGGTTGTTCCAGATCAATTTTTTAATCTCTTTAAGGTTTATCAAAACAAAAAGGCCCAATAACCTACTAGGCATACTCGGTAGTTGACTTTGAGTTGGGATGTGGTTTCTAAAACAGTTAAATCAGCCACTTAATCAGAGTCCACTATTTGTAGAATTAAAAAACGGTGCATTAGTGTTGATATTTCTACTTAAATAACATAGCATCGCCTTTTATTTGGGTTAATGAAGAGAACAACAGGTTGTGAGAGTTTTGCCAACGGCCTTTCTTAGGTTGGCTTTTAACAATCCAATCTGTTTAGATTCTTAGGCACTGCCTGATCAGTCAATTTGACTTTTTCGTTGAAGTTATAGGATTGAGTTTGGTAGGCTGCTGAATACAACAGCGATTGACTATCAATTGCTGTGACACGATTCACCGACATCCCGTTGAACTTCCAACGTGAAGGCCGGGAAAGAGTGAAACTGGCAGGCTAACTGGAGACGATATTTTCAAATAAGTTTATTACTCTCCTTTCTTTTTGGTACATATCACCGGTAAGTCTGTTGGTAAAAATGAAACGCTTTGCCAGCGTATTCAATTATCGCTTGGAACAAGAAAGCTTGTTCCGGGGGATTTTTTAAAAATGTCTCTTTGGTCATGCTTAGAGGCAAGGTTAGTTTTTATAAAAACTAAACATAATTTCTTTAAAAGGAGTTAAAATGCTTAAGAAATTATTGACAGGTTGTCTGACAATCGCAATGATCGGTGCGTTCTCAGCTAGTGCTTCGGCTGAAGCGACTTTAACCTGGTCTGGTAACGCTACGGCTACTCTGCAGCAAACATCTGATAAAGATGGTACTGGCGATGCTAAAGTTGAAATGGATATGTATGCAACAGGTGACTTGGACCTGACAGCAGCAGTAGCAGGTGACACCTGGACTGGTACAGCATATCTTGATTTTGATTTCAGTTCCAAGCCGGATCCGGAAGATCAGAAAATAGTAATTGATGATGTTTATGTTAAGATGTCTAACGACACTATGGCGATCTCATTTGGTGAATTTGACCCAGTAGGAGTTGGCAAAGGTTGGGAGTACGTTGCAGATATTGACGAATCATACGGTGCTGGCGGTTTTGGTGGCGGTGATGATGATGTACCAAACGAGCAAGGTTGGTTAATGCTTAGTTTGACAGACGTTGGACTTGATCTTTTCATTGGTATGAACCAAGTTCAAAAAGGTGAAGCAGACATAACTAGTACAGATTATGACGCTTCTAATGATGGTCAGGTAGCTTCTACCGCATATGGAGTTACGTTTGATAAATCTTTTGGTGATTTGGCTCTCGCAGTTGAGTATGTTGCTGCTGGATTCACAAGAGATGAAGAGAACGGCGACCATGTGAAAGAAGACTCAAAATGGGATGGTGCTAGCGTTTCAGAAATTGCTCTTGCCGTTCAATACTCACTCGGTAACATGGCATTTGTATTTAATTATGCAAGCCAGAATACTACTTATGGTGGTGATGGCAACGAAGACCTCAAAAAGGCCTGGATGGAGCTGGTTTTTGATATGGCTTTGAGTGATACTCAAGGTTTAACAGCTGGATACGGAATGAAGACACAAGACCAGGATGAAACAAATTATGCTGGATCAGATCTTCATTTGAGTTTCATGCTTGCTACAGGTGGAGCTAGCCACTATTTCACATACTGGTCATCAACCTGGAAAGAAGAAGATGCTGATGATGCTGATGAAGATAGCAAAATTGGTTACAGTATGAAAGTAAGTTTCTAAGATAAACTTCTTAGAAAAATAAGTTTCGAAAGCCATTGTAAGGGTGACCTTGCAATGGCTTTTTTTTGCCAGTATTTACCTAACTTTTGCAGTATTGCTTATTTCAATTCGATTTTAAATAGTTTCTCATAGATCGGCTTGATCTTGTCCTGATGCTCGGGCGGGACGGTTAAAACTTTTGCCGGATGATTATTGATTAGCCTCGGGTGAATGACCTCCTCACTTCCTCTTAAGATTTCCTTGTTATCGTTTTCTTCCAGATAGATTATTAAATCAGTAAGGTTTCCTGAGACGCCGAAAATATCGATGTGTTCGATGTATTGTTTGAAGAGGTTGTTGACGGATAAGACAAAGGGATCCATGTCGGCGAAACCGTCTTCCTCGCAGTATTCTTTGGAGCACATGCTCCGGCATTCGAAAGGTCTCACTTCATAAATCGGACAGATATCATTTTCCAGAATCGGACAGCTTCCCCAAAAGGGATCCGAATCTCCTTCCACAGGCACCGGTTCATCGTTTGCATATATATCCGCCAGCCTGTTAATGGTCACCTTCGGTTGAAATCGCTTTTTATCTTTTTCGGCTTTCAACCTGTCTATGATCTCCAGCCTGTTATTTTTCCTTAAATATTCAATAATTCCATAGGCTTCCAGACTTGTCATGGTGACATTTCTTGTACAGCAACCCGAGCAGCTTTTTTTGCAGGCAAGCTCATAATCTTTAATAAAATCATCATAAATCTGATAGATTTTATTTAAAACTTCTTTACGTCGTTCTAAGTTCACAATTCTCCTTCGAAAAATCTTTCCAAAACTTGTTTCGCTTCGGCGTTAGTATTGTAACAAAAAATCCTGATAGACTATTGCATCGGCATTTCACAATCCGTTAAACCAGGTTTATGCAAGCCGGAAAAACGGGAACGCCTTACAATATTCGGAAATCTTTTAATAAAATAGATGTAGTCCTATTTTAAAACAGGGCTTCCTGAAAAACTACTTCAATAATAACCGAACATGATTGCAAATCAGTCCGGAAAAAGAATATGTAAAGTGATTTGACAAAAGGGGGAGGAATGAGGCATGCCGTTTGATACCATGCCTCAAAAATTGGGAAGAGCTCTATAATATCTGGGAGAGGAACAGTTTTGTTCGTTCTTCTTTTGGATTTTCAAAAAAATGTTCCGGGGTGCCTACCTCGATTATCTTTCCTTCATCCATCATTACAACCTTGTCGCCAACTTCTCTTGCAAAACCCATTTCGTGAGAAACAACAACCATGGTCATTCCTTCTTTGGCGAGCGTTTTCATAACGTCTAGCACTTCACCGACCATCTCCGGGTCAAGGGCAGAGGTTGGTTCATCGAAGAGCATGATTTTAGGATCCATTGCCAGGGCCCGGGCAATTGCGACTCTCTGCTGCTGTCCACCGGACAATTGCGAAGGATACACTTCGGACTTTTCACTAATCCCAACTTTTTTCAGCAGTTCATTGGTTTTCAGGTTGGCTTCATCGACAGACCGTTTGCGAACTTTTTGCTGGGCAAGGTTGATATTTTCCCTGACAGATTTATGAGGGAAAAGATTAAACGACTGAAAAACCATCCCTACTTCCGCCCTTACTTTATTAATATTGACGCCTTTACCCTTAATATCGACACCATCAATGAAAATATTCCCTGAATCCATAGTCTCAAGCTGGTTAATGCATCGTAGCAGGGTAGATTTGCCTGAACCGGAAGGTCCGCAAACAACCACCACCTCACCCTTTTCAACCTGGTAAGAGACGTTGTCAACAGCTTTTACGATGTGTGCCCCGACAATAAATGTTTTGTTTAGGTTTTCTAGTTTAATCACTGACGGCAAATCTCCTTTCAATATAACGAACAATCATTGACAACGAAAAAGTCAAAACCAGGTAAAGAGCAGCAACGGTGAACCAGATTTCAAAGGTCGCGAACGTCGATGTTATAATTTCCCGTCCTGCCTTGGTTAAATCGGTAATGGCAATGATCGAAACAAGTGATGAATCTTTGATAAGTGAAATGAACTGCCCTGCGAGTGGAGGAAGAATTCGTTTAAATGCCTGTGGGAGAATGATATACCCCATTGCCTGAAAGTAGTTCATCCCCAAAGAGCGTGCCGCTTCCATTTGACCCGTGTGAATGGATTGAATTCCTGCCCTTACTATTTCGGCAACGTAAGCCCCGGTAAAAACAGCCAATGCCATGACACCGGCCGACATTCGATCAAATTGCAGGACCGTTCCCAGAAAAAAGTAAAAGACAAAAATCTGCACCAGCAATGGAGTTCCGCGAATAATCTCGACGTAAACAGTAGAGAGACCTTTTGCCAGGGGATTATTAGAAATTCTTCCCAGACCGGCAAAAAGACCAATAATCAACCCTAAAAAGGTTGCGTAAACGGATATCTCAAGAGTGGTTATTAAACCTTTTATCAATATCCCCTTTTGCCAGACCGAAATGTGCCCTAATTTACTATCTTCGTTAATTCTGTTCCCTTCACTAACCAATAAGGTCTTTTTTAAAACTTCAACCTCTGAAACGTCGCCATCATCATACGATAAGGTGATAACTGCCATTTCACCATCTTCTTTAATGAATTGTACTGCACCGTTTTTTACTGCATATTGATCAATATCCCCTTTAAAAAAGAAATTGGTTGGAACTCGGTTCCAGTACCATTTGTAACCTGGAATGCTGTTTGTCAGATCAACTAGTTTCCATACGATGCCACTGAGTACCAGAATCAAACAGATATACCAGAAGACCTTTTTTGCCAGTTCGGAAGCCATAACAATTTTTATTTACCTCATACATTTAACCACCAGGTAGCATCGCCAACCGATAGCGGAAAAAACACCTATAGTGCATTAGCAATCCGGTTATCCAAAACCGTAGAGACCAAATTTAGAAGCAGGTCGAAGCCACCTATTCCTAAATTCAGGCTGGATAGCCAACGAGTAAACTTCAACAATAAATCCTGAAATAGTAGAATTTACAGCAATCTCTAATCCAGCATTGAAGGCGGGAAAGCCCCGCCCGTCATGATATTATTGAACCTTTTCTAACCAGCTGGAGTCCTTGAACCATTTGGCATAAATCTCATCGTAGGTTCCGTCATTCTTAACCTGGTATAAGAAGTTATTCAGCCAGTTGATGAAATCCGGATCACCTTTGCGAATGGCCCAACCAAGTGGCTCAAATGTGAAAGGAGTGTCAAGGTGAACAATTCTGCCTTTGCCTTTGCTGCTCGCCAAGATGGCATTAAAGGGCAGGTCATAGATAAAAGCGTCAATACGACCGTTAATTACTTCCAGTGACCCTTCCTGTTCTGTTTCATAGCTTAAATACTTGGCCCGAGGAATCATTCTTTTAACAGCCTGCTCTCCTGTGGTTCCGAGTTTGGAAGCAACAGTATACCTAGGATTGTTTAATTGCTCGTAAGAAGTGATTTTTCCTTCATGTTTTTTATTCAATAGTATGGATTGTCCAACGGTAATATATGGATTTGCAAAGTTGATCTTCAGATTTCGACCTTGGGTTACCGTCATACCGGAAGCTATAATGTCGAATTTTCTCGTCATCAGTGCCGGAATAATACCATCCCAATTTGTATTAACGTACTCAACTTCAACGCCCATGGCTTTTGCCATTGCAGTTGTCATATCTACGTCAAAACCGATAATGTTCCCTTCCTTGTCTCTCATTTCAAAGGGCATATACCCTGCTTCCAGTCCAACCAGCAACTTACCCCGCTTCAAGACAGTATTTATCACATCTTCTGAAACAGGTTGCTGTGCTGTTTGGGCACTTTGATCCTGCTGACTCTGCTGACAAGAACTAAGGGCAAAGATAAGAGTAAAAGCCAATAGACCCAATAAAACTTTTTTCATTCAATCCTCCTTTTTTAATAACTTTAAATAACCAAGCATCAGGAATACAGAGTATCTGCAAATGGATGATGGTTCTTTCTCTCAAAAATTCAGTTTATAACAGATTTGATTTTATCAAATGCAATGGCCCTTAAATCCTTAAGAATTGCATCACGATCTGTTCCTTAGGAAATCCAACGCGACCGTTAAACTCCTCCATTTACTGAGAAATGTAATAAGTAACAAAATCCGCTTCAGACTACAACCAAAACTTAGTTAAAATTGGTTTCCAAATATTTTAATTCTGATTGATAAAGCTTTAAATTACAGCTGATTCGACGTTTTAAAATTCCAATTGTAACAACACGAAAAACAAAACCAGTGAAAATTGATATCTTAAAGGCACTTTGATTATTTTAATATACTGAAATAATGAGAAAAATACTTGGCTCAACGTGCCGGAATTGTTATGATAATATATCACAAACCGAATAAAAACAGAATGATACAAAGGTGACTATGCAGCTTGGATTTTTCGACATCGCAGACAAATATGAAAAACTATCCCAACTGGGAGATCCTTTAGAAGAAATCAACAACTTAATCGATTTTTCTATGTTTGAAGATATCTACCAACAAGCATTTCCAGTTCAAGATGGACCGACAGAGAAAAATCCTAAAAATGCTGGTCGTAAACCCATTAAACCTTTGATTATCATCAAATGTATCTTCCTCAAAAAGCTATTCAACCTTTCCAATGAACAGACAGAGTTTCAACTAACTGACCGACATAGCTTTCAGCGTTTTATCGGTCTAAATCCCAATGATACAGCTCCAGACTTCACTACTATTTGGAAGCGGGAAAACCGATTGGCTCAGTTGGGACTTGTTGTGCAAATGTTTGAACGATTCGAATCGTTCTTAACAGAACAGGGTTTCATAGCAACCGATGGATCAATCATTGATGCCACTATTGTCGAAGTTCCCAAACAAAGAAACACCAGGGAAGAAAACAAACAGATCAAAGCTGGAGATACCCCTGAGAGCTTCAAAGAAAATCCTCACAAACTGGCGCAAAAAGACGTCGATGCTCGTTGGACAAAAAAGAATCATGAGAACTACTACGGTTATAAGGATCATGTCTTGATAGATAACAAATACAAACTCATTCGTGATTATGAGGTCACAACGGCCAATGTTCATGATAGTCAAGCAGCTGAGACTCTCATAAAAAACGCAACAACAGATGATATCTGGGCGGATAGTGCTTACCAAACGCCAGAAATCAAAGCGGTGTTAAAAAGTAAATCCATAGCCGATCATATCAATGAAAAAGGTTATAAAAACCGCCCATTGACAGAAACCCAGATAAAAAACAACCGACAAAAATCCAAGATTCGGTCCCGTGTCGAGCATGTTTTTGGTTTTATAGAGAACTCCATGTCATCAATCTTCATTCGCACTATTGGAAAGAAAAGAGCCATCTATCAAATCGGCCTGATGAACCTTGTATATAATATTTGCCGTTTCATCCAGATAAGCAGAATAAAGAGTTGTAGTGTATAATAAGAGTCTTTAAAAACCGAATATGAGGGTGATATCCTCTAATAATCGGAGTTTTTAATCACCAATGCTATAAATACTAGACCAACTCTTTGTTACTGCAATGGGTATTCAAAGTCATGACACGCTGGCCAACGCCAGATTTAATTAATCAAGGTGCCCTTAATTATAAGCAAACCATGGCAACAAGGTTGAACGTCTTCCTCATTATCCAATGGTTGTTATAAACTCAAACTTGATATTTCAAAAGTTATTGCCGAGGTGTATACTCGCAAACAATGATATCATCGGAACTCACTATAGTATGGAATGATCAGGAGACTTCATGTCGACAAAGATAGAAAAGTTTTGCCGGGAATTCGCTCTCAAATCCTTTTATACCATTGCAGATGCCGGGTTGGACAAACGAGAAGATAAAGACCGGATCAAAACGTTTGAGGCGCTGGAAGACTTTATACGTCAGTTTCACAGCAAATTTGTCAATTTTTACGGATTATCAAAACAAAAGGCATTAAAACAAACAAAATACGAGAATCGTCTCTCGGAATTCTACAGTGAGTTTTGCGAAAAGATCCTGGATCATGATCTGGATTCGGCTGTCATATGGTTATTGGACCAGGAAATAGAAGAAAATCTAAAACTATTCCCGAACCGCCCGATAGCAGATAATTATCAAGATATCATGCGCAGCCTCAGCGTATTGATTGAGCTTTTCAAAAGTATTCCTGTATCCGGTCCGGATGCTTATCAAAAAGTTTTTAATCATGTCAAAAACATCCTGTCTCCTGCTTTAGACGAAGAATTTGAGCAACTAGGAAGGGATCTCTTAGATCAATTGAAGGATTTTAATGCGCGTAAGGACGGAATAGAATCTCCAAAATTCAATGCTTTAACGATACAAATCAAAAAGACTAATGAGCAAATCCGCCATTTGTTAATGAGCAACAACACCTTTGTTTCTATTCTCCAGCAAATTACTGAAATTAATAAAGCTCTTAAAACCGTTAGAAAGGATGATTTTAAGTCAATTTTGGATGCCGGCGATCTCCAACTATTTTGGGATGGGCTAAAGGAATCAGGGTATTCAGGAGGGGACAACTATCTTTATGGCGATTTTGCAAAATTAAAAAAGGAGTTACTTCTCTGGATCCAAGATACTTTTCCTTCTACCTCAGAAGTATTGACAGCCATTCTGCAAAATACCCACCAACTCCCCGAGCTTCCATCACTTGATAAGGAGATTGTTCCGGAGGCAGTTCATTTGTACAGTATAAAATTGCTAGGAGAAACAGGACTTCGCACCAAAGAATCAATCAACCTGATCCTGGGTTATCATACCAGGTTTGTAGATAAAATGGTTAGAGACGGGGCATTTCAAGCTCTAAGGAAAAACTCCGACCAAGTGCAGGACTTTTTTTTTAAAGCCCTGGGAAAAGCGGACGATTATGACCAAATGCTGCAAATAGTGGACAAACATGATTCCATATTTGAGCACATCCAGGCGGAAAAACTGGTAAAAACATTTGGAGAGTCATTTCGGGACTCTCTAAGGAAGTTGGATACCACCACCCAACCAGACGGTATCTTGCTCGGGAACTTCATCCGTTCGGCCTATATGAAACCGCCCGGAAATAAGTTGGAGAAAGCTGCAAAGCCCAATTCAGAGGAATTTTTGAATCACTTCCATTTTATCAACAACAAACTTGATGACTTCAAGCAGTTCATCAACACAAAAACCAAAGACGGATTCGTATCCCTGATCAGAATGTGGGGCCTTAATTATATAGTCTCCTGGGCACTAACTAATTTCATTGGTGAGGATCGTCTGTTTACATTTATCATCAAAGCTGCAACAGAATCCCCGGTAACCAGGGTAACAACCATCGATCGGGTCATTCCGATGCAGGACATTGTCACTCTCCTTTCCAAAGAGCCGGACGCAAAGGAGCTGATTCAAAAACTCATGACCTTTTTGTTAAATTCAAAAATTTCGTTTGATTACAGGTTGTTCAGCTCGCTTTTCCAGGTTGTCGCCCAACGCCAGTTACAATTAAGAAACGGTATCACAATCAGGGATGGTTTCAGTGAGCAGCGTGGATATACTCAAAGTTTGGAATCAACTCCGGTATCCAGTCAGGAATCAGATCTTCAGGACCCACATATTTTTCACCCCATCGTCGTTTTCCTGATAACCGTTCTTCATATGAAGTTCATAAATATCCCGAAAGATGCTTTTGTGGAAACCGATATAAGTCTCTACTTGAACTCCCTGGCCGGACATCAAAAAACTCCTGAGTTGGGCTACCAGATGTACCTGGCTCACCAACTAATCTCATGCATCCCATATATCAAAGACTTCTCAAGTCAGCATGAAACAATTATCCGAAAAACCATTGCTGATTTAGACGAGTTTTACAAACGAAAAAATGTCCTGTTTCATTATCACCGCATTAAAATTCACCGGGCCCCCTCAAAATTGGATTTGGATTTCTGCATGGAGATTCTGGAAGGATTGTCTACAAAAAACCCGGATGAGGTCTTATTTAACTTGAAGCGGTTGATGAAAGGAATTGGAGATGAGGCCATCCCTGATATGGAAGAGTATTTTTCACATTACCGATCCAAAATTGAGACCTTAGGCAGGCATCTTTCGGCATTTAAAAAATGTTACCAAAATGAAGATTGGTGCACAATCGCGGAAAACCAGGAGTTTACAAAGACAGTAAGGGATTTACCGGGTATCGACGCCGATTCCGTAAATGATATTATCGGGCTGGTCAAGCTTGCGTTTGCCCTTTCCAATTATTGGACTCAGCGAATTAACAACAGCTTTATACAAGAATATCTTTCGGATGATGAACAAGAAGTGTTTGCAAAAGCCACAACACAACAAAGACTGGATATTACCAGGGACAGGAGGGAAAAATTTGAGAATTTAATAAATCGATATGACCAAAATTTGGAACCCTACCAACACATCTTCTTGAAAAGGCACGTCATACAAGGCGATTGGAATTTTGATTTCTTCGGTTTCTGGCCTTATTACAAGGAAACCAAATTTGAGGCTTACAACACAGATCGTAAATTGGCTGAATTGGAAAGGATGCTTTTGGAGGATTATGTTGAACAACTTTCCGGGAACCGACCTCAAATCGATCACATCAGCAATGACAGTCTGTTACACTTAAGAGCGTTGATGGATTGTCTGCAACGAATCATGGTTCACCTGGTTAGTGAAGGATTGTCGCCATCAAAATACTTTTTGGATACTATCGACGTACTTGGGAAAGATCAGTTAACCATATCTCAATTGCATGATATTTTGGGGATTTTATACCATCGTGAACTGTCGCATATAGACTCTTTTATAGCCAACACTTTTGGACATTTTCCGGCTCAGATTACCAAGGCACTGGGCAGAGAAAATCTGGACTTTGGATTGGAAAAATTAACTGTCAGCAATGAGGAACTGCTTTATCCGCTGGTACAGGAAACTGTGTTAGGTAATATTATCGGGGGAATCCAAGCGATTCATCTATTGGAGGATCACTTGGGTAAAATGATACGATTCACTTCCCAACTGAAGAAAAAGGATCCGTCAAAGCTAATATTTAATTCTGACGAAAGGCCGCCCAACAGGCTATCGCCGGTTTATTACGGCTATAAATCATATGCATTGCAAACCCTTGCTCAAGACGGGTTCAATGTCCCTGCACTGGTAACAATTCCGGTCAATTATTACAGCGATCATCCGGAGTTCATCTCCAATAATTGCCATACGGATTATAAAACTCATTTAATCCGGCAAATCTTAGAGCTTGAAAACAAAACCAAAAAGAAGTTTGATTTTAATTTCAGTAAACTGAATGATGAACAACAAAAAATAATTGAAACGTCAAGAAAGGACTTTCCTGAAACCGGGCACGCACCCGCACAATTGTTTTTATCCGCCAGAAGCGGTTCTTACAGGTCTATGCCGGGGATACTCGGCACGGTTCTGAATATCGGTTATAAGGATGTATTGAATCCTAATTTCCACTTTCAAAACAAACGCTTAGACTTAAACACATACCGTATGTTCATCAGCACGTTCGGCAATGTGGTTTTCGGTATCAATGAAACTTCTTTTTCCAAAATCGTCGATGAGAGCAAACAAGAAATTGAAAACAAGTTTACCAGGAAAATCAAATGGGAAGATCTAAGTGATGATCAAATAATTAATATAATCAATGGCTTTAAGCACTTGGTCGAGTCAAGAAACAAAGAACTTCCTGAAGAAAAACAGGTTAACATTGATTGGAATGATCCACTGGAACTCCTCGCAATTTCAACCCTTGGTATTTGGAATTCCTGGAATAGTTCTGCTGCGGAAAGGTTAAGAAATTTCCTGGACATATCACCGGATTGGAAAACACCGGTAACGCTAATGGAAATGAAGCAGGCTGATAAAAACTCCCGGTCGTTCAGTGCCATATTGTTTTCAGGAGATCCCCAAGGAAAGATAGACAAACCCCACGGAGATTTGCTTTTCGGCAGACCCGGAGAAGATATTGCGTCGGGACTGGCCTCCGGAGGCGAACATTTGGAAAACCTGGAAACGAAGGAACCCGGGCTGTATGCACAAATTGCGGAGCTTTTGGAGCAAATTAAAATCAATAAAGGATACATTAATGTAGATGTGGAAATGGTCGGGGAGTTTGATCCCGAAACAGAACACATGGAGTTGTTTGTAGTACAGGAAAGGCAAATGCCCCTGGGGACAAGAGGAGAAAGCGAGGATTACAGACTCACGCCGACAGATATTGCCCCGGTTGCAACCGGAAAAGGAGTTAATGGTGGCGTGCAACACGGTGTGCTTCTGGATGGTATTTCCCAGGAATATTATGAGCTGCGGGACACTGTAAAGGATGTACGCAACAAACTGGGTTTAAAAAACGAATTTCATGGTCCGGGAATATTTCTTTTAATGAAATATGTTACTCCGGAAGAAGCTTTAAAGATGAATATTGAAGGTGTCGATGGTGTGATTACATCCAAAATTGGCAAGTCCAGTCATGCGTCAATAGCAGCAAAAAGGGATGGGAAGATGTTTGTTTGTGAAGCCTCGGTGACGTTAAAAGACAATGACTGGTTCATTGGTGATCGTAAAATCAATCTTGGGAACTCCAATCATCCGGATCTTTTCACCATCATTGGCAATCCCAAATCGGTTTCACCGTACAGCGGTAATATCTATGAGGGTTGCTTACCATTAACCCGGGTATTGAAAAAACGATAATTTCACTCATGATCAAACAAGTAACCTATCGCTCTTAGGCTTTTGAAATATTGAGGTTTTTTTGGGTTGTCTTCAAAATATTTCCGAAATCGTACGATAAAATTATCGATGGTTCTAGTCTCGGTTCTCCTGGTATACCCCCAGCCTATTTCAAGCAGTTTTGCCCTGGATAAGGGCTTTCCCTTGTTGTTGATAAACAGTTTGAGTAATTTAATTTCCTGCTCTGTTAAATTAACCTTACCTGACTTGCAATGTGCCACTGCCTGGGCAAAATCGATCCTGTTTGTTCCAAAGTTGTACTGTTCCGCACTGGGTAGAATCTCCGATTCTTGAATCAGGCTATTGTCCTGGTTCCAGGAAAATCGAGTCAACAACCTTTCTACTCTTAACAGGAACTCGTTCAAATCAAATGGTTTTTGCAGATAATCATCCACCCCATAATGGAAACACTCGACTTTATCATCTGGTGAACTTTTCGCGGAAAGCACCAAAATCGGGATCTTTTCATCTTCCAAACGAATGCTGCGCAAAACGGAAACCCCATCTATCTCCGGCAACATGATATCCAGTACAATTAAGTCAGGTTTCCATTCCTTCCAATCTTGCAAGGCCGTCATGCCATCAACGGCAATTTTAACTTCATACCCTTGCATAGTCAGATTAAGACGAAGTCCTTCAGCTATGTGATCATCATCTTCTACAATCAACACCCTTTTATGTTCCTGCTTTTCCATGATTTTTAGTCAGACTGAGTACGCTGGTTTAAAATTGGATCACAGGGCAAGATCAATGTGAATTGAGATCCTTTGCCCTTTCCCTTGCTTTCAACTTTTAGCTTGCCACTATAAATTTTAGCTATATTTTCAGCCACATACAACCCTAGCCCGCTTCCTTTTGCCGACATGTCATCTGAAGTTCCAACCTGGTAAAACTTTCTGAATATTTTTTTTAGTTCGGACTTCTCAATACCGATTCCATTATCCAGGAAACGTATATGGATATTGTTTTTTTGTCGTTGAAAAACAATGTCAATTTTAGGTTTATCCGAATCGTTGTAGGTAATGGCATTTGTAATAATGTTCATCAAGAACATTTCATACAAAGGTAGATTAATATTAAACATGAAATCGCTATTATCCTGGTTTTCTACTGTGATTTCACTTTCGGCAAACAAATGTCCGTTCTCATTCAAAAAATCATTAGTGGCCGTGACCAGCTCGATAATTGCTTTCTCACTGGAATAAGCACTACTTTCAATACGGGCCAAATTCAGGATTTGACTGACATTGTCAGACAGCCGTTCGGCATCCTGAATCATAAAATCGATGTACTTAAGCTGGTCTGATCTTGGTAGCTCGTATTTGACAAAGGTCTCAAGGTATAACTTCAATGATGTAACAGGTGTTTTTAGTTCGTGTGTGAAATTATTAATGAAATTGTTTTGTAGTCTATAGAGCTGCATGATTTTCTGGTTGTAGACAAAGATCATGAAGATACAAATCAGAATAAATCCCACCAGAATAGACAATACCATGATCACAACCCAGGTTTGGGGTTCCAAAGCCTGCTTAGCATCAATATTAAATCGTTTGATCACGGCCCTGAGACCTTCACTGACCTCCAAGTACCAATAAATATACAGCACAAGCGAAAGAAAGAGGGCAATGATAGATGAAATCAATGTAATAATAGGATACATCCATTTTGATTTATTCATCCTCTAAGTGCTCCTTTGTGTTGCTTTCGATTGCATTGGCCCCGGGTTCCGACTTGACTGGCTTTACTGAAGACATCCTACTAGTATCGGAACAACTATGTGAAGCTGGTTTATACCCTGAAGCTGCTTGACTTTGTTATGCATGTGTCAGTTTTTCCATGTAAAACTCCCATCTTCAGCAATCTTTCTGAAGACCTTCGTCGGAATAAATGCTTAGTTCCGACTCGGCATGAATGTTCTCCGGAATTACTAGGTAGGTGGCCAAGGATCGTTTGATTCACATCCTGTTTCGATCAGAGTGATCAAATTGAATAGGATACGAGCCGTCAATCCCCAAATGACATCATGTTTGTATCGGTATAGGTAACTCGGCACCTCGAATCCTTTCCAATTGTAGGTACCGACTGAAAATGAATGGTTCGATCGTAAAAGTGAAAACGGTATGATTAGAAGCCTTTCAACTTCAGTCTTGCTGGGACTGAAATTAGCGGGATAAGGTAAAATCCCCACAAATGGCGTAACCCAAAAGTTGGAAACTGAAGTAAATTGTGGTTTCAGTCTACCCCACAATTCAATGGAATCCCTGTTGACACCGAATTCCTCTTCAGTTTCTCTCAATGCCACACTTGATTCATCGTTATCCGACTCATCCCTGGAGCCTCCGGGAAACGAAATCTGACCACTATGCGGCCCCTGGTCATTGGGTCTTTTCATAAAAACCATATGTAATCCCGTTGGCTGCAAATAAAACGGAATCAGGACGGAGGCCTGTTTAAAATTAGGAGGAGCTTTTTCAAATTTTGGTTTGTAATGACTAAGCTTTGTTCTGATCTCTTCTGTTATGGAATCCACTATCATTATTTGAGATAGGAATTTATAAAATCAATAACCGGTTTCTTACCTTCAATAACTCCATAATGCCCTTCACATAGAATATCGGGCTCCAATGTTATCATTTTTTTTAAGGACTTCTTATAATCGCTTTCGTTAGATTTTAAAGTGGGATGCAGGGGACCATGAACATCCTGACCGAAAATAATGTTTTTCCCGTCTGACTCCATCATGTAAACCACCGATCCAGGAGAGTGACCGGGAACATGAATAGCAGATATTTCACGCCCACCTACAAAAATTGATTCTTTAGGATTCTTCAGCTTTCGATCGATTATTACAGGAGAAATCCTAGATTCATACCACAAGGCTGCAGTCACCGTGTTATCTCCTTCTTCCAGATAGACAGCATCCAGTTCATGGGCAACCGTTTTACAGCCCAGCTTTTCTTTTAGTGATTGTGCACCGCCGGAATGATCATAATGGCAGTGGGTTAGTAATAACAGGCTAATTTGTTCGGGATTAACTCCCAACGATTCGATATTCGTCAGAAGGCTCGTTTCTTCATGTCCACAACCGGCATCAACCAACACTGACTGACCGTTTATAGCGACTAAAAAGATCGCCGCATCCTGTGCCGAAGTGAATCCTTCGCCTCCGACCTGAAAAATTTCACTGGTAATTTCCATAGAGCCTATACTTAAATGTTTTACGTCCTTGTAGTTAGTGTCTGAACGAAAATCAGTTTAACCCATACCAATAAAGTTTTTAAAAGCAGCTTGGTACTTCGAGGTTCAGTGCTTTCAGCCTTCAGCGATCAGCCAGTTTTTGCGTGTCTTTGTCATGCCTTAAGCTGAAGGTTGCAAGCTGACAGCACGTTAATCTTCACGTTGGATTTCGGTATCTGGTACAAAGTCGGAAAAGGATTTAGCGATTTTCCGTTCAGACATTAGTTAGATTAGTTTAAAAAATATCTTATATCTTGGATATAGCTAAATGAATGAGACCGGCTGTTCAAATCAGACCAACCAGTGAACTATTCCATCCTTGTCCCGAATCAGTCAGTAGATTCTTTCTTGCCCGTTATTTTCGGATTTGAAAGAATCAATACTGGCGGCCACTGCTTTTAAACTGAAATGTTTGGCATTAGTTTTCATTCGTATTGAATGTCCTTTTGATAACGCTCTTAAAAAACTATAATATGATTATGAGCTACTCGAAAAGCTTATTCAAAAAACTCTTGATTGATTTTCAATTATTGAAACACTTTTGTTTCTTAAAATCGCATGCCAGATAATTATGACACAAAGAACCTCGATACTATGTCCTGACTGTAATAAACTGATTAGTAGCTACATTGACGAATGTCCGCATTGCGGATTAAAATCCCCGGGCCAGAAAAGTAAAATTTATAAACTATTTGGAGCCAACCAGCGAAGCTTTGTAAAGATTATCATCACCGTCAATGTAATATTTTTTGCCGCATCGTTTTTGGTGCCATTGTTTTTTCCGTTTGGCGGTCCTCTTGCAGAAAGATCGTTGGGTTTTTTGCCGGCTCCGAGAAGCCAGTCGCTTGCTTTATTGGGCTGGGCTGATCTTCGAATGCTTGAAAGAGGCGACTGGTGGGTTTTAATCACTGCTATGTTCCTGCATGGAGGTATTCTGCACATAATGTTTAACATGCTTTGGGTCAGAGATCTTGGACCTCAAACAGAAGTCTTGTTTAGCCCTCACAAAATGTTAATCATATATGTGCTTTCCGGAATTGGCGGCAATGTCGCTGCAGTCTATACACCTGTTGTTGCAAACTCACTCATGTCTCTCTCTTTGGGCAACTATCCCGTTGTTGGCGCTTCCGGGGCAGTTTTTGGTTTAATAGGTGCAATTATCGCCTTTGGAAAAAAACGAGGTGGATTTTGGGGACGCCAAATTGTCCGTCAACTTGGTATGTGGGCAGCCATTTTAATCGCCATGGGGTTCATCTTCCCTGGCATAAGCAATGCCGGACATATAGGAGGATTTGTTTCAGGATATATAATTGGTCGTTTGATACCTTTGCAAAGTGCTCCTTCAACCAATAAAATCTACGTCGTGCTGGGGACATGCATTTTGTTTTTATGCGGGTACTCTTTTTTTCAAATGATACTGCGACTAATATACGTTCATTCCCAGTTATAGGCAGCATTAGGTTTTTTGCTGAACAAAACCCTGCTCCTGCTTTGAATACTCAAGTCAGATTTCAGATCTTTATGAATCTTAAACAGGCTGGTAACAGATTATAACTACTGAGAAACCTTAGGGAATGGATTTGGTGACCGAGTAAAAAGTCACCGACTTATTGCGGTTTTAAGGTCTTTATTTGCGAACTGTTCAAGAATAAAGACCTTAAGGAATTGCAGTCTAGGCGTTGTGTGCATAAAGCATCAAATCAACTGCCTTGTTTGAATATCCCCATTCGTTGTCATACCAGCTGACAATCTTATGGAAGTTGTCATTCAATCCGATTCCGGCTTTGGCATCGAATATGGACGTCCTGGGATCTGTCATAAAATCGGATGAAACGACATCTTCATCCGTAAACCCTAATATACCTTGCATTTCCCCTTGAGAAGCTGATTTCATTGCCTCGGTTATTTCTTCATAGGTCGCCGGTCTGTCCAATCGAGCGGTTAAATCAACCACAGATACATTCGCAGTCGGCACCCTGAAGGACATACCGGTCAGCTTACCCTGCAACTCGGGAATCACTTTTCCAACGGCTTTGGCCGCTCCTGTTGAAGAAGGAATTATATTGGAAAAGCCTGCCCTGCCACCTCTCCAGTCTTTTGCAGAGGGCCCGTCAATTGGTCTTTGAGTGGCAGTCACAGAGTGAACTGTTGTCATTAAGCCTTCTAAAATGCCCCAGTTATCGTGAAGAACCTTGGCGATCGGAGCCAGACAATTTGTTGTGCACGAAGCATTGGAGATGATTTTCATGTCCGGGGAATAGCTGTTGTGATTAACTCCCATAACAAACATCGGGGCATCTTTGGAAGGAGCTGAAATTGCAACTTTTTTTGCCCCTGCTTTTAAATGGGCATCAGCTTTTTCCAAGGTAGTAAACAATCCTGTCGCCTCCAAGACAAAATCCACATCCAAATCTCCCCATTTCAAATTTTCAGGATTTCGTTCTGAAGTCACGCGAATGCTCTGTCCATTAACCACCAATTGACCGTTATCTACAGAAACTTCACCATCGAACTTTCCATGGCTTGAATCATAGCGAGTCATGTAAGCCATATAGTCGACATCGATTAAGTCATTAATCCCTACTACCTGAATATCGTCTCGAGCGCTCATCACACGAAACGCCAATCTACCGATTCGGCCAAAACCGTTAATTCCAATTTTCAAAGTCATTCTATTCTCCTGATAAAATTGTACTCTTACCTATTTGGTTAGGATAATCGCAGCAAATTAGTAAATTCGTGTTTCATCCATCTGTTTAAGTTCTTTTCTCGTTTGATTGGTGACATCTACAAGCGTATCATGTCTGCAATAAAAGGCAATAATTACATAGTCCTTTACGAGGTTGGGCCTGGAAAAAAAGAAACACGGCCTGTTTACTTTTTTTCTAAAATTATCTGATTTTACAGGATAAAAAATCCAAGCAGGAAAATAGTGAATTGATCCGTATCTCACTATGGTCAGGCCAATGGATTTATTGTAAACTACACCTGATTCCAGGAATCTTTTCATATCACTTTGTGTTTGAATGTTTGTGCCTAATTGGCATGTTACTTGATTCTATTTGCTTTCAACCCATCAATTCGTGTCAACGTGAAAGCCAATAATCAAATGGCTGTTAGATTGTAAGAGTAACTATGGAACCGGAAGTTCTAGAGCGGGATCAGACCGTCAATGATGCAACCATCAATAGCGAGCAAGGGGAGAGCTCCTCGAACGAAAGAGTAATTCCGAAAGATTTTGCCCAACGCTTGGCGGCAAAAATTGCTTCCATCAATGAAAGAGAACTGGATGAGGAAGTGGCGTCCGGCCAGGTGGCATCCATAATCTATCGCAACATGAACTCGGCGGATATGTTCCCCTATTTCATAGAAACGGTAGAAGCTTTGCTGCGAAATGAAGACAATCAGCGATTTGCCGCAACAACCTGGACAGCAATTTTATGGCATGAAGATGAGCATCCCGAATATCGGCAATTCCTGGAGAAAATCCTGGATTTCGTCATCTCGGGTCACTCCAAAGCAGATCGGCCGCCCTACGAAAGCGATGATATTGAAGGTGAATTCTCTGCCTATGCATATTATCTTGGAGAATCCTTCATTCAGATGATGAAGTTGAATAGTGATCTCTACAATGTCTTAACGGATATCTACAGCTACGTTATCCGCACTGAAATGCATCGGGATTTAAAAAGAAAAAAAGACGAAGCGGATAAAAAAAGAGTCATTACCGGCAGAAAAAGAGATCGCGATGGAGATATTGTAAATCCCAAGAAACTTTACGATGATATTGTAGATTATATCTCCCAACGGGGTACATTCCGCTCTGATACCCTCAACCAGAAAAACCCCAACGAATATATCATAATCCTGGCGGACCGGATGCGGAGCACACGGCGTTACGTGATTCAGGATATCATGAACCGCTTCGCACTCGAGAAAAAGAAACAACTTGAAAAAGAACTCAGGGAAAGAGAAGCAAGTGCGGAAGAAGTGATCACGGCAGTCACTCCTTTCAAACACGGCTTATATTTATTCTGGCTGGAAAAGCGCTATAATTTTAAATATTTGGCCGTAGAAAAAGTTAGAATCACCCTACAAATACTTGCCATATTCCTTGGATTGGGAGCCGTGGGCATAGGATTTCTGGAACTGGCACCAGTGAGCCTGATTGAAGGTCTATTGATTGGAGCAATGATGACAGCATATGCGAAGATGTTTTGTTCTCGCTACGTTTTTAATGCATTTTATCCCAAAGACGTGACTGTCGAGCTGGAAAAGGACGTGGGCGCATTTACCCCGGTCTTTCGAAAGATGTCTTTGCAACAGATGAACTCTTTCATGCTAAAGCAGATTAAAGAGCCGGATAACTCTTTATTATTACACTTACTGCCGGAATACGTCCGTTATATTTTTGCTGTAATGCCTGATCGTACAGAAATTCTGATGACCAAGGAAAACATCAATGAATTGATGGAAAGGGTAGAAGTAAATCTTAGCAAGTTTCAAAGAGGGCGTTAACCACGTTCAACCGGAGAACTCGCTGTAGGGGTGACGATGATCCGGACCTTTCATCTCGATAAAATCACACATGCCTTTTAGCCGGGAATATATTCTTGAATAGACCCGTTGCTCCAATGTTTCTTTCCTTTGTTTTTCCTTGACTCCCTCTTTATCTGTTTTTACCAAAACAGGTTCCACGTAGGTAGTGCTCTTTTTTTCGGTGTAATTGGTAGTAAAAATTGTGGTTTTGCGCATGTTGTATCGATTAGAGATAATCGAATCCAGGATGGCAATTTCCCAATCACTTTTCCGACCTTTTCCCAATTCATCAATCACAAGTATCTCAGCATTATTGATTTTCTCCAACAATCCGGATTCGGACAATCCCTTGTCATACCCTGTTTTGATCTCACTGAGTAAACTGGAAAACTCCCTGAAAATTCCTGGAATCCCATGATTTAAAGTAAAGTCCCTTAAAATAGTACTCACTAATCTTGTTTTTCCGACGCCTACCCCCCCCATAAAAAGAAGCCCTTTACGATTTCCGTTTTTATAGTTTTTAAAAAAGAATGATGCTGTTCGTAGTGCCTCCTCTAATGATGGGTCACCGGAAACATCGAAGTTTTTGAAAGTAGCATCAAAAAATTGCCCGGGAATTTGCGCATTGTTAAAAAGCGTTATTCTTAGATCCAGGTTTTTACATTCACAAGGAATAGCCTGTTCTCTCTCCTGTTCGTCATATTGAAATAGAAAGCCGGTGCCGTCACAAGCCTTGCATTCACTAAAGCAGCTGGGGCAATATTCCGCCCAAGCATATTGGCCTTTCGCAACAACTTGGATCTTGGTGTCTTCACAATTTCCACACTTTCTTTTCACCTGGCTACCCATTAAACACTCCTTGAAACAAAGGACATTTTTCCGTAAGGGCTCACACCGAATCTTTTCAGTTCAGGTGATGAGCTTTCGGCTCTTTTTCCGTTGAGATAACGGGTTGTCTTTTAAGACGTTAAACGTTAGCATCATTGGATATGAATCGGCCTGGAATCGGTACATTCCTGCCTTTGAATGGTAATAGTGTAAAGTCAACACCCGAACTTGTACAACCCTTTTATCGCCAAGGCTGGTAAAGAACTATTGCAGTCATTCACAAACAGAATTCAAACAGAGATTATGAAAAAAAAGATTATAATCGGTTCTGATCATGGAGGGTATGAATTAAAGGAAATTTTAATCAAACGCCTTCAGGAAGCTTCTTACGAAGTTGATGATGCAGGTTGTTTTAATGGAGAATCCGTTCATTACCCTGAAATTGCTAAAGTGGTTGCATCCCAAATCTCCAATGGTGAATTTCAACAGGGGATCCTGGTTTGTGGAACCGGAATTGGCATGTCCATCGCTGCAAATCGGTTTAATGGCGTCAGAGCCACCCTTTGCCATGACCATTTCACCGCCAGAATGTCCCGAGAGCATAATAACTCCAATGTTTTAGTTTTAGGGGGAAGAGTGACAGGCGACGAAGTTGCCGAAGATATTCTTGAAGTATGGCTCAATACCGACTTCCAGGGCGGCCGTCACAGTACAAGAATCGGAATGTTCGACGAACTTACAAAATAGTGAGGATTTATTTCCACCGAATTTTAAACCTCCTTTTCAGTAAATAGCCATGAAAGACTTAAAAACGTTCGACCAAGATTTGTATCAAGCCATTGAAAATGAGCAGAAAAGGCAAGTTGAAAAACTTGAACTGATTGCTTCCGAAAATGTCGTATCCCCAAGGGTTTTGGAGGCGACCGGATCAGTCATGACCAACAAGTATGCAGAAGGATATCCCGCAAAAAGATATTATGGCGGTTGTGAATTTGTCGATAACTCCGAAAACCTGGCGATTGAAAGGGCAAACACCATCTTTGGGTCCGACCATGCCAATGTGCAGCCCCATTCGGGCTCCCAGGCAAATATGGCGGTTTACATGGCTGAGCTCAAACCAGGTGATACCGTGCTGGGGATGGATTTATCCCATGGAGGTCACCTGACTCATGGTTCTCCCGTAAACTTTTCAGGTATTTTGTATAAGATTGTGCATTATGGAGTAAGAGAGGACAACCAGCGTATTGATTATGACCAGGTCAAGGATCTTGCACGAGAGCACAAGCCAAAAATGATTGTCGTCGGAGCCAGCGCTTACCCAAGGGCAATCGATTTTAAACTGTTTAGGGAAATCGCAGATACGGTTGGCGCCGTTGTAATGGTTGATATGGCGCACATTGCCGGATTAATTGCAGCCGGTGTGCATGATAACCCCGTCCCTCATGCACAATACGTAACCACCACCACCCATAAAACCCTGCGAGGCCCTCGAGGCGGTATGATCCTCTGTCAGGAAGATTATGCAAAGAAACTGAATTCAAAGATTTTCCCGGGAATCCAGGGCGGTCCGCTCTGTCATGTCATTGCTGCAAAGGCTGTAGCACTCAAAGAAGCACAAGCCCCTCAATTCAAAGAATATGCAAAGCAGGTCATCAAAAACGCGCAAGCCCTGGCCAATGCCTTAATCTCAAAAGGATATCATCTGACTAGCGGCGGTACAGATAATCACATGATGCTGGTCGACTTAACCAATAAGGACATCACCGGAAAAGAAGCCCAATTTGCACTCGACAAGGCCAATATAACCACAAACCGGAACACTGTGCCATTTGAAACCAGAAGCCCGTTTGTAACAAGCGGTATCAGGTTGGGAACCCCGGCTTTGACTTCAAGAGGTTTGAAAGAGAAAGATATTGAAACCATTGCCGATTTTATCGACCAGGTCCTTGTTAACCTTTCCGATGAAGAGAAAGTCCTTAAAATCGGTGAAACGGTAAAAGAGTTTTCCTGCTCCTTTCCGGAATTTGAGGACACCTTTTAGGCAAACTCCAATGCAGCCGGGCAATAGCATGCAGGAAGGTAAACGGACAGAGAACTACAGAGAAACTATCAGACAAGTGATCCTGCAGGCAGGCGCCCTGGCCAAGGATTTTTTTAGAAAATCGACCGGGCTTTATTTCGACAAAAAAAGTCCGAAAGATCTGGTAACTGAAGCAGATATCCAGGTTGAGAAATTTATCCGGAACCAATTGACAGGCAAATATCCGAAACTGGGATTTTGGGGCGAGGAAACGGGAAAAAGCGATGAACTGGAGAACTGCTGGATCGTTGACCCAATCGATGGAACCCATTCTTTTTTTAGAGGTCAATATTTTTGGAGCATCAGCATTGCTTTAAAACTGAAAGGAGAACTTCAATTGGGTGCGGTCTTCGCACCGGCGTTGGATGATTTGTACCTGGGGGAAATCGGTAAGGGAGCTACCAGAAACGGACATCCGGTATTCTGTTCCCGGACAAATGCTTTGAACGAAGCCATGGTTTGCACAGGCTTCGCCTGCCTGCGGTCCGACCTCAAAGACAATAACCTGGATAGATTTACCAGGGTTGCTTTGAAAACTAGAGACCAAAGAAGATGCGGATCCGCAGCCCTTGAAATGTGCATGGTGGGCGACGGACAACTGGATGCATTCTGGGAACAGCATTTAAACCTTTACGATGTAGCTGCCGGAGCAGTTATAGCTCGAGAAGGGGGTGCAATAGTTAGTGATTTTGGCGGGAAGAATGGATTGAATCCGGAGCAAGTGCTTGTAACAAATCCACCACTGCATCAGTCCATGGTCGATTTAATGTGAAACGAACTGCGGGTCAGTTGATGATTGGGTCGAAGGGGTCCGATTGATCAAAAAGATGTTCCGGATCTGCTCCCAGGCTTTTGAAGGCTTCATCCCACTTTTTAACAAAATCGACTTCGAAGAGTAGGTCAAGATCAAATTCGCCGTACCACCATGATCCTTCTTCGATTTCGCGATCAAGCTGTTTGACACCCCACCCGGAGTAACCAACACCTGCATAAAAAATTTCCGGGCAGTTTTCATCAGATAAAAGTGGAATTAGCTCTTGAGCAGAAGTTAAATAGAAATTATCATGAACCTTAATAGTAGAAACCCCTTGAAAAACAGGTGAATGTATCGCCCAGAAAAAATCGGTCTGTACAGGTCCACCAAACAAAATCGGAATATCCAGTGACTGTTTATGGTCGATTTTCATCAAGTTCAAAGCATCCTTCACCATCGTACCGGTTGGCAGATTTATGATAAACCCCAAAGCCCCGCTGTCTTTGTATTCTGCCATAAGAATTACGGAATTGGAGAAAATTGGACTTTTTAAGGAGGGCATGGCGACTAAAAAGTTTGCTTTACCAAATGTCATGAGGTTCCTATGTCATCCGGGTTGCTTGCTGTGGGTTTCTAAAAAACAAATGCTTCTTAACGTCAGAATGAAACTTTTTTGATAATTAAGCAACAAAAAGAGGACTATTAAGCTAAGCCTAAATCATCACCGAGTATCAACAAATGAAAAATGTTAGCAGAAAAATCCCTGCATTTATTTTGCTACTGGTTTTGATATTAAGCGCCAGTGCATGCCGAAAGCTTGATGAAGACGGTGGTTATTATGACGAAGAGACAAAAACATATAAATACGTCAGACCAACCAACCGTGGAGTCAAAAAATCAGCCTTGCAGGTGTTCAGTCCGATACCGGGAAAAACCCAGCAGGTTTACGGAATTGTATCACGTATCGAAGACGATGCAAAATCTTTTTGGTTGAAAATAGATGAAAGAAAACCTTATATGATTTTAGCTGAAAGGTTGTCCGGCGGTAACAGGAACGACGAAACAAAAGAGTTGAAAATACAGCTCAGACACGTCTCTCCGCTTGGCTCAGTCACTCGTAGGGGTGACTTCAGAAAAAAATGGCGCGATCATGTGGTAGCAAATCTAGAGAATCAAATGGTTAACAGACAAGTCCTTGTTGAGATCGATTATGAAGAAAAAGCAAGGAAGCTTTGGGGGATCTGCTTTGTAGTGATTCAAACCAAAGACGGGGATCGAGCCAGAAATATAAACCTTTGGATGGTTACCCAGGGACTTTCCTACTATTTTATCGATCGAGGCAAGGCCGTAAACGATAACGCTTTTCGTAATGCCCAGTTAGTTGCACAGAGAAACAAAGCCGGGCTTTGGAAATATCAGTAAACGCCTGTTTTTACCATCCAAATTCGAGTTTCTTCTCTCCTTGCAGCTCCACCATACGCTGCAATCGGGAGATCCGTTTCGGGTAATACCTGATTGAGGCCTGCTTTTCTCGCAGGCGATTTTTTATTTTAACATATGTTGTAAAGCTAAGGAGTATTCATGGCAGTAGAAAGAACACTATCTATCATTAAGCCTGACGGTGTTAAAAAAGGAGTAATAGGAAATATTTTGAACCGTTTTGAAACAGCCGGCCTGAAACTGGTTGCGATGAAACTGGTTCAACTCAGCAAAAAAGAAGCGGAAGGATTTTATGCTGTTCACAGTGATAAAGGTTTTTTTGACGAGCTTACCACATTTATGTCCAGTGGACCCGTCGTAATTTCCGTCCTGGAAGGAGAAAGTGCCATTGCTAAAAACAGAGAACTCATGGGAGCTACAAACCCGAAAGATGCAGACCCTGGTACCATTCGTGCGGATTACTCCGAATATGTCGGTGAAAACACTGTCCACGGCTCTGATGCACCCGATACTGCCAGAACTGAAATTGCTTATTTTTTTGCTGAAACAGAATTGGTGAACTGACGACCTAAAGAGCAAGGGTCTTTGTCAAAGGCCCTGCAAAGAGCACAATCCTGCAGCAATTTCTGATTGACAACCAGGGCCAAAGCCCGTACCAACAAAAAGGTTATCTGACAGTTTTTTGATGCGGATCACGAATCAGAGCAAATCATATAAAAAAATCAATACCTTGTAGACTTTCTAATTACTGAAGTATTAGGAGTACCAGTGATTTTAAGAGACCTGAGAATCAAGTTTAAAGAAACCATGCCGGTTAGCGATGGATTTTTTAAACTAATGCAAAAAACCTTCGGTTTTTACACTTCAATCTGTAACGAGTTTTTTAAAAACTTGGGCAAAAATGTCGAGGCCAACAACCTGGGGGCTTACCTGCAAAATGAAATTCGGCCAAAACTATTTGATCCCGAGCATTGCAAAGAAATTGAAGCGATTAAAAAGCAGTTTTTATCTGAAAACATAAAATTGGAACAATTCGTAGAAGAAAACCAATATGATACCACCTTTATAAATGATTTCAGTCAGTTAAAAAAGGTGTCTGACGCAATCTACGAATTATTGCAAACTCACTGGGAGTTCTACAAGTACGAGAAATCTGTCGCCGGCAATGAAGCAATCATAGCTTTTATTCTGGAAATAGACAGGATTGGAATTCGTTGGGATGTTTACCTGGAAAAATACTTAACGGTATCGGGAATCCTAAAAACGATTGTTGGTGATGTGGAAAAGAAAGATTTCTCTCAGGTGGGTGTCCGTTATCACATGCCGGAGGATGCCAGCTTTACGCTTGAAATGTGCACGAACCTGATCAATTTTTTCCAAACCAGCTATGAATTTGTGCTGAAAATTCATGACCTTACAGAAGATGCTCCACCATTGGAAATCAACAATCTCAATGTTGGAAATCCTGTTTTCATTGAACTTTTAGTACCATCAGCTTTTGAAAATAGTTTCAATAGGTTTTTGGGTTACTTGTCTGTCGACGTTCTAAAGAGAGAGACGCTGGTTAAGTTTGTGATGGAAATCGTGCGCCTGCAACAAGGTAAAGAGATTCCGAAAACTGCCATCACAAATTTCCAAAAAAAGATCGCAAAGATGCTTAATCAACTCCCGGAAGGCGGCTATTTCTCAATTAACGAAGAGGATAGTGAGGACAGTGTGACGTTATTGAGTTCAATGTGTGATGAGATGGATAGACTGCAGGTCGAATACAAAGATCTGCTGACCGGATCAACCAATCGTCTTGCCCGAAACAAACAACCTCTCGCAAATCTCTCTGCTACTGCAAAAAAGACAGATTCCATAACAGCAGATAAAATCGATGAAACCAAGGCAGACCGGAAACCTGCAGCTGAAAACACGCTTAAGAAGGACTCCAACAAAGATCAGAGTGAATCAACTGTTAAGATAAATGTTAAAAACAAAGAGCATATTCAATACCTGACCTCATGATCCCCGCTTTGTTACTCGATTCACACCAAATTGGCGGTTGACCGGCTTATCAATATGAATGGTCGCCGTATCAGCATTAAGAATATTCAAAGGATCTCCAGCCTTTTAAATGACCATATAAATCCAACATGCTTGGCCGGAGACCTGCATTGATGAAAAGAATTTTTAGTGATATTTGTATAGTTTGAAATGGAGAAAGGCAGGGAGTTAAGAAAGCAACGGTAAATACTGCCATTCGCTTAACCATTTGGAGTAAAACATGTCGCCTAAGCAGGACAAAAAAATCAAAGAATTACATTCACGTTTACAAGAGATCCCCATAGCCATAGTCGGGATGTCAGCAATTTTCCCGGAATCTAAAAACCTACAGGCATATTGGGACAATATTGTCAGAGAAGTCGACTGTATCATTGATGTTCCTGCAACCCGCTGGAATTTGGAAGACTATTACGATCCTGATCCCCAAAAAGAAGACAAGACTTATTGCAAACGAGGTGGATTTATTCCCGAGATCGATTTTGACCCGATGGAATTCGGCCTGCCTCCCAACATCCTGGAAGTTACCGATGTTCACCAGCTCCTTTCTCTTGTTTTAGCGAAGGAAGTTTTAAGAGATGGAGGTTATGAAAACCCGTCCGAAGATTTAAGGCAAAATATCGGTGTCATACTGGGAGTTGGTGGTGGTCAGAAAATGATGATCCCCCTGGTTTCAAGACTTCAATACCCTGTATGGGAAAGAGTATTAAACAACGCAGGAGTTTCTGACGGGGACACGGCAAAAATTGTTGAAAAAATAAAAAAAGCATACATCGGGTGGGAGGAAAACGCCTTTCCGGGAGCATTGGGCAATGTTATAGCCGGTAGAATAGCCAATAGACTGGATTTGGGCGGCACAAACAGTGTTGTTGATGCGGCCTGTGCGAGCTCACTGAGCGGTATCCGCATGGCAATTAGTGAATTGCTGGAATACAGAGCTGATATGATGATTACCGGCGGTGTCGATACCGACAATTCTCCATACATGTACCTGTGCTTCAGCAAAACCCAAGCCTTCACCACCCAAGACAGATCAACCCCGTTTAGTGCCAATTCTGATGGCATGATTATGGGTGAAGGGATTGGGATGCTGTTGTTAAAAAGATTGGAAGACGCGAAAAAAGATAACGATCGAATATATGCTGTGATCAAAGGTATGGGATCATCCAGCGATGGAAGATTCAAGAGTATTTATGCCCCAAGGGCTAAAGGTCAGGAGTTGGCACTTAAACGAGCATAAAGTC
>JANQLH010000090.1 GCA_028280735.1 SAR324 cluster bacterium | reverse complement strand
GGCTTGTAGACTGTGCCGTAATAGAAAAATATACGATTTTTCCAAGAACCGTAGGATGGGTAACGGAGTTACCCATCGGGTGGAATGTGATCAAAAGCCGTATATAAAAAGTTGATGGGTAATAAGTTACCCATCCTAAATTCTGTGTCGTAGGGGATAAACTTATGGTTTTTCTATTTTAATAGACGAAACGTCACGCTTGTCACCCCGATCGATGCTGCAAGCTTCGCATCTCATGATCCGGGGTTCATTAATTATTTCAATTGGTTGCAAATGGATTCCGGGTCAAGCCCGGAATGACGCAGAATCAAAATCTGCCCATAATCACCAAAATTCTTATTATGACACAGTCTGCAAGTCCGGAGTGACTAGTGTGACTAAACGTCGATTAAACCTGGAAAAATCACAGATTTTTCTAATCTGACACAGTCTGTAAGCTTACCCTGATTTCAAATAAACGACCTGAACCATTAGCCATTTCTCGACTATGACGTATATCGACTCCCCCTCAAACATCCGGCAAGGTGAAGAATTTGATGTTTCTCCTGTTGAAACCTACCTTAAAGATTCCATACCCGGCTTATCCGGTAAGCTGAAAGTGCAGCAGTATCCGTCGGGATATTCCAACCTCACCTATTTAATCGAGGTGGGAGAAAGCAAACTGGTTCTGAGGAGGCCTCCTTTTGGAACCAAAGCTAAAACAGCCCACGACATGGGCCGGGAATATAAGATTCTTTCCACACTGCATGAATCGTTTCCATATTGCCCCCAACCATTGGCCTATACGGAAGACGAATCGATCATCGGTTGCCCCTTTTACGTAATGAACAGAATTGAAGGGATTATTCTCAGAAAAGACCTGCCCCGGGGAATGCATTTCTCTGCGAACGATATGGAGCAACTATGTAAAAACATGATCGACGTACAGCTGGAATTGCATCGTATCGATTATGAAAAAATCGGACTGGGCGACCTTGGAAAACCCCAAGGTTACATCAAAAGACAGGTTGAAGGTTGGAGCAAGCGATACAGGGCTGCAAAAACACCCGATGCGCCGGATTTTGAAGAAATCATGACCTGGTTACACAATAACCAGCCTGCGGATAGCGAACAACCAGGTATTATTCACAATGATTATAAACTGGATAATATCGTTCTTGATCCTTCAAACCCTTTGAATATTATCGGAGTTCTGGATTGGGAGTTGACCACTATTGGAGATCCTTTAATGGACCTGGGAGCAACCCTGGCCTACTGGATCAACCGGGATGATTCCGAGGAAATGCAACTCATTCGCTTTCAGCCGACAAACCTGGAAGGAGCGTTATCCAGGGATCAACTCCTGGCCTATTATTTGGAAAAATCCGGTCTCACAGTGAACGATTTCAGTTTCTACCAATGCTGCAACCTGTTTCGAGTCGCAACGATCGCACAACAGATATACTATCGTTATTATCACGGACAAACCAAAGACAAACGATTTGCTTTGTTGGTTGGTGCCGTTCAAATAATTGAAAAAGCCATCAATTCAGTTTTGCAGAAACATGGTTAAACAAAATGCAAATAGTTGGTTTTAAAAGCTTTTGGTAGCAGATTCTTTTGAGCAAAAAACCTAACGAACGTTCGATATCTCTTGACAGTGTTCCAAACGGATTGTAATAGTATTACCAGTTGAATTCGATAGATCGAAAAAAATCGATTTGTTGGAAAGTGCAAAGGGAGTAAAGCACGATAACCGGAGGACGGTTCATAAGGAGGAGAAAGAGGCTATTTTTAGTTGGTTATGCATCAAGCGTAACAAGGAGGTTGCCGTTCTCCGAAACGACCTTGTAAAAACATTCAAGCCACCCGCAAAACAGGTACCAATGCCCAACCGGTGTATTCAGGTACCAGGTTAAGACTGTGGGGGCATAGAGCCTTTCAACCCGGGACTTACTAATATAATATCAAGGATGGTATTATTCCCGGCTACCCCCGTACGCCATAGAATTGGTGAAGGCCGCCCCCATAGATTTCCTTTCTATGTTTTCATCTCTGTGATCTTTTCTTTAAGACGCTTCTTTCCCTATCCCGAAATCAGAAGTATTCCTGTTTCATTAGCAATCAATTCCCAATCCCCCTGTTATTTTTGCTCTGCTTGACGATTGTTCTTTTATTGGTTTAATAGTGGCATACCAATCAATCTTGGAAATTTTTAAAAGCCAGTAATTACATCACTGTTAATCCAATTTTTTCATACTTTATTGACCAATCAGTCTAAAAAGTAGTCTTGGTAAAAGGAGTAAGGGCATGCCTGCAGATAATGAAAAGTACGTTCTGGTTATCGATTTGGGGACATCCGGCAGTAAAACGGCTTTAGCCAGTGTTTATGGAGAGATAATCGACTTTGATTTTGAAGAGGTGCCAATCCACAATTTAAAAAATGGAGGTGTGGAACAAGATCCTCATGACTGGTGGAAAGCGATCATGACGACGAGTAAACGCTTGTTGGATAAAGAGCTGGTGTCCAGGGAAGACATTGTGGCTATTTGTTCCTCCACGCAGTGGTCGGGTACGGTGCCTGTTGATAAGGATGGTCAACCGCTGATGAATGCCGTCATTTGGATGGATTCCAGGGGTGAAAAGCAGGTAAACGAAGTTGCCGGCGGCCTGATCAATGTCGAGGGTTACGGCATCCGAAAACTTTACGACTGGATACGAATATCCGGTGGTGCACCGGCGCTAACCGGGAAAGATCCGGTCGGACATATCTTATACATTAAAGACCAGCTCCCGGACATCTACCAGAAAACATATAAATTTCTGGAACCCAAGGATTTTATTAACCTCTGTTTCACAGGAAAATTTGCGGCCTCCTATGATTCGATCACTTTGCATTGGGTCACTGATAACCGCAATCCTGGAAAAATCGATTATCACAAAACGTTGCTAAAACACTCCACCTTGGAAAGGGAAAAACTTCCGGATTTGAAACGATCGATTGATATATTGGGTCCCGTAAAAAAAGAAATAGCTGATGAGCTGGGATTATGCCGGGATATTCCGGTAATAATGGGAACCCCGGATCTGCAGGCCGCTGCCTTGGGCTCAGGGGCGGTGGATGATTACGTAGGGCATATCTATATCGGAACTTCTTCCTGGCTGAATGCGCATGTGCCGTTTAAAAAGACGGATATCTTTCACTCCATTGCTTCCCTCCCCTGTCCGATACCGGATCGTTACCTGGTGTCCAATGAGCAGGAAACAGCAGGTGCCTGCCTGACATTCCTTCGGGACAATATTCTTTATCACAAGGATGAACTGCTCAAGGAACAATCAGTTCCGGATGTGTATAAAATTTTTGATCGTATTGCCGAACAGATCCCGGCGGGAGCCAACAAAGTGCTGTTTACTCCCTGGTTGAACGGAGAAAGAACCCCGGTGGAAAACAACACCATTCGTTCCGGATTGCATAACCTGTCCCTTTCATCAACAAGGGGAGACATCATCCGTGCTGTATTGGAAGGAGTGGCCTATAATTTAAAATGGGTACTGTTTTACGTTGAAAAGTTTATCAAACGACAAATGGAGAGCATACATTTTGTTGGTGGAGGGGCCAACTCCAAAGTCTGGTGCCGGATAATAGCAGATGTTTTGAACAGGGAAATCAAACAAGTTAAAGATCCCATTCAGGCTAACGCCAGGGGGTCTGCCTTCATGGCGGGAGTCGCGTTGAAGTATTTATCCTTTGGAGAGATTTCCAAATACATTCAAATCAACGAAGTGTTTAAACCACAATCGGAAAATCGCAAGGTCTATGATGAGATGTACAAAGAGTATCTGAATATCTACAAAAACAACCTGAAAATGTATGAGCGTCTAAATCGAATCAATCGAAATTAAAAAAGGGTGGGCAAGCATTGCACCATGCCCACATCCCCCGGTCCTTCACCTGTTTGAATGCAGATTTAAAACTTCATTCCGGGCATGTTCAAAGACGCCGTATTGCCGCCATCTACAGGCAGCACCTGGCCGGTAATAAAACTGGACTCGTCACCGGCAAAAAACAGTATTGCATTTGCCACTTCTTTGGGAAGTCCGTAACGTTTTAATTCCGCCCTGTTTCCCAGTTTTTCTTCTTTCCCTGCTTGTCTGGCATAGTCAAATACCGGCTTGGTCATACCTGTTTCAATTAATCCGGGGCATACGGCATTTACCCTGATATTGTAGCTTCCCAAATCACAGGCGGAAGTTTGGGTGAAATTTACCAACGCAGCCTTGCTCGCACTGTAGGCGTTGGGTCCGGCACCGGATCTTATTCCGGCAACAGAAGAGGTATTGACGATCGAGCCTGCTTTTTGTTTCATCATCGGTTGACATGCGTGTTTTACCATGTACACCGCTCCCAGCACATTGACACCGTATACCTTGATCCAATTGTCGGTCTCCTGCTCTTCAAGATTAACCTTGCTGAGATCACCGGTTATTCCGGCATTGTTGCAGACAATATCGATCCTGCCATACTCCTCAATGCAGGCTGAAACCAAATCGGACACCTGCTTTTCATCGGAAACATCGGTTTTAATGCCAATCACCCCGGTACCTTGATTTTCCAGCTGCATTACCAGTGATTTCAGTTCAGCTTCATTGACATCAGCAAGAACCAGCTGTCCACCTTCCATTGCAAAGAGTTCTGCAGTTGCTTGCCCGATTCCACTGGCAGCCCCGGTAATTATCGCTGTTTTTCCTGTGAGCCGACCCGCTTTTTCCTCCATCTTATCTCCAGGCTAAGGTTTACTATGGTTGCTTGTTAAAGAGTCATTACTCTCATGAGATGTTACTTTTGCCGGGTTTTAAAAAGCAACAATCAAGATAAATGGTTCTTTAATCTACCTTAAAAATCCCCTCATCGGGCAACCCGGCTTTTATCGTTTTGGACCCTAATGTGTTCTCAGGAACTATCAGATAAATTAGCAAATAATCAAGTAGTTAGTGTCTGAACGAAAAGTCGCTAAACCTTTATCCAGCCCGGAGAGGAAGGTACTGTCAACCGTCAGTTTTCTCCGTTCTGCTCAAGATATTACATAGACAAGCAAAAACCGGCTGAGAGCTGAACGCTGAAAGCACTGAACTCCGAAGCATCGAGTTGCCTTTAAAGCACTTATTGGTAGGGTTTAAACAGGTTATTTTCAAACCCTGGTTTGATAATTTCCGTATCGCGAAAAACAATAAAAATAGAACGCTTGCTCGATTTTTTCTTGACGAACCAGCCCAATATTTATGAAGATTGGCCAACTTCCGGTTTATGTTTACCGTCCGGAAAACTTTGGATCAAGTCAACCGAGAATCTAAAGTCCGAGCCAAATACCTATTTTTTCATCGATAACCATCAGGAGGTTTATTATGATCGATTTTTCACTAAAGGAAAAAGTAGCCCTCATTACAGGCGCCAGCAGGGGAATTGGTGAAGCTATTGCCGGGAATCTGGCAGCCTACGGAGCACACTGTATTTTAGTGAGCAGAAAGCTTGAAGGACTGCAGCAGGTTGCTGAGCAGATCAAAGCTGCTGGAGGTAGCGCTGAAGCCGTTGCCTGTCACATGGGTAAAATGGATCACATTGAAGCGTTGTTTCAGGAAGTGGGGAAAAAACACGGCAGACTGGATATTCTGGTCAACAATGCGGCAACCAATCCGTTTTTCGGCAATATGGTGGATGTGGATGAGGCAGTATGGGACAAAACCACCGCGGTTAACCTGAAAGGGCCCTTTTTTATGATTAAATATGCTGCAAAACTCATGATGCAGGCAGGCAAGGGATCAATAATTAATGTAGCATCCATCACTGCAGAATCGCCGGCCCCTTTCCAGGGTGTCTACTCCATCACCAAGGCAGGATTGGTTTCGATGACTAAAGCTTACGCCAAGGAACTGGCAGGGTTCAATATCCGGGTGAACGCCTTACTACCCGGGCTGACAAAAACCAAATTTGCCGGAGCCTTGTTCGAGATGCTACGCCAGCTGATCAAAGCCATTGCCCATCTGGGACG
>JANQLH010000086.1 GCA_028280735.1 SAR324 cluster bacterium | reverse complement strand
TATGTAACCCAATCGGCAATAAGCAGGCAAATAAAAGGGTTAGAAGAGATTTTGGGTTTTGAAGTCTTTACCAGGATCAACAATCGCCTGGAATTGACGGAAGACGGCCAAGCTTTTTACCAGGTGGTAAGCAAAGCGTTGGGCGACATGTCATCTGCTTTGGAAAGATTAAGAAGAGGTGAAATCCGAAGGAGATTGTTTGTGGCCCTACCACCAACCTTTGCCTCACGTTGGCTTACTCCCCGCCTGGTTCTTTTTCGAGAACAACACACGGTATCGTTTACCATTTCGATCCATGAAAACCTTCACTACAGCAATTTCGGTAACTTCGATTGCCAGGTTGGTTTTGGATCGGAAGAGATGGGAACCATTGGTGGTGAAATTCTTTTCCCGGAAATCATTGTTCCCGCCTGCACACCTCACATCAAAAAGACTATTTTAAAACAAAACGGCTTTGAGGGAGTACCCGTTCTGCATACCTTATCCGGTAACAGTCGGTTGCCTTACTGGGAGCAATGGCTTGATCGTTGTCCCAACCCCGATATTAAGCCGACCGCAACCGACCTTAGCGGTGGTATCGACTTTTCCACACAGGACCAGACAATTGTTGCGGCAGTATCCGGACTGGGCATAACCATGCTGGATCTGAATGTCGCGTCTACTGTCCTGCAGAATGGACTGCTGGAAACCATCGGTAAACCGGTTAACACTTCTTTCGGCTATTGGATCTTTCCACCTCATTCAAAAAAGGGAGAAGGAGATGCAGCCGTGTTGTTTTATAACTGGTTAAAGCATGAAGCGAAAACCAATACAGTCGCTTCGGTTGGTGAATAAGATTGTTCAAGTAAAAAAGGAGAAACATGCAAGCAACCTCAAACAAATTCAAACTCAGATATGGTGTGATCGCCATACCTCTTGCTTTTTTTGGTACAATACTAATTCTCGGGCTATTCGATCAAAAGGCCTTTCATAAGATACTCTGGGGGGCTTTTATCTGGTTGATGAAAAACCTGGGTTGGACCTTAAGCCTTGGTTGTCTGAGTTTTGTTTTGTTTTCAATCTTTCTGATGATCCATCCCATCGGTAAAGTCCGTTTGGGTGGAAAGGATGCCAAACCCGAGTTTTCCAGATGGAACTGGTGGGCAATGTCCCTGTGTGCCGGTATGGCGATGGGAATCGTTTTTTGGCCGGCTCCCGAGGCATTAAAGCATGCGTTGGCTCCCGCCCGAGGAATGTTTATCGAGCCGGGTAGTCAACAGGCAATGCTGTGGGCCATGAGAACGAGTTTTCTGCACTGGACATTTACACCTTATGCCATTTATGTGGTCTGCGGAGTCCTGATAGCTTACGCCCATTACAATCTTAAAAAACCATTTGCCGTCAGTTCCGCTCTTTACCCGCTGTTAGGAGAAAGGGCATTCGGAAAGGTTGCAACGGTCGTGGATGGTGTTACTCTATTCGCGATTACCGGCGGAGTTGCCGGCTCCCTGGGATATGGGTTGCTCCAGCTGGGCAGCGGCATGGATTTCCTGTTTGGTATCACACCTTCAACCATAGTCTGGACAATTATCTGTGTTGCCATTGTCTTGTGTTACACCACTTCCAGTGTAACCGGTCTTAACAAGGGAATACGCTGGTTGAGCGACAAAAACGCGATACTTTTTATAGCATTGCTGATATTTGCCATAATCTTCGGTCCTACCGCGTTTTCTGCGAATCTGACCGTGCAGGCGACCGGCGACTACGTGAACAACTTCTTTTCGGCCATGACATTCACAGACCCATTTCCTGATGGCGATTTATGGCCCCAATGGTGGGATATGTATTGGTGGGCCGACTGGTTGTCGTTCGCCCCAATTACCGGAATGTTTCTGGCCCGTCTTTGCTACGGCAGGACAATCCGCGAGTTTATCAGCGTGAACCTGATTCTTCCCGCCCTGTTTGCCCTGGTTTGGTTTGGTACTTTCGGCGGGTTAACCCTCCATACCCATTTCATTGAAGGGATCGATTTAAAAGGATTGATGGATGAAAAAGGGTATGAAGTACTCATGCTCCGTTTATTCGACTTTTTGCCATTGGCTGATATTCTCAGACCGTTGATGCTTTTCACAATTTTTATATCATTTGTGACCCTGGCTGATTCCATGACATCAACAGTCTCTCTCCTCAGTATATCTAATCAGAAATCCGGTGAGCACGGCTCCATGGAGGCTCCTATTTCAATGAAACTGTTCTGGGGAATTCTGATGGGCGCAACATCACTGGTATTCATGTTTATAGGCGGTCTGGACGGGATCAAAGTAGTCAAAACAATTGCCGGTGTGCCTATCCTGTTGCTTGAGATAGCGATGTTGACAGGATTTGTCTTGCTATTGTTGCGAGCGGGTAAAAAGGAATCTGCAACGGGGCTGCAGTGAAAAGTAAACGCAGGTGTATGAGACTGCCTGCGTTTGTTTGCTTTATCACCGGATCACTGCTGTTGATTTAAAAAACCTGGTCAGACTTTTTTATTTCTCTTTCCAGGTTGAGCACCATCAGAGGAATCAAAGCCAAGGTGACCGCTCCGATGATGGTGACTGTCCTCATACCGGTCAGGACGCCGTTCTGCATATCCAAAAAAGCCAGGCTCCAGATACCACCAAGACCCATGGTTAGGTTTGCATTAATCATGCTCAGCGCCATCATCCTGCCTCTTAAGTTGATAGGGATTATTTCTGTCAGAATGATTTGAAAGGCAGGCATGCGGATTGATCCCCCAAATAGCAATCCTGCAAAGAACACGCCGGTAAAAACAGGTGGCAGCAGGTTCCAGGTCGAAAAGAAAAGAACAACACACATGATCAGGGAGCCAACACTGATTAACCTTCCTTTATGCCCCTTGTTGATAAAATACCCGGAAAGATTGTTGCCGATAATCCCTCCTATTCCTCCCTGCATATAGCAAAGACCGATTTGTGTGGCGTTAAAACCATAAACCGTGCCCAGCCAGACACTGATGTGGGGAACAAATCCAAACAGACCGATGATCATAAAAAACTGCAGGGTAAACACTTTTCTGACAAGTCGCAGCTTCAACAAATTGGCAAATTCAACATATTGTCGGAGAACATTTCCCGATTCAGCTCCGGTTTTAATTGATTCCATGCGTGATATCAGAATCAGGCAGAATAGTATTGCTACGGAAATGGCAATAAAAGGAGTACGCCAACTAAAAAGTTCAGCAAGCAAGGCACCAATCGGAACTGCAAAAATAGAGGCAATCGAAAAAGTCAGCATCACAATGGTAATGACCTTAGTCCGCTCCCTGCCCTGAAATCGGTCTCCGATGTAAGCCATCACATTGGAAGGAATAGGGCCGCCACAAACTCCGGAAAGCACCCTGAAAGCTAAAACGGTAAACACACTGTCATCCCAGGCAAAAGCAAAGATTGAGGCACTAAATCCCAGGCAAAGCAGTATCAACATTTTTTTTCTTCCCAGCCTGTCTGAGAAGGGACCCAAAATCAAAGCAGATGCCGCCGCTGCCAGGGGATAAATAGAAACCAGCAAACCGCTGTTTACTGGAGGTAAGCCGGTCGCGACAGAAATACCGGCACTTAACGGAACGACAATTAAATGCTCGGCAAAGACAAAAAAATTGATAAAAAAGAGAGGCAGGGCCAGAAACCAAATGGTGATTTTTGATTTTTGTCGGGTAACAGTGTGATCTGTCATCTGTTGTTCACTGAAGGTGATCGGAATTGAAGAAAAACGATACCTGATTTTCGATAATGGGTGATCCCCCTTCCCTTGTCAATGTGCCAAATGACGTTTTTGATAAACGGAGCTCTTCCGCGGCTCTTCTCTCGCCCCTTATTACTAACGCCAGTGTAGGGCAAACAGGAATCATACCAGGATTTTTGAAGGTACATGGTGAGTCATTCTAACGATAGTGAATCGAGATGGAGTCGTGTGTCCAAAAACCAGGAAACAGCCGGAAATACCACCTGGTATCT